>PNMF01000012.1 GCA_013823485.1 Comamonadaceae bacterium
TCCAGGCATTCGGCGGCCTCGGCCACCAGCGCCATGCGCACACGGCCGGCACCCGGGTTGGCGCCCAGCGCCGTACGCGCCAGGTAGCTGCCGGGCAAGACCGTCACATTGTATTGAGCGAGCAGTTCGCGGGCGAAGGCTTCGTCCGCACCGAGGCCCGGCACGGCGGTGGCCCAGCGCGCCGGCACGCCGGCCCAGAGGTAGAACGAAGCGTCCGGCAGGGCCACGTCCAGCACCTCGGCCAGCAGCGGCGTGACCTGCGCGAACTTTTCGCGGTACTGGCGGCGGTTGTCCTCCACATGCGCCTCGTCGTTCCAGGCGGCCACGCTGGCGGCCTGCACCACCGGGCTCATGGCCCCGCCGTGGTAGGTGCGGTAGAGCAGGAAGGGTTTGAGCAGTGCCGCATCGCCGGCCACGAACCCGCTGCGCAGACCCGGCACATTGCTGCGTTTGGACAGGCTGGTGAAGGCCACGAGCCGGCGGAAATCGGTGCGGCCCAGTCGCTGCGCGGCTTCCAGCCCGCCCAGCGGCGGCTCGTCGCGGAAATAGATCTCGCTGTAGCACTCGTCCGACGCGATCACGAAGCCGTGGCGGTCGCTCAGCTCGAACAGCCGCGCCCATTCCGACAGCGGCATGACCGCACCGGCCGGGTTGCCCGGCGAGCACACATAGACCAGCTGGGTGCGGGCCCAGGTCGCTTCGGGCACACGGTCCCAGTCGGCGGCAAAGTTGCGGGCCTGATCGCTCGGCACATAGAAGGGCTCGGCGCCGCTGAGGTAGGCCGCGCCCTCGTAGATTTGGTAGAACGGATTGGGGAAGACGACGGTCGCCCCTTCGCGGGTCGGGTCGACCACGGTCTGGGCGAAGGCAAACAGCGCCTCGCGGGAACCGTTCACCGGCAGTACCTGGGTGGCGGGGTCCAGCTGCACGCCGTAGCGGCGCTGCACCCAGCCGGCACAGGCTTCCCGCAGCGCGGGCTCGCCGGCGGTGGCCGGGTAACTGGACAGGCCGTGGCCCAGGGCACCGGCCAGCGCCTGTTTGAGGAACTCGGGGGCCGGGTGGCGGGGTTCGCCGATGCCCAGGCTGATGGGGCGGATGCCGGCCGGGGGTGTGACACCGGCCAACAGGGCCCGCAGCCGCTCGAAGGGGTAGGGCTGCAGGCGGGAGAGCTTGGGATTCATGGGCCCGGATTATCGGGCCTGACCAAATACCCCGTTCAGGCGCGGCGGGCTGCCGCGGCGCGGGCCTGCAGGGCCCGTGCCATCGCCTTGGTCTGGCGGTGGCGCAGGTACTGGAAACCCTGGTCCAGCGAGAGCATCACGGTCATGAGCACGGTGGTGACGATCACCAGCGACGGCAGGCGGAACGAGCTGATGAAACCGCTGCCCTGCGGGATGGCCGAGCGGGTGTCGGTGGTGCAGATGAACTCGGCAGCGGCCATGCCGGTGTAGTGCATGGCGCACACCGCCACGCCCATGGCCACGGCGGCCAGCACCCGGCGCGACAGGGTGGGGGTGTTGAAGGCCAGCCACAGGGCCACGGTGGAGGCCACCACGGCGATCACCACCGACAGGCCGACCAGCAGCCAGTTCCAGTCAATGAAGCCGTAGATCTTCAGGCCGAACATGCCCATGTAGTGCATCACCACCACGCTCAGGCCGAGCCCGGTGCCGGCCACGGCCAGGCGCGGCAGGCTTTCCGGGTTGTGCGCGGCATAGCGGACCGCCAGCGATGCCGCCACCACCACCACCACCAGCGAAGCGAAGGTTTCGGTCATGGAATAGCTGCTGCCGACGTCCATCTGCAGGGCCAGCATGCCGATGAAGTGCATTGACCACACGCCGATGCCGCCCAGGGCGACGCCGACCGTGATCAGGTTGCTCAGGCTGATGCGGCCGTCACGGGCCTTGACCCGACCGGCTGCGGTCAGCGCGACGAAGGAGCCGATCACGGCAAAGAGGAAGGACAGGGCGACCAGGCCCAGGTCGAATTCGGTGGTGACAGCGGAGTTCATGTGGTGATGCTCAAGGTTCTATTTCTGAACTGGTCGGTTCAAGACGCAACCGAAGGAGGCGCGATTATGTGACTTCGTGTAACTCCCGGGCGGGTTCCGGCCCGACTCCGGCGTGGGATGGGCCGATTTTTGGCCGGTGGGGTGGAATACGTCACGGTCGGTCCGGCCGCCGGACCGGCCTCACCCGGCAGTTATGATTTCCGGCTGCCGTCCATCACTCCGCTGCCGTGCGCCTCAATTCCATCAAGCTGTCCGGCTTCAAGTCGTTCGCCGAACCCACCAATTTCATGCTGCCCGGGCAGCTGGTGGGCGTGGTCGGGCCGAACGGCTGCGGCAAGTCCAACATCATGGACGCGGTGCGCTGGGTGCTGGGCGAGTCCAAGGCGTCCGAGCTGCGCGGCGAGTCCATGCAGGACGTCATCTTCAACGGCACCAACAACCGCAAGCCCGCCAGCCGGGCCAGCGTGGAGCTGGTGTTCGACAACAGCGACCACCGGGCCGGTGGTCAGTGGGGCCAGTTCGCCGAGATCGCGGTCAAGCGGGTGCTGACCCGCGACGGCAACAGCAGCTACTACATCAACAACCAGCCGGTGCGCCGCCGCGACGTGCAGGACGTGTTCCTGGGCACTGGCCTCGGGCCCCGGGCCTACGCCATCATCGGCCAGGGCACCATCAGCCGCATCATCGAGAGCAAGCCCGAAGAACTGCGCCTGTTCCTGGAGGAAGCGGCCGGCGTCTCCAAATACAAGGAACGGCGCCGCGAGACCGCCAACCGGCTCAACGACACGCGCGAGAACCTCACCCGGGTGGAAGACATCCTGCGTGAGCTCAATGCCAACCTGGACAAGCTGGAGAAGCAGGCCGAGGTGGCGGCGCGCTACCACACCCTGCAGGACAGCGCCACGCTCAAGCAGCACCAGCTGTGGTTCCTCAAGCGCAGCGAGGCCGAGGCCGACCAGGCCCGCATCCGCACCGACGCCGCCCAGGCGGTGAACGACCTGGAGTCGCGCACCGCCGACCTGCGCCGCATCGAGTCCGAGCTGGAAACCATCCGCCAGGCGCATTACGCCGCCGGCGACCAGGTCAACCAGGCCCAAGGCAAGCTGTACGAGGCCAGCGCCGAGGTCGGCAAGCTGGAAGCCGAGATCCGTTTCGTGGTGGAGGGCCGCCAGCGGGTCGAGCAGCGCCTGCAGCAGCTGCGCGAGCAGATGGCCTCCTGGGGCACCCGCAGCGAAGACGCCCAGGCCGAGCTGGAGCAGATGGCCGAACAGCTGGTGGCGGCCGAGGAACAGTCGGTGGTGCTGTCGGCCCAGGGCGAAGACCAGGCCGGGGCGCTGCCGTCGCTGGAAGACGCATTGCGCGCGGCGCAGAACCGGGCCAACGAGCAGCGGGCCAGCGTGGCCCAGGTGCAGCAGCAGATCCAGGTGCTGGCCGCCGAGCAGCGCAGCATCGAGGAGCAGAGCCGGGGCCTGAACCAGCGCCGCGAGCGCCTGCTGGGTGACCGCAACGCGCTGGCCGCCCCCGACGAAGCCCGCCTGAGCGGACTGCAGGCCCAGCACGACGAAGCCCGCGAACAGGCCGAGCTGGCCGCCGCCCGCCTGCAGGAGCTGCAGGACAGCGTGCCCCAGCTCGACGACGAACGCCGCACCGCGCAGCAGGCGGTCAACACCGAATCGTCGCGGCTGGCCGACCTGAGCGCCCGGCTCGAGGCCCTGCGGGCGCTGCAGGACAAGGTCCGCACCGACGGCAAGCTCAAGCCCTGGCTCAGCCGGCACGGGCTGGACGGCTTGCAGGCGCTGTGGAGCCGCATCCATGTCGAGTCCGGCTGGGAAAACGCGCTGGAGGCTGCGCTGCGGGAGCGGCTGGGCGCCCTGGAGGTGTCGCGCCTGGACATGGTGCGGGCGTTTGCCGCCGATGCCCCGCCGACGCGCCTGGCCTTCTACAACCCGCCGCCGGCCGCCCCTGCTGCCGCCGCGCCGACCGGCTTCAAGCCGCTGGCCGGCCTGCTGCGCCTGAACGACGCCGGCCAGCAGGCTTTGCTGGCCGACTGGCTGACCGGCGCGCTGGTGGCCGACTCGCTGGAAGAAGCCCTGGCCCGCCGCAGCGAGCTGCAGCCCGGCCAGACCCTCTATGTGGCCAGCGGCCATGCGGTCACCGCGCACAGCGTGAGCTTTTATGCGCCGGACAACGAACAGGCCGGCCTGCTGGCCCGGGCCCAGGAAATCGAGAACCTGGACAAGGCACTGAAGGGCCAGCAACTGATCGCCGAGCAGACGCGCGCAGCGCTGGTGCGGGCCGAAGCGGCCTGCAGCGACGCCTCGCAGCGGCTGGTGTCGGCCCGCCGAGAGGCCGCCGAAGCGCAGAACCGCGCCCACGAACTGCAGGTCGAAACCCTGCGCCTGAGCCAGCTCGCCGAGCAGACCCGGGCTCGCAGCGAGCAGATCGGGCGCGACCTGGCCGAGGTCGACGCCGCCCTCGACGAGCTGCAGGACCGGCGCGTGACCGCCGAGGCCCGCTTCGAGGAGCTGGACATGCAGCTGGCCGACAGCCAGGAGCGCCACGCCCAGCTCGACGACAAGGTGATCGAGGCCGAGCGCGCCCTCAACCAGGCCCGCGAACAGCAGCGCTCGCTGGAGCGGCAGGCCCAGGAGGCCACCTTCGCGCTGCGCAGCCTGCAGGCCCGCCAGGGTGAGCTGCAGCGTTCGCTCGAGACATCGGCCAGCCAGGCCCGGTCGCTGGCCGACGAAGAGCAGCGCGCCCGGGACGAACTCTCCCGCCTGAACGACGCCGCCGCCCAGGCCGGCCTGCAGAACGCGCTGCAGGCCAAGCAGGAGCGCGAACAGGCCCTCTCCAGCCTGCGCAGCCAGTACGACGACCTGACCCTGAAGCTGCGCGCCAGCGACGAGCGCCGCCTGCAGCTCGAACGCGAACTGGAGCCGCTGCGCCACCGCATCACCGACTTCCAGCTCAAGGAGCAGGCCGCGCGGCTGGGCGTGGAGCAGTACAGCCAGCTGCTCGACGAAGCCCAGGCCGACCTGGCGGCCGTGGGTCAGAGCATCACCGAAGGCAACGTGCGCCTGACCGGCCTGCAGAGCGAGATCGACCGGCTGCACCGCGAGATCCAGGCGCTGGGCGCGGTCAACCTGGCGGCGCTCGACGAGCTCACCGCCGCCCGCGAGCGCAAGACCTTCCTGGACGCCCAGTCGGCCGACCTGGTCGAGGCCATGACCACGCTGGAAGACGCCATCCGCAAGATCGACAACGAAACCCGCGACCTGCTGGGCAGCACCTTCGAGACGGTCAACCAGCACTTCGGCAAGATGTTCCCCGAGCTGTTCGGCGGCGGCAATGCGCGGCTGGTCATGACGGGAGAGGAAATCCTGGACGCCGGCGTGCAGGTCATGGCGCAGCCACCGGGCAAGAAGAACCAGACCATCCACCTGCTGTCCGGCGGCGAGAAGGCGCTGACCGCCATCGCGCTGGTGTTCGCCATCTTCCAGCTCAACCCGGCACCGTTCTGCCTGCTCGACGAGGTGGACGCCCCGCTGGACGATGCCAACACCGAGCGCTACGCCCGGCTGGTCACCGCCATGTCCGGCGACACCCAGTTCCTGTTCATCAGCCACAACAAGATCGCCATGGAAATGGCCCGCCAGCTGATCGGCGTGACCATGCAGGAGCAGGGCGTCTCGCGCATCGTGGCGGTCGACATGGAGTCGGCCGCCGGCATGCTTCAGGCCAGCTGAAACACACCCTTATGAGCAATCTGCAAATCGGACTGGCGATCATCGGCGGCCTGGTGCTGGCGGCGGTGGTGGCCTACAACGCCTGGATCACCCGCCAGAGTGCGCCGCGCACCGCGCGGGAGCGCCCGGTGCCGCTGCCCGCCGCCGACACCACCGACCCGGTGGCCGATGTGGGGGAGCGCATGCTCGACCCCCTGGCCGACCGCATTGACCCGGTGCTCGACGGCGACCTGGCCGACACCGTGCCGGCGGCCCTGGCCGAGCAGTTGCCGGGCGGCGCACCGGCCGACGGGTCCATGCCCGACCTGCGCCGCGAGCCGCTGGCCCTGGAGCGCCGCCCGGGGCTGGACGCCCTGATCGACGTGATCGCCCCGGTCACCCCCGAAACCGAGGTATCGGGCGATGCCGTGCTGGCCGCCCTGCCGGCCACCCGCCGGGTGGGCAGCAAGCCTTTCGCCGTCGAGGGCCTGACCGCCATGGGCGACTGGGAGCCGCCGCGCGCAGGGCAGCGCTACCGGCAGCTGCAGGCCGGCGTGCAGCTGGCCAACCGCGCCGGTGCGCTGAACGACATCGAGTTTTCCGAGTTCGTGGTCAAGACCCAGGCCTTTGCGGATGTGCTGTCCGCTGCGGTCGAATTCCCCGAGATGCGGGCCGAGGTGGCCCGCGCGCGTGAACTCGACGCCTTTGCCGGCGACCACGACGCCCAGCTCGGCTTCACCCTGCGCGCCCGCCGTGCCGCCTGGAGCCCCGGTTATGTGGCCCAGAACGCGGCCCGCCAGGGTTTTGTGGCCGGTGCGCTGCCCGGCCGCATGGTGCTGGCGGGCAGCCAGCCGGGCCAGGCGCCGGTGCTCAGCCTGACCTTCGACCCCCAGGCGGCCATGGCCGAAGACCCGGAGCAGAGCGCCCTGCGCGAGGTGACCCTGTCGCTGGAGGTGACCCACGTGCCGCGCAGCGAGCAGCCCTTCGTGCAGTTGCGGCAGGTGGCCCAGGCCCTGGCCCAGGCCATGGACGGTGTGGTGAGCGACGACGCCGGTCAGGCCCTGACCGACGACGCCATGGACCGCATCGGCGCCGATCTGGAAGCCCTGTACGACGCGCTCGACGCCCGCGACCTGTCCGCCGGATCGCCCCAGGCCCGCCGCCTGTTCTCCTGAAGCCGATGAACACGCCCGACCTGTTTGCCGACGAACCTGCCGCCGGCGGCGGCGGAGCAGCCGCCGACGTGCAGGCGCAGCGCGTCGCCGAGCTGCACCGGCAGCTGCACCACCACGCCTGGCGCTACTACACGCTGGACGACCCCGAGATCCCCGACGCCGAGTACGACCGGCTGTTCCGCGAACTGCAGGCCATCGAAGCGGCGCGGCCCGATCTGCTCAGCCCGGATTCGCCCACGCAGCGGGTCGGCGGCGCCGTGTTGAAAGAGCTGGTTCCGGTGCGCCACGCGGTGCCCATGCTCAGCATCCGGACCGAGACCGACACAGAGGCCAGCGGCGCCGAAGCCTTCGATGCCCGGGTGCGGCGCGAACTGGGCCTGACCGACGCCGACCCGCCGGTGGTCTATGTGGCCGAGCTGAAGTTCGATGGCCTGGCCATGAGCCTGCGCTATGAGCACGGTGTGCTGGTGCGCGCCGCCACCCGGGGCGACGGCGAGACCGGCGAAGAGGTCACCCACAACGTCCGCACCATCGGCCAGATTCCGCTGCGCCTGCCGGCCGGCGTGCCGGCGGTGCTGGAAGTGCGCGGCGAGGTCTACATGGCCCGGGCCGATTTTGAAGCCCTGAACGAACGCCAGCGCGGCAAGATCGCGGCCGGCGCCAAGGGCGAAAAAACCTTCGTCAACCCGCGCAACGCCGCGGCCGGCGCGGTGCGGCAGCTCGACTCGGGCATGGCCGCACAACGGCCGCTGAGTTTTTTTGCCTACGGCTGGGGCGAGCTGAGCGACCCGGCTGCCCTGGGCGGCAGCCAGCATGCCGCGCTGATGCAGCTCAAGGCCTGGGGTTTCCCGGTGGCCGGGCAGACCACGGTGTGCAGCGGGGCCGCCGAGCTGGTGGCGTTTCACCGCCGCATCGGCGAGCAGCGCGACGCGCTGCCCTTCGATATCGACGGCGTGGTCTACAAGGTGAACGATCTGGCGTTGCAGCAGCGGCTCGGCTTCGTCACCCGCGAGCCGCGCTGGGCGGTGGCCCACAAGTACCCGGCCCAGGAACAGGTGACCACCGTGCTGGCCATCGACGTGCAGGTCGGCCGCACCGGCAAGCTCACCCCGGTGGCCAAGCTGGCGCCGGTGTTCGTGGGGGGTGTGACCGTCACCAACGCCACGCTGCACAACGAACTCGAAGCCAGCCGCAAGGATGTGCGGGTGGGCGACGCGGTGGTGGTGCGCCGCGCCGGCGACGTGATCCCCGAGGTGGTGTCGGTGCTGGCCGAGCGCCGCCAGGGCGAGCCCGAGCCCTTCACCATGCCCGCCTGCTGCCCGGTCTGCGGCAGCGCGGCGGTGCGCGAGGAGGGCGAGGCGGACCACCGTTGCACCGGCGGCCTGTTCTGCGCCGCCCAGCGCAAGCAGGCCATCCTGCATTACGCGCAGCGCCGGGCAGTGGATATCGAGGGCCTGGGCGACAAGCTGGTCGAGCAGCTGGTGGACGCCGGGCTCATCAACACCCTGCCGGACCTGTACCGGCTGGGCTTCGCCGCACTGGCCGCGCTGGAGCGCATGGCGGACAAATCGGCGCAGAACGTGCTGGACGCGCTGGACAAGAGCCGGCAGACCACCCTGCCGCGCTTCCTGTTCGGCCTGGGCATCCGGCATGTGGGCGAGGCCACCGCCAAGGACCTGGCGCGCCATTTCGGCAGCATCGACCGCATCATGGACGCCAGTGTCGATGCGCTGCTGCAGGTCAACGATGTCGGCCCGGTGGTGGCACAGAGCATCCGCACCTTCTTCGACCAGCCCCACAACCGCGAGGTGGTGGAGCAGCTGCGCGCCGCCGGAGTGAGCTGGCCCGAAGGCGAGGGCGCGCAGAACACGCCCCAGCCGTTGCTGGGCAAGACCTTCGTGCTCACCGGCACCTTCCCCACCCTCAAGCGCGACGACGCCAAGGCCATGCTGGAGGCCGCCGGGGCCAAGGTGGCCGGCTCCGTCAGCAAGAAGACCGACTACGTGGTGGCCGGCGAAGAGGCCGGCAGCAAGCTCGACAAGGCCCGCGAGCTGGGGGTGGCGGTGATCGACGAGGCCGGCATGCTGGCCCTGCTGCAGGCCCCGGACCTCACTTGAAGCGGTAGTGGTCGCGGTTGAGGACCGCCGCAATCGCCGTGACCTCTTCCGGGAACAGCTGCAGGTTCAGCTCCGAATTGCACTGCTCCACCATGCCGCGCAGGTAGCCGGCGGTGTTGATGCGACCGGCCGGGCGGTAGATGGCGCTGCCGTCCCCGCCCACCTTGCGGGCATGGCAGGTGGCGCACTGGTGCTCGGCCATCAGCTTCTGACCCAGGGCCAGGTCGGCCCCCTGGAAGATGCCGGCACCCTGGGCCCGGGCGGCGCCTTGCCCCAGGGTGAGGGCCAGCAGAGTGGCTTGCAGGGCGGCCAACGCGACGGCGCTCGGGCGGACAGTGGTCATGGGGTCTCCAGGGGTGTCGGTGATGGGCGAAACTTCGCCAATTCCCGTACCCGAGTCAAGCCGCCATGAGTGTTCAAGCCATCCTGAAAATGGGCGACCCCCGCCTGTTGCGCCACGCCAGGCCGGTCGAGCGTTTCGACACCCCCGAACTGCACGCGCTGGTGCAGGACCTGCTCGACACCATGGCGCATGCCAACGGTGCCGGGCTGGCCGCACCCCAGATCGGGGTCGATCTGCAGGTCGTGATCTTTGGCGCCGACCAGCCCAACCCGCGCTACCCCGACGCGCCGGTGGTGCCCCGCACCGTGCTGGTCAATCCGGTCATCACGCCGCTGTCGGACGAGGAAGAGGAGGGCTGGGAAGGCTGCCTGTCGGTGCCCGGGCTGCGCGGTGTGGTTCCGCGCTGGCGGCGCATCCGCTACACCGGCTTCGACCTGCTGGGCCGCCCCATCGACCGGGTGGCCGAAGGCTTCCATGCCCGGGTGGTGCAGCACGAGTGCGACCACCTGTGGGGCACGCTGTACCCGATGCGCGTGCGCGACTTCAGCCGTTTCGGCTTCACCGAGGTGCTGTTCCCCGGGCTCGATGCCGCCGACGACTGAACCGGGCACCGACCCTTCAGCCGACATCATGGGTTTGTGAGGATTCGGGCGCGTGGCGGCGCCACCAACCGGCAGTTCAACCTGCTGGAGTGCCCCCATGCTGCCTGCTTCCCGGCCCATTCCCGTTCCTGTTCCGGCCGTTCAAGGCCATGCCGCCGCTCCGTCATCGGAGGGCACCCCGTCGGAGGGCGCCCCCACCGGCCGGGAGCACCAGCTGTTGTCCGAGTCGCGCCACTCCCCCGACCGCGCGGTGGAGGGGAAGCGCCGGTGCCGGCCCATGCTGAGCGACTGGCTGGCCGACGTCGAGCGGCAGCGCTCCCGCCTGGACGACATCCGGACCGCCTTGCGCTCGGTCCGCCGGAACCGGCGCCTGTCGCTGCAGATCAAGCTGGCCCGGGAGACCAGCCCGCCGTGCAGCGGTGCCGAGCTGGGGCAGGCGGTGCTGAACAGCAACCGGTTGATGGTCGGCCTGGAGTCTTCGTTCCTGCGCAAACAGGAACGCAGGCTCATCCGCCTGGCATGCACCCGCGAACTGCTCACGCCGCAGGTGCTGCTGTTCCAGGCACGTGAGGAATGGGCCGCCCTGCAGGCAGACCTGGCGGGCCGGCTCCCGGAGCCGGGCATGCATCTGCGGCAGGAGACGGTGGTCGGCGACCTGGTCGACCTGATGGAAGCGCTGCACCCCGACACGCCGTTGCCGGAGGCCCAGCGTTGGGTCGGAGCCCGCGTGGAAGAGCTGCGGCCGAACCGCCGCCGGCTGCTCACCGGCATCGACAGGGAGGAGCCGCCCGGCTGATCTGTCCGCACCCGTCGGTTTCCTCCGGTCTTCACATACCCATGCGCCATGCAATCCACCGACCAGCGCCAGCTGCGCCACCACCTGAACCGGCCTTCCATGGCTGGAGCCGGCCGGGCTGAGGTCGGCGCCGCTCGCGCGGGCCCGGGGGCTTCAACCGGCCAGGGCTTCCAGCAGTTCGGTCTCGATCTCGATCTGCCGCTTGTTCACCTGCAGCGGCGCGCCGCTGATCAGGAAGGTGTCTTCCACCCGTTCGCCCAGCGTGGTGATCTTGGCCAGCTGCACGCTGATGTCGTGCCGCGCCAGCACCCGGGTGATGCCGTACAGCAGCCCGGCCCGGTCGCTGGCCGAAATCGACAGCAGCCAGCGCTGGGCCTTTTCGTCGGGGCGCAGGTCCACCCGGGGGGTGACCGGGAAGTTCTTCACCCGACGCGAGAGCCGGCCCAGGGTGGGTGGCGGCAGCGGGCCTCGTTCGTCGATCACCTTGGCCAGCCGGTTTTCCACCATGGCGGTCAGCTCCCGGTAGTGCTCGGCCATCTCGGGTACCACCACCTGGAAGGTGTCCAGCGCATGGCCGGTCTGGGTGGTGTGCACCCGCGCGTCCAGGATGCTGAAGTGGGCCATGTCGAAATAGCCGCAGATGCGGGCGAACAGGTCGGGCTGGTCCGGGGCGTACACCAGCACCTGCAGGCCTTCGCCTTCCGGCGAGAGCCGAGCCCGCACGATGCTGCGCTGGCGCGCCTCTTCGGTCTGGCGCTCCGGCCGGGCCAGTTCGCGCGAGAGCATGCGGGTGTGCCAGGCGATGTCGTCGGCCTCGTGGCGCATGAAGTAGCTCACGTCCAGCGTGTCCCACAGGCCCTTGTGGGCGTTGTGGGGCAGGGCGTGCAGGGCCAGCATCTGCAGGGCCTCGCGTTTGCGGCCTTCCACCTCGGCGCCGGCATCGGGGGCGCGGCCGCCGAGGGCCCGCAGGGTGTAGCGGTACAGGTCTTCCAGCAGCTTGCCCTTCCAGGCGTTCCAGACCTTGGGGCTGGTGCCGCGGATGTCGGCCACGGTGAGCAGGTAGAGCGCGGTCAGGTAGCGCTCGTTGCCGACCCGCTTGGCGAAGGCGTTGATGACGTCCGGGTCGCTCAGGTCTTCCTTCTGGGCCAGCCGGCTCATGGTGAGGTGTTCGCCCACCAGGAACTCGATCAGCCGGGCATCTTCGCGCTCGATGCCGTGCTGGCGACAGAAGGCCCGCACGTCGCGCGCACCGAGCTCGGAATGGTCGCCGCCCCGACCCTTGGCAATGTCGTGGAACAGCGCGGCGGCGTACAGGATCCAGGGCTTGTCCCAGCCGGCGGCCAGCTGCGAGCAGAACGGGTATTCGTGCGAATGCTCGGCAATGAAGAAGCGGCGCACGTTGCGCAGCACCATCAGGATGTGCTGGTCGACCGTGTAGACATGGAACAGGTCGTGCTGCATCTGTCCGACGATGTTCCGGAACACCCACAGGTAGCGGCCCAGCACCGAGGTCTGGTTCATCAGCCGCATCGCATGGGTGATGCCCTGCGGCTCCTGCAGGATGCGGCGGAACTGCTCCCGGTTCACCGGATCGGCCCGGAACTTGCCGTTCATGACCGAGCGGGCGTTGTAGAGCGCGCGCAGCGTGCGGGCCGACAGCCCCTTCACCCCCACCGTGGTCTGGTAGATGTGGAAGGTTTCCAGGATGGCGTGGGGGTGCTGCAGGTAGAGGTTGTCGCTCGCCACCTCCAGCATGCCGCCCTTCTCGAAGAAGCGCTCGTTGATGGGCCTCAGGCGCTGCACGCCGGGTTCCGAGCTGGCCAGCCGCTCCTCGATGTTGAGCAGCAGGATCTGGTTGAGCTGGGTGACCGCCTTGGCCGCCCAGTAGTAGCGCTTCATCAGCCCTTCGCTGGCGCGGCGCAGGCCACGCGGCCGGGCCTCGCCGGGCGGTGGGGTCTGGTTGCTGAACCCGAAGGATTCGGCCACTGCGGTCTGCAGGTCGAACACCAGCCGGTCCTCGCGGCGGCGGGCCAGCAGGTGCAGCCGCGCGCGGATCAGGCTGAGCAGCGCCTCGTTGGCCTTGATCTGCCGCGCCTCCAATGGCGTGGCGAGACCCTTCCGGGCCAGCTCGTCCCAGCTGCGGCCCAGACCGGCCGCCTTGGCCACCCACAGGATGATCTGCAGGTCGCGCAGGCCACCCGGCGACTCCTTGCAGTTGGGCTCCAGGGAGTAGGGCGTGTTCTCGAACTTGTGGTGGCGCTGGCGCATTTCCAGCGTCTTGGCCACGAAGAAGGCCTTCGGGTCCATGGCTTCGCCGAGGTGCTGCACCAGCGAGCGGAAAGCCTTGCGGCTGCCGGCCACCGGCCGCGATTCGAGCAGCGAGGTCTGGACCGTGACGTCCTTGCCGGCCTCGGCCACACATTCCTCCAGGGTGCGCACGCTGGAGCCGATTTCCAGGCCGACGTCCCAGCAGGAGCCGATGAAGCCCTCCAGCCGGGCCTTGAGCGCGGCGTCCTCCTCGGGGCGGCAACCATCCGGCAGCAGCACCAGGACATCGATGTCGGAGTAGGGGAACAGCTCACCCCGGCCGTAGCCGCCCACGGCCACCAGGGCGGTGTCGGCCGAGAAGCCGGCGTGTTCCCAAAGCTGGGTCAATGTGCGGTCGGTCAGCTGGGCCAGCTGGCGCAGGGCCCGGCCTACACCCCGGGTCGAGGCACCTTGCACCCCGAGCTGGGCAAACAGCTCGGCCTTGTCGTCGCGGTAACGCTGCCGCAGCTCCGCCAGCGGTGCCATGCGGCGGCCCCCCTCAGGCGGCCGCCGCAGCGGCTTCGCCCACAAAGGCGGGCGCGGCCGGGCTGCCGGCGGACAGGGTCAGCACTTCGTAGCCGGTGGGCGTGACCAGCACCGTGTGTTCCCACTGCGCCGAGAGGGAGCGGTCGCGGGTGACGATGGTCCAGCCATCGCCGGCTTCCTTGATGTCGCGCTTGCCGGCGTTGATCATGGGTTCGATGGTGAAGGTCATGCCCGGCTTGAGCTCTTCCATGGTGCCGGGGCGGCCGTAGTGCAGCACCTGCGGCTCTTCGTGGAAGCGCTGCCCGATGCCGTGGCCGCAGAACTCGCGCACCACGGTGAAGCCGTTGGATTCGGCGTAGGTCTGGATGGCGTGGCCGATGTCGCCCAGCCGGATGCCGGGACGCACCATCACGATGCCCTTCCACATGGCCTCGAAGGTGACCTGGCACAGGCGGCGGGCCTGCACGGTAGCGGCGGCCTCGCCACCCACCAGGTACATGCGGCTGTTGTCGCCGAACCAGCCGTCCTTGATGACGGTCACGTCCACGTTGAGGATGTCGCCCTTCTTCAGCGGCTTGTCGTTCGGGATGCCGTGGCACACCACATGGTTGATCGAGGTGCAGAGGTGGCCCGGGTAGGGCGGGTAGCCCGGCGGCTGGTAGCCGATGGTGGCCGACACCGTGCCCTGCTGCTTCATGTAGTCGGCGGCCAGCCGGTCGATCTCCAGCGTGGTCACCCCGGGCTGGATCAGCGGGGTGAGGTAGTCCAGAACCTCGGAGGCCAGCCGGCAGGCGGTGCGCATGCCGGCGATGCCGGCCTCGTCTTTGTAGGTGATGCTCATGGGGGCGGATTATCCCACCGGCACCCGTATCTGCAGGGTCCGGCGCGGCTTGCCACCGGGGGGCGACGGGTAAAATCCCGGGTTTTCCGCCCACCCGGTGGGTCAACGCACCTCAGGCTCCCAACGTGTCCCTGCACCTGCGCTTTTTTGACGGCGGCAATGCCGTCAGCGACTTCAAAGTCCAGCAACTCCTGCCCCGTCTGCAGGCCGTCTCCGACAAGATCACCAGCCTCAGCGCCCGCTTCGTGCACCTGGCCAGCTTCGACGCCGAGCCCGACGCCGCCACCCTGCAGCGCCTGACCGAGCTGCTGACCTACGGCGAACCGGTGAGCGACGCGCACCTGGCCCTGCAGACGCAGGCAGCACCGGCCCTGCTGGTCATGCCGCGCCTGGGCACCGTCTCGCCCTGGGCTTCCAAGGCCACCGACATCGCCCGCAACTGCGGCCTGACGCTGCACCGCGTGGAGCGGGTGGTGGAGTACCGCGTCGGCCTCAAATCCGGCCTGCTGGGCAAGGCCAGCCTCAAGCCCGAGCAGCTGGAGGCGGTGGCCGAGGTGCTGCACGACCGCATGACCGAAGCGGTGGTGGTCGACCGCGAACAGGCCCGCGCGCTGTTCACCGAGCTGCAGGCCGAGCCCATGGCGCATGTGGACGTGCTGGGTGGCGGCCGCGCCGCGCTGGTGCAGGCCAACACCGCCTGGGGCCTGGCCCTGGCCGACGACGAGATCGACTATCTGCTCGACGCCTTCAAGGGCCTGGGCCGCAACCCGACCGACGTCGAGCTCATGATGTTCGCGCAGGCCAATTCGGAGCACTGCCGGCACAAGATCTTCAACGCCCAGTTCACCATCGACGGCGCCCCGCAGGACAAGAGCCTGTTCGGCATGATCCGCCACACCCACCAGACCAGCCCGCAGCACACGGTGGTGGCCTATTCGGACAACGCCTCGGTCATGGAAGGCCATGCGGTGCAGCGGCTGGTGGCGCGTTTTGACGGCCAGCAGCTGCCGCGTTACCAGCTGGAAGCCGCCACCCACCATGTGCTGATGAAGGTGGAGACCCACAACCACCCCACCGCCATCTCGCCCTTCCCGGGGGCCTCCACCGGTGCCGGCGGCGAGATCCGCGACGAGGGCGCCACCGGCCGGGGCTCGCGGCCCAAGGCCGGTCTGACCGGCTTCACCGTCAGCCGCCTGTGGGGCGGCCTGAGCGACCAGCCCGGCGGCAAGCCCGAACACATCGCCAGCCCGCTGCAGATCATGACCGAGGGCCCGCTGGGCGGTGCTGCCTTCAACAACGAATTCGGCCGGCCCAACCTGCTGGGCTACTTCCGCGAGTACGAGCAGCAGGTGGACAGAGTGCAGCGCGGCTACCACAAGCCCATCATGATCGCCGGGGGTCTGGGCAGCATCGACGCCACGCAGACCCGCAAGATCGAGTTCCCGGCCGGCACCCTGCTGGTCCAGCTCGGCGGCCCGGGCATGAAGATCGGCATGGGCGGCGGTGCCGCCAGCTCCATGGCCACCGGCACCAACGCCGCCGACCTCGACTTCGACTCGGTGCAGCGTGGCAACCCGGAGATCGAGCGCCGTGCGCAGGAGGTCATCAACCACTGCTGGCAGCAGGGCGAGCGCAACCCCATCCTGGCCATCCACGACGTGGGCGCCGGCGGACTCTCCAACGCCTTTCCCGAGATCACCAACGACGCCGGTCGCGGTGCCCGCTTCGACCTGCGCGCTGTGCCGCTGGAGGAAAGCGGCCTGGCCCCGAAGGAGATCTGGTGCAACGAGAGCCAGGAACGCTATGTGCTGGCGATTGCGCCCGAATCGCTGGACGTGTTTCGCGCCTTCTGCGAACGCGAGCGCTGCCCGTTTGCGGTGGTGGGCGTGGCGACCGAAGAGCGCGACCTGAAGCTGGTGGACGAGGGTGCCGAGAGCCCGGTCGACATGCCGATGTCGGTCCTGCTGGGCAAGCCGCCCAAGATGCACCGCGACGTGAAGACCGTGGCGCGCCAGTCGCCGCCGCTGGACCTGACCGACATCGATCTGCAGAAGGCGGTCATCGACGTGCTGAGCCACCCCACGGTGGCCTCGAAGCGTTTCCTGGTCACCATCGGAGACCGCACCGTGGGTGGTCTGAGCCACCGCGACCAGATGGTCGGCCCCTGGCAGGTGCCGGTGGCCGACTGCGCCGTGACCCTGGCCGACCACACCGGCTTTGCCGGCGAGGCCATGAGCATGGGCGAGCGCACCCCGCTGGCGGCCACCAGCCCGGCCGCCAGCGGCCGCATGGCGGTGGCGGAAGCCATCACCAACCTGCTGGCCGCGCCCATCGAGCTGCCGCGTGTGAAGCTGTCGGCCAACTGGATGGCGGCCTGCGGCGAGCCCGGCGAAGACGCCGCGCTGTATGAAACCGTCAAGGCGGTGGGCATGGAACTGTGCCCGGCGCTGGGCGTGTCCATTCCGGTCGGCAAGGACAGCCTGTCCATGCGCACCCAGTGGCAGGCCGACGGCCAGACCCGCAAGGTGACCGCGCCGGTCAGCCTGATCGTCAGCGCCTTTGCCAGCCTGCCCGACGTGCGCGGCACGCTCACGCCCCAGCTGGACCGCAACCTGGACGACACCACGCTGGTGCTGGTCGACCTGGGCAAGGGCCGCCACCGCATGGGCGGCAGCATCCTGGCGCAGGTGCTGGGCCATCCGGGCGGTGAAGTCCCCGATCTGGACAGCCCGCAGGACCTGGTCGCGCTGGTGAATGCGGTCAATGCCCTGCGCTCGCAGGGCCGCCTGCTGGCCTACCACGACCGCAGCGACGGCGGCCTGCTGGCGGCGGTGGCCGAGATGGCCTTTGCCGGCCAGGTGGGCGTGGCCCTGAACGTGGATCTGCTGGTCACCGAAGGCGACGGCATCAGCGACAGCCGTGCCGAGGTGGGCGACGCCAAGAACTGGAGCAAGCAGGTCAGCGCCCGCCGCGAGGAGCTCACCCTGCGAGCCCTGTTCAACGAAGAGCTGGGCGTGGTGCTGCAGGTGCGCACCGCCGAACGCAACGAGGTGATGCAGGTGCTGCGCGAGCATGGCCTGTCGAAGTTCAGCCACTTCATCGGCAAGACCCGCCCGGCCAGCTCGCCGATGGACGCCGGCAAGGGCGAACTGCAAGTCTGGCGCGACACCAAGGCGGTGTTCAGCGCCCGCCTGAGCGATCTGCACCAGGTCTGGGACAGCGTGAGCTGGAAGATCAACCAGCAGCGCGACAACCCGGCCTGTGCCGACGCCGAGCACGCCGCCGCCGGCGACCCGACCGACCCGGGCCTGCACAGCCAGCTCAGCTTCGACCCGGCCGATGACGTGGCCGCGCCGTTCCTGAACCTGGCCCGTCCGCGCGTGGCCATCCTGCGCGAGCAGGGCGTCAACTCCCATGTGGAGATGGCCCACGCCTTCACGCTGGCCGGCTTCGACGCCTTCGACGTCCACATGACCGACCTGCAGTCCGGCCGCGCCAGGCTGGCCGACTTCCAGGGCGTGGTGGCCTGCGGCGGCTTCAGCTACGGCGACACGCTGGGCGCCGGCATCGGCTGGGCCCGCTCGATCACCTTCAATGCCGCGCTGGCCGACCAGTTCAAGGCCTTCTTCGCCCGTACCGACACCTTCGGCCTGGGCGTGTGCAACGGCTGCCAGATGTTTGCCGAGCTGGCCGACATCATTCCGGGTGCGCAGGCCTGGCCGCGCTTCACCACCAACCAGAGCGAGCGCTTCGAGGCACGCCTGTCGCTGGTGGAGGTGCTGGAATCGCCCAGCCTGTTCCTGCAGGGCATGGCCGGCACCCGCCTGCCGATCGCGGTGGCGCACGGCGAGGGCTTTGCGAACTTTCGCCACCGGGGCCACCCGGCGGAGGTGATCGGCGCCATGCGCTTCGTGGACCACCACGGCGTGGCCACCGAGCGCTACCCGTTCAACCCCAACGGCAGCCCGGGCGGCCTGACGGCTGTCACCACCGCCGATGGCCGCTTCACGGCCATGATGCCGCACCCCGAACGCGTCTTCCGCAACATCCAGATGAGCTGGACCGACCAGGACCCGTCCGCCTTCAGCGGCTGGATGCGCCTGTGGCGCAACGCCCGTCGCTGGGTGGGTTGATCCGATCCGATGGCCTCATTGCCGTTTACCGGTAAACGGTATATCCTCTGCCGCAACCCCATCCGATGATCGTTTCTTTCGCAGACAACGAGACGGCGGCGGTGTTCGAGGGAAAACGGGTGCGCCGTTGGGCTCAGCTGCTTGCGATTGCTCAGCGCAAGCTGCAGCTGCTGGACTCGGCGGCCACCTTGGAGGCCTTGCGGGTACCCCCCGGCAACCGGCTGGAGGCCTTGCGCGGTGACCGCGCCGGCCAGCACAGCATCCGCATCAACGACCAGTTCCGGGTCTGTTTCGTCTGGCGTTCCGATGGGGTTCATGACGTGCAGATCGTCGACTACCACTGAGAGGTCAAGACCATGGCAAAACGAACCGTTCAAAACGGGATGAGGCCGGTTCATCCGGGCGAGATCCTGCGCGAGGAGTACCTGGCGCCTCTGAGCATGAGTGCCAATGCGCTGGCACAGGCGCTCAAGGTGCCGGCCTCCCGCATCAACGACATCGTCCTTGAGCGCCGGGGCATCACAGTCGATACGGCCATGCGCCTGGTCCGCTATTTCGGCGGTGATGTCCAGACCTGGATGAATCTGCAGACCGCTTATGAGATCAAGCGCGCCGAGCAGGAGCTGGCCGATCGCATCGCGAACGAAGTCGCGCCCATGGCGGCCTGAGCCGTCTTTCAGCAACCATCACACCCTCTCACCATGGCCGGAACCAGTCTGCTCGCCCTCATCGACGACATCGCCACCCTGCTGGACGACGTCTCGGTCATGACCAAGGTCGCCGCCAAAAAGACGGCGGGGGTGCTGGGCGACGACCTCGCGCTGAACGCCCAGCAGGTCACCGGCGTGAAGGCCGATCGGGAACTGCCGGTGGTCTGGGCGGTGGCCAAGGGCTCGGCGGTGAACAAGCTGATCCTGGTGCCGGCGGCGCTGCTCATCAGTGCCTTCCTGCCGTGGCTCATCACCCCGCTGCTGATGCTGGGTGGCCTGTTCCTGTGCTTCGAGGGAGCGGAGAAGCTGCTGCACAAGTTCCAGGCCGGCGCGGCCGATGACGAGGCCCGCCACCACGCCGAGCTGGTGCGCGCGGTGCAGGACGAGCAGGTGGACCTGGTGGCGTTCGAGAAAGAGAAGATCAAGGGCGCGGTGCGCACCGACTTCATCCTCTCGGCCGAGATCATCGTCATCTCGCTGGGCGCCGTGGCCGCTGCCGGCATGGCCCAGCGGGTGGGCGTGCTGGTGGCCATCTCGGTGCTGATGACGGTGGGCGTCTATGGTCTGGTGGCGGGCATCGTCAAGCTCGATGACCTGGGGCTGTACCTCGATCGCCAGACAGCCGCGTGGCAACGCGCTCTGGGGCGCGGCATTCTGGTGTTCGCCCCCTGGCTCATGAAGGCGCTGTCGGTGCTGGGCACCGCGGCCATGTTCCTGGTGGGCGGCGGCATCCTGGTGCACGGCGTGCCGGCCGTGGGCCACGCCATCGACGCCTTTGCCGCCAGCCTGGGCGGCTGGGGCGTGCTGGTGTCCAGCCTGCTGGCAGGACTGGCCGGTCTGGTCGCCGGTGCGGTGGTGGTGGGCCTGGTGTCGCTGGGCAAACGCCTTCGCGGTCCCCGAGCCGCCTGAGCATGAAACGGTCGGATGCCGCCCCGCCCGAGCATTGGCGTCGCGACGCCGGACCGGACTCGGTGGCCGTGCTCGACATTCCCGGCCTGCTGGAACGCAGCCGGGTGTTCGAGGTGGATGTGACGCTGGTGGTGGATGTGCCGTCGGCACCGCAGGGGGCCTGGCACGAGCTGTCGCTGGAACTCGACGGAAAGCGCCAGTGGTGCCGGCGGGTGGACACCCGCAACCCGGGTCAGACCGACGGGCTCGACTACCACCAGCAGGTGCGACTGGCCCCGGAGCAGGGCCTGCGCATCCGTGCGGTGGCGCAGGTCAAGGGGTGCCGCATCCGGCAGCTGCTGATCGAGGCCCGCGAGGACAGCTGACCCCCGGTGGCCGGCGTCGCTTCATGCCGGGGTGTCAGGCCGAGGTGACCGGCCGGGTCCGGTAGAAGCGGATCGGGCTGGTGGCGGTCTGCTGTGCGATGTCGCGCACGCTCTGCGGCACGCCGGCCTTGAGCTGGCCCACCACATGCATCTCGCAGGGCTTGCAGTCGAAGCGCAGGGTCAGCTTCTCGTTGCCGTGGGTGATGGTCATCGGCTCGGCCTTCACCGTGCCCTGCACCCCGGTCACGCCCTTGGCCTGCTTGGGACACAGGCTCAGGCTGAAGCGCACGCAGTGCTTGGTGATCATCAGGCTGACCTCGCCGGTTTCCTCGTGGCTCTCGTAGGCCGATGCGATCACCTTCACGCCGTGGCGGGCGTAGAAGTCGCGGGCCTTGTGGTTGTAGACGTTGGCAAGATACGTGAGGGTGTCTTCCGGGTAAGGCACCGGCGGCTCCACCGGCACCGCACGGGGCAGGCGCGTCCACGCCGCCGCGCGGGCCGCTTCCAGGGCCGCCACCGCGTCGCGCCGCAGCGGGTTGAGCAGCGAGGCCGGCACGAACCAGGGCTGTGAGAGGTCCAGCGCGATGTCGATCGGCTCGAAGATGGTTTCGCCCAGTCGGCCCAGCGCTTCCCGCAGCTTGTGGTCGGCCTGTGCCGCGTCGCGGGCCGGCTCCAGGGTGGCCTGCAGCGTGGCCGAACCGGTGTGTCCGTCCTCGTCGGTCAGGTCGAGACCCAGCCCGCCGGGCACTTCGGACAGCTTCATCCACACGCCGATGCGACGGTCCGCGCTCTTGCGGTCCAGGCCGCGCACCCAGGCCATGTCGCGGTTGCGGTTGATCACCGTGCCGCGCTTGAGGTGGCGCAGGCCCTCCAGCTCGTCCTTGGGGAACACCCGCCAGCGGCCTTCGCTGCCGGCGGCTTCGGCGCGGTTGATCTGCAGCCCCACCAGCTCCTTGTGCAGGTCGAGGTAACACAAGCCGTCGCCGTTGTGGATGACGGTGGCCGGGTCGTCGGTCTGGATCTCGACCCAGCGGTCGCCCACCTGGGTCACCCAGGCGATGGGGCGGCCCGGGTTCTTGGGCGTGTCGAACGCGCCGATGTCTTCCTTGCGGCCCTGCACGAAGTAGTCGGTGAACTCGCGGTTGAAGTTCTGGTCCGGGTCGGGGGTGAAGCTGAAGCTGCAGCGGCCGCTGGAGGCGCGGGCCAGCTCGGGCCGCTCTTCCAGGATCTCGTCGAACAGGCGGCGATAGTGGGCGGTGATGTTTTTCACATAGCCCAGGTCCTTGTAGCGGCCCTCGATCTTGAAGCTGCGCGCGCCGGCGTCGATGAGTTCGCGCAGGTTGTCGCTCTGGTTGTTGTCCTTCATGGACAGCACATGCTTGTCGTGCGCCACGATGCGGCCCTGGCTGTCCTTCACCTCGTAGGGCAGGCGGCAGGCCTGCGAACAGTCGCCCCGGTTGGCGCTGCGCCCGGTGTGCGCGTGGCTCACATAGCACTGGCCGCTGTAGGCCACGCACAGCGCACCGTGGATGAAGAACTCCAGCGTGCAGCGCTCGGGGTCGGTGGCGGCGCGGATGTCGGCGATCTGCTGCAGCGTGAGCTCGCGGGCCAGCACGATCTGCGACAGCCCGGCGTCCTGCAGGAACCGGGCTTTCTCGGGGGTGCGGATGTCGGTCTGGGTGCTGGCGTGCAGCTGGATCGGCGGCAGGTCGATCTCCAGCAGGCCCATGTCCTGGATGATCAGTGCGTCCACCCCGGCATCGAACAGCTGCCAGGCCAGCTGGCGCGCCGGCTCCAGCTCGTCGTCCCGCAGGATGGTGTTCATGGTGACGAAGATGCGGCTGCCGAAGCGGTGGGCATGGCGCACCAGCCGGGCGATGTCCTGAACGCTGTTGTCGGCCGCGGTGCGCGCCCCGAACGAGGGCCCGCCGATGTAGACCGCATCGGCGCCGTGGTGGATGGCCTCGATGCCGATGTCGGCGTCGCGGGCCGGGGAGAGGAGTTCGATCTGGTGGGGCAGCATGGAAGGTCGAATGTCGGGGTTCGGGGCCCGCGCGGGGCAGGATCCACGCCGATATTGTCCCGGATGAAAGGCAAACGGGGCACCGACCTGTGGTCGGTGCCCCGCTGAACCGCGAGTTGCCCGCAGGCTTTTACTGGATCTTGGCTTTTTCGCGCAGGCCTTGCTGGAAGGCGTTGAGCTTCTGGCCCTGCAGCTGCTGCAGGATCTGGGGCTTGACCTCGTCCAGCTTCGGCAGCTCGGCGTCACGGATGTCGTCGACGCGGATCACGTGCCAGCCGAACTGCGTCTGCACCGGGGCTTCCGAGAGCTGGCCCTTGCCCAGCTTGAGCATGGCCTGCGAGAACTCGGGCACGTAGCTGGCCGCCGGGGCCCAGTCGAGGTCTCCGCCGTTGGCGCCGGAGCCCGGGTCCTTGGATTGCTTCTTGGCGATGTCCTCGAACTTGGCGCCGCCCTTGATGGACGCAATGATGGCCTTGGCCTCGTCTTCCTTCTCGACCAAGATGTGGCGGGCGCGGAATTCCTTGCCGCTGTTGGCCGCCACGAACTTGTCGTACTCGGCCTTGACGTCGGCGTCGCTCACCGGGTTCTTCTTCTGGAAGTCGGCGAACAGCGCGCGGATCATGAGCGTCTGGCGGGCGAGCTCCATCTGGGTCTTGAAGTCTTCGGTGCCGGCGATGCCACGCTTCTGGGCTTCCTGCATGAAGATCTCGCGCAGGATGACTTCTTCCTTGAGCTGGGCGCGCACCGTGTCGTCCACCGGGCGGCCAGCCGCGGCCACCTGGGCGGCCAGCGCATCGATGCGCGAGGTGGGCACCGGCTTGCCGTTGACGATGGCAACGTTCTGGGCGAATGCCCCGGTCGCGGTGGAGATCAGCACGGCCGCGGTCAGGGCCGACAAGGACAGTTTCATGGAGTTCCTACGGGGTTGAAATCTCGATGGCCAGCGCGTGCAGGCCTGCGTCTGTGAAGTCGCGCAGGGCATCATACACAAGGCGATGACGCGCCACGCGGGTGCGGCCGGTGAACGCCGGGGCGTCGATCCGCACCCTGAAATGGGTGCCCTGACCGCGTCCGTTGGAGCCCGCATGGCCGGCGTGCGCCGCGCTCTCGTCCAGCACTTCCAGGTGGGTCGGATGCAGGGTCTCGCGCAAACGTTCCTCGATGGCCGAGGCGGTGATGTCTTGAATCATGATTTGCCAGCCGTTTCATCCTTGAGGTGGCGGGCGATGTAGACGCCCTGGGCGACGATGAACAGCACCGGGAAGATGTAGCCCCAGAGCTTGAAGTTCACCCAGTCTTCGGTGCTGTAGTAGGCCGCGACCCAGCCGTTGATGGCGGCCATGAACAGGAAGTAACCCACCCAGGCCACCGTCAGCCGGGCCCACACCGGCGCCGGCAGGTTCAGCTGGCTGCCCAGCAGGATCTGCAGGAAGTTCTTCTTCCAGATCCAGAGCGCGGCGGCCAGCACCACGGCCATGCTGGCGTAGAGCACGGTGGGCTTCCATTTGATGAAGCGTTCGTCCTGCAGGAACAGGGTCAGCGCCCCGAACACCAGCACCAGCACCAGGGTGACCTTGTGCAGGGTCTGGAGCTTGCGGTCGATCAGGTAGATGAGCCCGGTCTGCAGCACGGTGGCAGCCATCAGCACGCCGGTGGCCACATAGATGCCCTGCCATTTGTAGGCGGCCACGAACAGGGCGATGGGGAAAAAGTCGATGAGGAATCGCATGGCACGATTATCGACCGCGCGCCAATCCCCCCGCCTGGGCGGGAACTGCCGCTGCGCCGCCGGAGTCCACAAGAGCATTCACTGGAGGAACCGAATGACCGACCGCGAACAACAAGCCATCCTGACCATTGCCCTGCTGGCCGCCTTTGCCGACGGCCAGAAGGCCGACAGCGAGCGGAAGACCATCCGCCAGCTCGCCGAGTCGCTCGGGCACGAACCCGGTGGCGCCGGCCTGGCCCGCCTGTACCAGGACGTGCTGCTCAAGCGGGTCGGTCTGGCCGATGCGGTCGCCAGCCTGAGCGACGCATCGCACCGGCAGCTGGCCTACGAGATGGCGGTGTGCGTGTGCGAGGCCGACGGCCAGCGCAGCCCGGCCGAGTCCGCCTTTTTGTCCGATCTCAAGCAGCAGCTGGTGCCGGCCGCCGAGGCGGTGGCCGGGTTCGAGCGCCAGGAAGCCGAGCTGGTGCAGGCCGCCCGCGAGGTGGTGCCGGTGGCGGCGCCGGCCGCTTCGCTGCCCCCGGTGGGGCCGGCCAGCGCGGTCGATGCCGGCCGCGATGCCGCGCTCGACAAGACCATCCTGAACCACGCGCTGCTCAACGGTGCGCTGGAACTGCTGCCGCAGTCGTGGGCTTCGATGGCGATCATTCCGCTGCAGATCAAGATGGTGCACGCCATCGGCAAGGCCCACGGGGTGTCGCTGGACCAGGGCCACATCAAGGAATTCCTGGCCGCTGCCGGCGTGGGCATGACCTCGCAGTACCTGGAGCAGTTCGGTCGCAAGCTGCTGGGTGGCCTGCTCGGCAAGGCGGCCGGGCGCACCGTGGGGCGGGTGGGCAGCGCCGCCACCGGGATGGCGTTTTCGTTTGCCACCACCTATGCCCTGGGCCAGGTGGCCAAGCGCTACTACGCGGGTGGCCGCACCATGAGCACCGCGCTGCTGCGCGACACCTTCCAGGACCTGCTGGGTCCGGCACGCCAGATGCAGGCCCAGTACCTGCCGCAGATCCGCGAGAAAGCAGCCACGCTGGATGCCGGTCAGATCATGAATCTGGTGCGCAGCCCGATGCGCTGAACCGGGCCGCTGCCGCCATCAGCCCTTGGGCTGGTGGTCGATGGAGGCCGAGTTCATGCAGTAACGCAGGCCGGTGGGAGCCGGGCCGTCCTCGAACACATGGCCCAGGTGGGCGCCGCACTGGCTGCACACCGTCTCCACCCGCACCATGCCGTGGCTGCGGTCGGTCAGCTCGGTGATGGCGCCGGGGACGGCTTTCCAGAAGCTGGGCCAGCCGCAGCCGGCATCGAACTTGGTGCCGGCGTCGAACAGGTGGTTGCCGCAGCAGATGCAGTGGTAGCTGCCGTCGGCCCAGACCTGCTCGTACTTGCCGGTGAACGGCCGCTCGGTGTAGGCGCGGCGGGTGATCTCGAAGGCGCCCGGCTCGGCGCCCTTGGCGCTGAGCAGCTCGCGCCATTCGGCGTCGGTCCGCTGGACGGGGAAGTCGGGGGTGTCGGGGTGTTTCATGGAAAGCCTCGAAAAGTTCTCAGGATGAGCAGCTGATCTCGATGCCGGCGGCCCAGTCCGGGGGCAGGGCGGCCAGATCGTCTTCGCCAGGTCGTTCGTCGAACGGGGCCTGCAAAGCTTTCAGCAGGCGCTGCACTTCGGCGAAGTCGCCGGTTCGTGCCTGGCGGATGGCGATCTCGGCCAGGTGGTTGCGCAGCACCAGGCGCGGGTTGGTGCGCAGCATCTGCTGCCGGGTGCTGGCGGGGTCGAAGCCGGGCTGGCCGTGCAGGCGCTGCTGCCACCGGGTGGCCCACGCATCGAAGGCTTCGCGCTGCAGGAACAGGTCGCGCACCGGTTCCAGCGGGCCGTCGGCGGCCTGCGAGAGGCGGCGGAACAGCACGGTGAAGTCGACCGCATCTTTCGCCATGAGCTGCATCAGGTCTTCGACCAGGGTGTCGTCGCCGGGCTGCACCTCGGCCAGCCCCAGCTTGGCGCCCATGCGGCGCTGCAGGGCGGCGGGGAACAGGGTCTTGTAGGGCTCCAGCGCGTCCAGCGCCTGCTGCTGGTCGTCCATGAGCGGCAGCAGCGCCTGCCCCAGGCAGAACAGGTTCCAGTAGGCGATGTTGGGCTGGCGGTGGTAGGCGTAGCGGCCACCGTGGTCGCTGTGGTTGCAGATGTGGGCCGGGTTGAAGGCGTCCAGGAACTGGAACGGGCCGTAGTCGATGGTCAGGCCCAGGATGCTCATGTTGTCGGTGTTCATCACGCCGTGGCAGAAGCCCACCGCCTGCCACTGGGCCAGCAGTTCGGCGGTGCGCGCGCTCACCGCCTCCAGCAGTGCCGCGTAGGGGTTGCCGCCCTGCCGGCAGGCCGGGTAGTGGTGGTCGATGACGAAGTCGGCCAGCCGGCGCAGCTCGTCGATGCGGCCCGCCGCCGAGAAGTGCTCGAAGTGCCCGAAGCGGATGAAACTGGGCGCCACCCGCGTGACCACGGCGGCGGTTTCCACGGTCTCGCGCACCACCGGCGCGGGCGAGGCGGTGAGGGCCAGCGCCCGGGTGGTGGGGATGCCCAGGCCGTGCATGGCTTCGCTGCACAGGAACTCGCGGATGGAGCTGCGCAGCACGGCGCGGCCGTCACCCATGCGGGAGTAGGGCGTGAGCCCGGCGCCCTTGAGCTGCAGTTCCTGCGGGCCGGTCGGGGTGTCGATCTCGCCCAGCCAGATGGCACGGCCATCACCGAGCTGGCCGGCCCAGTGGCCGAACTGGTGGCCGCTGTACACGCTGGCCAGCGGCCGGCTGCCCGGCAGCAGCCGGTTGCCGGTGAACACCTCGGCCGCCTCGGTGCTGTCCATCCACCCGGCCGGCAGACCAAGGTCGGCCGCCACCGAGGGCGACCAGGCCACCCAGCGCGGATCGGGCAGCGGGGTGGGCGGGTTGTCGGTGAAGAAGGCCTCGCCCAGGGTGGCGAAGTGGTTGCGCCAGACCAGGGTCGGCGCGGTGTGCGGGGGCGTTTCGGCAAGCAGGCTCATCGGCCGGATTGTGCGGCCCGACGCCAGACACGCCGGTGACAGGGTTTCCCCGCCCCGGGGCGCAAGCGGCCTCTCGCACGGTAGGATCACGCCAGCCCCCGGGGGTACCGGGCGACCTTTCCCCTACCGACACCAACAGGAGACTTCCCCATGCTGGGACAAATGCAAAGCCAGCCGCTGCTGATCTCGGGCCTGATCGTTCACGCCGAGCGTCACCACGCCAGCGGCGAGATCATCTCGCGCCGGGTCGAAGGCGACATCCACCGCAGCAACTGGGGCCAGGTGGCCCGCCGCGCGCGCCAGGTGGCCCGTGCCATCGACGCCACCGGCCTGCCGTTCGGCTCGCGCGTGGCCACGCTGGCCTGGAACGGCTACCGGCACCTGGAGCTGTACTTCGGCGTCAGCGGCACCGGCCGCGTGCTGCACACCCTCAACCCGCGCCTGCACCCGGAGCAGCTGGTGTGGATCGTCAACCATGCCGAAGACAGCGCCCTGTGCTTCGACATGACCTTCCTGCCGCTGGTGCAGGCGGTGGCGGCCAAGTGCCCCACGGTCAAGCACTGGGTGGCCCTGTGCGACGCCGACAAGCTGCCGGCCGACAGCGGCATCCCCGGCCTGACCAGCTACGAGGCCTGGATCGGCGGCCAGAGCGACGCCGCCTACAACTGGCCCGAGTTCGACGAGAACAGCGCCTCCAGCATGTGCTACACGAGCGGCACCACCGGCAACCCCAAGGCCGCTCTGTATTCGCACCGCTCCACGTTGCTGCATGCGTACGGCGCGGCACTGCCCGACGCCCTGGGCTGCTCGGCCCGCGACAGCATCCTGCCGGTGGTGCCGATGTTCCACGTCAATGCCTGGGGCCTGCCGTATTCGGCGGCGGCCGTGGGCTGCAAGCTGGTGTTCCCGGGCCCGGCGCTGGACGGCAAGTCGGTCTATGACCTGATCGAGAGCGAGAAGGTCACCATGGCCGCCGGTGTGCCCACCGTGTGGCAGATGCTGCTGGGCCACATGCAGCAGAACGACCTGCGCTTCTCCACGCTCAAACGCACCGTCATTGGCGGCTCGGCCTGCCCGCCGGCCATGATCAATGCCTTCAACGACACCTACGGCGTCGAGGTGCTGCACGCCTGGGGCATGACCGAGATGTCGCCGCTGGGCACGGTCTGCACGCTCAAGAACGCCCAGACCGTGCTGCCGCCCGAGGAGCAGCTCAAGGTGCGCCTGAAGCAGGGCCGCGCGGTGTACGGCGTGGACATGAAGATCGTCGACGACGAGGGCCGCGAACTGCCCTGGGACGGCAAGAGCTACGGCGACCTGCTGGTGCGCGGCCCCTGGATCATTGCCAGCTACTTCAAGGGCGAGGGCGGCGACCCGCTGCGCTACGACGAACACGGCAAGGGCTGGTTCCCCACCGGCGACGTGGCCACCATCGACCCCGACGGCTTCATGCAGATCACCGACCGCAGCAAGGACGTCATCAAGTCCGGCGGCGAGTGGATCAGCTCGATCGATGTGGAGAACATCGCCATGGCCCACCCGGCCGTGGCCATGGCGGCCTGCATCGGCATGAAGCACCCGAAGTGGGACGAGCGCCCGATCGTGGTGGTGGTGAAGAAGCCCGGTGCCAGCGTCAGCCGCGAAGAGCTGCTGGCCTTCTACGAGGGCAAGACGGCGAAGTGGCAGATCCCGGACGACGTGGTGTTCGTCGACGCCATCCCGCTGGGCGCCACCGGCAAGATGCAGAAGATGACCCTTCGCCAGCAGCTCAAGGACTACGCGCTGCCCACCGCCTGATGGCGCTGCCCCGGTCCTTCAACCGCCGGCGCTGGCTGGGCGGGGCGGCGCTGGGGGTGGCTTCGCTGGCCCTGCCGGGCTGCGTGCGGCGGGCCGACGTGGTGCGGCTCGCCTACATCGATCCGCTCTCGGGGCCGGC
Organism: Comamonadaceae bacterium; assembly: GCA_013823485.1. Classification (GTDB taxonomy): domain Bacteria; phylum Pseudomonadota; class Gammaproteobacteria; order Burkholderiales; family Burkholderiaceae_C; genus Hydrogenophaga. Next base: position 29,235 of record PNMF01000012.1, read on the forward strand.
GTCCGATGTGGGGCGCAACGGCCTGCTGAGCTGGCAGTTCCTGGCCGAACACCTGAGTGCCGAGGCCAACCCGGCCCGGCTGCGTTTCGAGGTGGCGGGGTTCGACAACAAGGGCTCCCCTCAGGAGTCGCTGCACGCCTTGCGGGCGGCCATCGACCAGGGCTTTCGCGTCGTCCTGCAGGGCAACGGATCGGGCGTTGCCTCGACCCTGTCGGCGGCCATCGAACGCCACAACGAGCGCTTTCCCCAGCGTGGCGTGGTCCTGCTGAACTACGCGGCCATGGACCCTTCGCTCACCCGCGAGCGCTGCAGCTTCTGGCACTTCCGGCTCGACGCCGACACCGCCATGAAGACGCAGGCGCTGGTGGCCTATCTGGCCCAGGACACCCCCTGGCGCAGGGTGGCGCTGCTCAACCAGAACTATGCCCACGGCCAGCAGGTCTCGGGCTGGTGGCAGCGCAAGGCCGACGAGATGGACGCTGGCCTCTCGGTGGTGTCCGACGATCTGCACCCGGCCTTCATCCTGCGCGACTTCGGCCCCTGGGTCCGGCGCGTGCAGGCCTCGGGGGCGCAGGTGCTGGTCACCGGCAACTGGGGGGTCGACCTGCAACGCCTGATCGGTGCGATGCAGGAGCAGGGGCTGGACCTGCCGGTGTTCGGCTACTACACCCATCTGCCCGGCATGCCCTCGCTGCTGGCCGACAGCCGACGCCCGACCCCGGTCTACCAGGTGGGCGGCAGCCACACCAACCAGCCGGGACCGCTGTCGGCCCTGATGGCCCGTTTCCGTGCCCGCCACCGGGAGGATCTGGTGGTCACATCGGCTTACGACGGACTGGTGCTGCTGGCCCAGGCCATCGCCCGCGCGGGCAGCACCTCGGCCACCGACCTGGCGCGCCAGATGAGCGGCATGAGCTTCGACGGCTTCGATGGCCCGGTGACCCTGCGCTCGGCCGACCACCAGCTGCAGAAGGGCCTCTACATCAACCGCTGGCAACCCACCGACAGCGTGCACCCGATCGGTGCAGAAGGCACCGGTCACACCTTCGCGCCGGTGCGCTACTTTGCCGGCGTGGCGGTGAGCCAGCCGGCCCAGTGCGGCATGGTCCGCCGCTGACGCACCGGGCCCGCCATGCGGCAACGGGCCCGCTCAGTCTCCAGAGTGATAGGGGGTAGGGGCATTCCCTGAGGCTGGTCGAGGTCGGTCGGGATACCCTGCCGGCTCCACCCCACAACGACAGGAGACACCCCATGCATTTCGCTCTGAAGACCGTCGCCGCCGCCGGCATCGCGCTGACCATGGCGACCGCCTTTGCCCAGAAAGGCGAGACGGTCAAGATCGCTCTGATCGACCCGCAGACCGGCCTGATGGGTCCGGTCGGTCTGAACCAGCTGCGCAGCTGGCAGTTCTTTGCCGAGAAGTTCACCCAGTCCAACCCGGCCGGCGTGAAGTTCGAGGTGGTCGGCTTCGACAACAAGCTCAGCCCCGCCGAGAGCCTGAACAACTTCAAGGCCGCGCTGGACCAGGGCGTGCGCTACATCGCCCAGGGCAACGGCTCGTCGGTGGCCGGCGCGCTGATCGACGCGGTCAACAAGCACAACGAGCGCAACCCCGGCAAGGAGGTGGTGTTCCTGAACTACGCCGCCGTCGATCCCGACTTCACCAACAGCAAGTGCAGCTACTGGCACTTCCGCTTCGACGCGGACACCTCCATGAAGATGGAGGCCATGACCACCTTCATGAAGGACCAGCCGGACGTCAAGAAGGTCTACCTGCTCAACCAGAACTACTCGCATGGCCAGCAGGTCGCCAAGTTCGCCAAGGAAAACCTCTCGCGCAAGCGCCCGGACGTGCAGATCGTGGGTGAAGACCTGCACCCGCTGGCCCAGGTGCGCGACTTCGCGCCCTACATCGCCAAGATCAAGGCCTCCGGCGCCGACACCGTGATCACCGGCAACTGGGGCTCCGACCTGGCGCTGATGGTCAAGGCCGCCAACGAAGGCGGCTACACCGGCAAGTTCTTCACCTACTACACCGGCGTGACCGGTACCCCCTCGGCGCTCGGCACCGGTGGCGAAGGCCGCGTGTACCAGGTGGCCTACCAGCACTACAACATGGGTGGCCAGATGGGGCAGTGGATGGCCGAATTCCAGAAGCGCTACAAGGACGACATGTACACCGGCGCCATCCCGCTGGCCTACCAGGCGGTGAGCGATGCCATGGCCAAGGCCAAGTCGACCGACCCGGTCAAGGTGGCGGCCGCGATGGAGGGCCTGAAGTTCAAGGGCTTCAACGGCGAAGTGGAAGTGCGCAAGCTGGACCACCAGCTGCAGCAGCCGCTGTTCGTGACGGTGTGGTCCAAGACCGATGCCAAGAACCCGTACAGCCCGGAAAACACCGGCATGACGCTCAAGCCGGTGAAGGAATTCCCGGCCTTCATCGCCAGCACCCCGACCAGCTGCCAGATGAAGCGTCCCTGACCTGGCGCTCGCCCCCGGCACGCACCGGGGGTCTGACATGTGGCTCCGGCAGGATGGCGGCCATGCCCGTCATCCTGCCTCTTCTGACCCCCCCCACCTCTCTCTGCCTGAAAGGCCTCCATGGAGTTCTTCATCATCTCCATGCTCAACGGCGTCAGCTATGGGCTGCTGCTGTTCATGCTGAGTTCCGGTCTGACGCTCATCTTCAGCATGATGGGCGTGCTCAATTTCGCGCACGCCAGCTTCTACATGGTGGGCGCCTACCTGGGTTACACGCTGTCCGGCTGGATCGGTTTCTGGCCGGCCCTGATCGTGGCGCCGCTGCTGGTCGGTGGCCTGGGTGCGCTGTTCGAGCGCCTGACGCTGCGCAAGGTGCACAAGTTCGGCCATGTGCCCGAACTGCTGGTGACCTTCGGCCTGTCCTACATCATCCTGGAGCTGGTGCAGCTGATCTGGGGCCGCACCGCGCTGGATTTCCCGCCGCCCGATCTGCTCAAGGGCCCAGCCTTCACGCTGGCCCACCTGGCCGATGACTCGCTGCAACTGCTCTGGGGTGCCGCGCCCATGGAGGTGTGTGCCGTGGCCGGCACCATCTGCTCGCCGTTCCCGGCCACCCGTGGCTTCATGATGCTGGTGGCGCTGCTGATGCTGGTGGCCCTGTGGCTCATGCTGACCCGCACCCGCATCGGCCTGGTGATCCAGGCCGCACTGACCCACCCAGAGACGGTCGAGACCCTGGGCCACAACGTGCCCCGGGTGTTCATGCTGGTGTTCGGCGCCGGCACCGGCCTGGCCGGCCTGGCCGGCGTGATCGGCGGCAGCACCTTCGTCACCGAACCGGCGATGGCCGCCACGGTGGGCTCGGTGATCTTCGTGGTGGTGGTGGTCGGCGGCATGGGGTCGCTGTCGGGCGCGTTCCTGGCTTCGCTGCTGATCGGCATCATCCAGACCTTTGCGGTGGCCATGGACCATTCGCTGGTCAGCGTGGCCCAGCAGCTGGGCCTGCAGCTCTCGGACGGCCTGCGCAACAACTCGGTGCTCAAGCTCACCCTGTCTCAGGTGGCGCCCATCCTCCCGTACCTGTTCCTGGTGCTGATCCTCATCTTCCGGCCCAAGGGCCTGCTGGGCACCCGCGAAGGCTGACCGAACATGAACACAACCGTGCGCCCGGCCCCGGGCTTCAACCGCAACCGCTGGATCATCTGGTCCTCCTTCGCGCTGCTGCTGGCGGTGTCGCCGCTGGTCTTCAGCAGCAACCTGTCCATCACCATGCTGTCGCAGATGGGCATCGCCATCATTGCCTGCCTGTCCTACAACATCCTGCTCGGGCAGGGCGGCATGCTGAGCTTCGGCCATGCCGTCTACACCGGTCTGGGCTCCTACATGGCCATGCACGCCCTGAACGCGGCCAGTGGCGGGCAGATGAACATCCCGGTCTCGCTGATTCCGCTGGTGGGCGGGGTGGCCGGGCTGTTCTTCGCCATGCTGTTCGGCTATGTGACCACCAAGAAGGCCGGCACCCCGTTTGCCATGATCACGCTGGGCATGGCCGAGCTGGTGTTCGCCATGTCGCTGATGTTCTCCGAGTTCTTCGGCGGCGAGGCCGGCGTGTCGGGCAACCGGGTGGTGGGCGACGCCTTCTTCGGCATCACCTTCGGGCCGCCGCGTCAGGTGTACTACCTGATCGCGGTCTACACCTTCATCTGCGTGGGCCTGATGTACGCCTTCACCCGCACGCCGCTGGGCCGCATCCTGAATGCGGTGCGCGACAACCCGGAGCGGGTCGAGTTCATCGGCTACAACACCCAGAAGGTGCGCTACCTGGCCTTCATGATCGCCGGCTTCTTTGCCGGTGTGGCGGGGGGTCTGGCCACGCTCAACTTCGAGATCGTGACCGCCGAGGTGGTGGGCGCGGCCCGCTCCGGCGCCTACCTGCTGTTCACCTTCCTGGGCGGCGCCACCTTCTTCTTCGGCCCGATCATCGGCGGCGTGCTGATGGTGCTGGCTTCGGTGCTGCTCTCGGAGCTGACCAAGGCCTGGCTGCTGTACCTGGGCCTGATCTTCCTGTTCATGGTGATGTACGCGCCCGGTGGCGTGGCCAGCCTGATCATGATGAATGTGCGCGTGGCGGCCCACGGGCTGCTGGGCCGGCTCTGGAGCAGCTACCTGGTGCTGGGTGTGCTGGGCCTGCTGATGCTGGCCGGCGCCGGGGCACTGGTGGAAATGATGTACCACCTGCAGCTCAACGCCGGCAGCGGCAACGAACTGAACTACCTCGGCCTGACGCTGGACGCCGGCAGCGCCGCCAGCTGGATCGCGTCGACCGCCGTCGCACTGGTCGCGCTCGGCCTGTTCGAGTGGGTGCGGCGGCGCTTCCTCAAGGTCTGGAACGAGGTGCAGGTCATCATCGAACAACGCACCGCCCCGAAGGAGGGCGCATGAACACTGCAATCCCCACGCCGGGCAGCGTGCCGGCCATCGAGCTGCGCGATCTGCGCAAGAGCTTCGGCAAGACCGACATCATCCGTGGCGCCAACCTCTCGGTCCAGCCGGGCGAGCGGGTGGCCATCATCGGACCGAACGGCGCCGGCAAGTCCACCCTGTTCAACCTGATCTCGGGTCGCTTCGGCCCCAGCAGCGGCGAGATATTGCTCAACGGCCAGCGCATCGACGGCATGAAGCCGTTCGAGATCAACCGCATGGGCCTCTCGCGCAGCTTCCAGATCACCAACATCTTCCCCAAGCTCAGCGTGTTCGAGAACCTGCGCTGCGGGGTGCTGTGGAGCCTCGGTTACCGCTACACCCTGTTCCGCTTCCTGGCCGGCCTGCACGACGCCAACGAGCGCGCCGAACAGCTCATGCGCGACATCCGCCTGGACCGCAAGCGCGACGTGCTGGCCATGAACCTCACTTATGCCGAACAGCGCGCGCTGGAGATCGGCATCACCATCGCCGGCGGGGCGCAGGTGGTGCTGCTGGACGAGCCCACCGCCGGCATGAGCAAGAGCGAGACCGCGCGCTTCATCGAGCTGATCCGCGAGGTCACCGTCGGCAAGACGCTGCTCACCGTGGAGCACGACATGGGCGTGGTGTTCGGCCTGGCCGACCGGATTGCGGTGGTGGTGTATGGCGAGGTGATTGCCTGCGACACCCCGGACGCGGTGCGCGCCAACCCGCGCGTGCAGGAAGCCTACCTCGGCTCGGTGCTGGCCGATCAACAGGCCGCCGGCCACTGAAGGAACCACCCATGCTCGACATTCGGGACCTCCACGCCTACTACGGCAAGAGCCATGTGCTGCACGGCGTGAACATGAACGTTCGCCCCGGCGAGATCGTGGCCCTGCTGGGCCGCAACGGCTCGGGCCGCTCCACCACCGCCAAAGCCATCATGGGCCTGGTGGAGTGCCAGGGCAGCATCCGCTTCAAGGACCAGGACATCCTGGGCAAGAAGCCGTTCGAGATCGCGCACCTGGGCCTGGGCCATGTGCCCGAGAACCGCGACATCTTCCCCAAGCTCACGGTGCACCAGAACCTGCTGCTCGGGCAGAAGGGCAAAGGCACCGGCTCGCGCTGGAGCTTCGACGACATGTACGCCATGTTCCCGCGCCTGAAGGAGCGGCAGCACACCGAAGCCGGCGTGCTCTCGGGCGGCGAGCAGCAGATGCTCACCCTGTGCCGCACCCTCATGGGCGACCCGGACCTGATCATCATCGACGAGCCCACCGAGGGCCTGGCGCCCAAGATCGTGGAGCTGGTGGCCGAATACCTGCAGCGCCTCAAGGCCCGGGGCATCTCGGTGCTGCTGATCGAGCAGAAGCTCACCATCGCCATGAGCATCTCGGACCGGGCCCTGGTCATGGGCCACGGCAGCATCGTGTTCGAGGGCACGCCCGAAGACCTGCGCAACGATCCAGTCACCCGCAAGGAGTGGCTTGAGGTCTGACCCGCCCGCGACAGGGCCGGGTTGCGCCCTGTGGTGCTTTTCCTAGAATCGCACGGTCGTTCGTTTTTCGCATCCGGTTTCCGCACACCACACAGGAGCTTCCATGACCGCTCAATACCAGGTCCACGGCGACGTGGCCGTCATCACGCTGGACAACCCGCCGGTCAACGGCCTGGGTCTGTCCACCCGCCAGGGCATCACCGACGGGCTGGCCCGTGCCGAGGCCGACGCAGCCGTCAAGGCGGTGGTCATCACCGGCGCCGGCAAGGCGTTTTCCGGCGGCGCCGACATCCGTGAATTCGGCACGCCGAAGGCGCTGGCCGAACCCAACCTGCTGTCGGTCATCCTGGCGGTGGAGAACAGCCGCAAGCCGGTGGTGGCCGCCCTGCACAGCGTGGCCATGGGCGGTGGTCTGGAACTGGCCCTGGGCGCGCATTACCGCATTGCCGCACCCGGCTGCAACGTGGCCCTGCCGGAGGTCAAGCTCGGCCTGATCCCCGGTGCCGGTGGCACCCAGCGGCTGCCGCGCGCCCTGGGCGTGGAAGTGGCCCTGAACATGATCGTCAGCGGCGAGCCGGTGAAGAGCGAGATGCTGGCCCAGATCCCCGGCCAGAAACTGTTCGACAAGCTGGCTGCCTCGCCCGAGGCGCTGATGGAAGAAGCCCTGGCCCTGGCCCGCGAGGTGGCCGCCCGCCATGCCGACGGCAGCCCGCTGCCGCTGGTGCGCAACCTGCCGTGCAAGCACAAGGAGGGCGACGCCTACTTCCAGTTCGCCCGCAACATGGTCAAGGGCATGGCGAAGAACTTCCCGGCCCCGGGCAAGTGCGTGGACGCGGTGGAGGCCGCGACCCAGAAGAAATTCAACGACGGCATGGCCTTCGAGCGCGAGATCTTCTTCAACCTGATGTGGACGCCCGAGTGCCGCGCGCTGCGCCACCTGTTCACCGCCGAACGGGCCGCCAGCAAGATCCCCGACGTGGCCGACGACACGCCGCAGCGCAAGATCGAGAAGGTCGCCGTCATCGGCGCCGGCACCATGGGTGGCGGCATCTCCATGAACTTCCTGAACGCCGGCATTCCGGTGACCCTCCTGGAGATGAAGCAGGAAGCGCTGGACCGCGGCGTGGGCGTCATGCGCGGCAACTACGAGGCCCAGGTCAAGAAGGGCAAGCTCAAGCAGGACAAGCTCGACGCCCGCATGGCGCTGCTCAAGACCACGGTGAACTACGACGACATCAAGGACGCCGACCTGGTGATCGAAGCCGTGTTCGAGGACATGGGCGTGAAGGAAGCCGTGTTCAAGAAGCTCGACGAGGTCATGAAGCCCGGTGCCATCCTGGCCTCCAACACCTCCACGCTGGACGTCAACCAGATCGCGGCCTTCACGAAGCGTCCGCAGGACGTGGTCGGTCTGCACTTCTTCAGCCCCGCCAACGTGATGAAGCTGCTGGAAGTGGTGCGCGGCGAGAAGACCGGCAAGGACGTCATGGCCACCGTCATGACCGTGGCCAAGAAGATCAAGAAGACTGCCGTGGTGTCCGGCGTGTGCGACGGCTTCATCGGCAACCGCATGATCGAGCAGTACGGCCGCCAGGGCGGTTTCCTGCTGGACGAGGGCTGCACCCCGGCCCAGGTGGACCGCGCCATCGAGAAGTTCGGATTTGCCATGGGCCCGTTCCGCATGGGCGACCTGGCCGGTAACGACATTGGCTGGGCCATCCGCAAGCGCCGATATGTGGAAAAGCCGGACATGAAGTACAGCAAGACCGCCGACCTCCTGTGCGAAAAAGGCCGCTTCGGCCAGAAGGTGGGCAAGGGCTGGTACGACTATGTGCCGGGCAAGCGCGACGCCATCCCGAACGCCGAGGTCGAGCAGATGATTGCCGACCACCGCGCTTCGCTGGGCATCAAACCGCGCAAGATCTCCGACGAGGAGATCGTGCAGCGCCTGGTGTTCTCGCTGGTGAACGAGGCCGCCCACATCCTGGAAGAAGGCATCGCCAACAAGGCCAGCGACATCGACGTGGTCTACATCTTCGGTTACGGCTTCCCGGTGCACCGCGGCGGCCCGCTGAAGTACGCCGACGAGGTCGGTCTGTTCAACGTGGTCCAGGCCATGAAACGCTTCCAGCAGAACCCGCTGGACGACGCGAAGTTCTGGGAGCCGGCGCCGCTGCTGGCCCGACTGGTCGCCGAAGGCAAGAACTTCAACGGCGCGAACTGAAGCCCGGTACCGAATCAGGAGATCTCACATGAGCAACGCCGTCATCGTTTCCACCGCCCGCACCCCCCTGGCCAAGAGCTGGAAGGGCGCCTTCAACATGACCCACGGTGCCACCCTGGGTGGCCACGCGGTGCGCCACGCCATCGAGCGCGCCGGCATCGACCCCGGTGCGGTCGAGGACGTCATCATGGGCTGCGCCAACCCCGAAGGCGCCACCGGCGCCAACATCGCGCGCCAGATCGCCCTCATGGCCGACCTGCCGGTCACCGTGTCGGGCCTGACCGTCAACCGCTTCTGCTCGTCGGGCCTGCAGACCATTGCCCTGGCCGCGCAACGCGTGATCGCCGGTGAAGGCGATGTGTACGTGGCCGGCGGTGTGGAGAGCATCTCGTGCGTGCAGCAGGAGATGAACACCCACATGCTGCGCGACCTGGCGCTGGACAAGAAGAAGCCCGCCATCTACTGGAACATGCTGCAGACCGCCGAACAGGTGGCCCAGCGCTACAACATCGGCCGCGATGTGATGGACGAGTACGGCGCCGCGAGCCAGCAGAAAGCCTGCAAGGCCCAGGCCGACGGCCTGTTCGACGCCGAGATTGCGCCCATCACCGTGACCGCCGGTGTGGCCGACAAGGTCATGGGCCTGATGACCAAGCAGGTCACGGTCAGCAAGGACGAGGGCACCCGCGAAGGCACCACCAAGGAAGGCATTGCCGGCATCAAGCCCGCCATGCCGGGCGGTGTGGTGTCGGCCGGCAACGCCAGCCAGTTCAGCGACGGGGCAGGGGCCTGCGTGGTGGTGAGCGAGCAGTACGCCAGCAGCCACAACCTCAAGCCGCTGGGCCGCTTCCTGGGCTTTGCGGTGGCCGGTTGCGAGCCCGACGAAATGGGCATCGGCCCGGTGTTCGCCGTGCCCAAGGTGCTGAAGAAGCTGGGCCTGACCGTCAACGACATCGACCTGTGGGAGCTGAACGAAGCCTTTGCGGTGCAGGTGCTGTATTGCCGCGACAAGCTGGGCATCCCGGCCGACCGCCTGAACGTGAACGGCGGCGCCATTGCCCTGGGTCACCCCTACGGCGTGTCGGGCCAGCGCCTGACCGGCCATGCCCTGATCGAGGGCAAGCGCCGTGGCGCCAAGCGCGTCTGCGTGACCATGTGCATCGGCGGCGGCATGGGTGCGGCTGGCGTGTTCGAAGTCCTCTGATCCTGCTTCCTGACGCTTTGCCATGAGCCTGCGCCCCACCGTCGACTTCCTGCTGCACGACTGGCTCAACGTCGGCTCGCTGCAGCAGCGCGAGCGTTTTGCCGACCACAGCCGCGAGACCTTCGATGCGGTGCTCGACACCTGCGAGCGCATCGCCCGCGAAAAGTACGCGCCGTTCAACCGGCTGGTGGACACGCAGGAGCCGCACTTCGATGGCGAGCGGGTGATCCTGCCGCAGGCCACGCATGACGCGCAGCGCGCCTATGCCGAGAGCGGCATGTTGAGCGCGGCGCAGGACTATGACGTGGGCGGCATGCAGCTGCCCTACACGGTGGAGGCCGCCGCCAACGCCTTTTTTGCCATGGCCTCGGTCAGCATCGGCAGCGGCATGCTCACCACCGGCAATGCCAACCTGCTGATGGCGCACGGCACCGCGCTGCAGAAGCAGGTGTTTGCGCTCAACGAGTTCAACGGCCGCTTCAGCGGCACCATGTGCCTGAGCGAACCGCAGGCCGGCTCCAGCCTGAGCGACGTGGCCACCCGTGCCGTGCCCGACGGCGAAGGCGCCGAGGCCGATCCGCTGGGGCCGCGTTACCGGCTCAAGGGCAACAAGATGTGGATCAGCGCCGGCGAGCACGAGCTGACCGAAAACATCATCCACCTGGTGCTGGCCAAGATCCCCGGGCCGGACGGGCAGCTGCCGCCCGGCGTCAAGGGCATCTCGCTGTTCATCGTGCCCAAGAAACTGGTGGGCACCGATGGCCAGCTCACCGGCGCGCGCAACGATGTGGCGCTGGCCGGCCTCAACCACAAGTGCGGCTGGCGCGGCACCACCAACACGCTGCTGAACTTCGGCGAGGGCAAGTACCCGGTGGCGTCACCCGGCTCGGCGCAGCCGGCACCGGGCGCCATCGGCTACCTGGTGGGCCGGCCGGGCGAAGGCCTGCGCTGCATGTTCCACATGATGAACGAGGCCCGCATCGGTGTCGGCATGGCCGCCACCATGCTGGGCATGGCGGGCTACCACGCCAGCCTGGACTACGCGAAGAACCGGCCGCAGGGCCGGCCCATGGGCCCGGGCGGCAAGGACCCGGCGCAGCCGCAAATCCGCATCATCGAACACGCCGATGTGAAGCGCATGCTGCTGGCCCAGAAGAGCTATTGCGAAGGCGCATTGGCGCTGGAGCTGTACTGCGCCCGGCTGGTGGACGAGCAGCACACCGGCACGCCGGAAGCGGTCGACCAAGCCCGGCTGCTGCTGGAGGTGCTCACGCCCATCGCCAAGAGCTGGCCCAGCGAGTGGTGCCTGGAGGCCAACAGCCTGGCCATCCAGGTGCACGGCGGCTACGGCTACACCCGCGACTTCCCGGTGGAGCAGTACTGGCGCGACAACCGTCTGAACATGATCCATGAGGGCACCCACGGCATCCAGGGCATGGATCTGCTGGGCCGCAAGGTGCTGATGGAGAACGGCCGTGGCCTGCAGCTGCTGGCCGGCCGCATCAACGCGACCATCGAACGTGCCATCCAGGTGCCGGAGCTGGCGGTGCACGCCAACGCCCTGGGCCAGGCGCTGGCGCAGGTGGGGGCCGCCACCAAGGCCGCCTGGGCCACCGGCAACCCGTCGGACGCGCTGGCCAACGCCGTGCCTTACCTGCAGGCCTTCGGCCACACGGTGCTGGCCTGGATCTGGCTTGACGTGGCCCTGACCGCACAGGCCGCCGCCGACAGCGCCGCCCGCACCGGCCGGCTGGCCGCCATGCGCTTCTTCTTCCATTACGAGCTGCCCAAGATCGGCGCCTGGCTGCAGGTGGTGAGCAGTCGCGACCAGACCTGCGCCGCCCTGCCCGAGGAGGCGTTCTGATGCTGCGCCACATCGTGATGTGGACCCTGAAAGACCAAGCCGAAGGCGCCGACCGCGCCACCAATGTGCAGCGCGCCCGCGACCTGCTGCTGGGCTGCGCGGCCATCACCCCGGGCATCCTGCATTTTTCGGTGGGCACCGCCACGCCCGGCATGGACTGCACCGCCGACCTGGTGCTAGACAGCACATTCACCGACGCCGAGGCCCTGGCGGCCTACCAGCATCACCCGACCCACGTGGCCATCAAGCCGTTCATGAAAGCGGTGGTGCAGAGCCGCCACTGCATGGACTTCGTGGTCCCGGACAACCCATAACGAAGGAGGAGACCCCATGACCCGCACCATCCAGCAACTGTTCGACCTCAAGGGTCGCACCGCCCTCATCACCGGCGGCTCGCGCGGCCTGGGCCTGCAGATGGCCCATGCCCTGGGCGAAGCCGGGGCCCGCGTGCTGATCAGCTCGCGCAAGGCCGAAGACCTGGAAGTGGCCACCGCCGAGCTGCAGGCCGCCGGCATCGATGCCCGCTGGATCGCGGCCGACTGCTCGAAGGAAGACGACATCCGCCGTCTGGCCAGCGAGACGGCCCAGCGCCTGGGCGATGTGGACATTCTGGTCAACAACGCCGGTGCCGCCTGGGGCGCCCCGGCCGAAGACCACCCGGTCGAGGCCTGGGACAAGGTCATGAACCTGAACGTGCGCAGCTATTTCATCCTGAGCCAGCTCGTGGCCAAGGCCAGCATGATTCCGCGGCGCACCGGCAGCATCATCAACACCGCGTCGATTGCCGGCCTGGGCGGCAACCCGCGCGAC
>PNMF01000013.1 GCA_013823485.1 Comamonadaceae bacterium
CCACCCGGTCCAGGCCACCGGCACCCACGGCCGCAACATCCCCGTGCCGAACACCACCGTGGCCACGTTGAGGCCGCGTTGACTTGTCCGTCTCTTTTTGCCGATTCCACCCACCGCATGAGCTTCCATACCGAAAACCAGCCGGGCGTCCACGACCGGCCCGACGCCGCCACGCGCGGGTTCGTCTTCAACCACACCATGATGCGGGTCAAGGACCCGAAGGTGTCGCTGGACTTCTACACCCGGGTCATGGGCATGCGCCTGCTGCGCAAGCTCGACTTCCCGGAAATGTCGTTCTCGCTGTTCTTCCTGGCCCGTCCGGAAGACGGTGAAGCGCCCGAGGACGTCGGCCAGCGCACCGCCTGGACCTTCAGCCAGCGCGGCGTGCTGGAGCTCACCCACAACTGGGGCACCGAAACCCAGGCCGACTTCAAGTACCACGACGGCAACGCCCAGCCGCAGGGCTTCGGCCACATCTGCTTCTCGGTGCCCGACCTCGATGCCGCCGTGGCCTGGTTCGACCAGAACCAGGTGACCTACGTGAAGCGCCCCGACCAGGGCAAGATGAAGGACGTCGCCTTCATCAAGGACCCGGACGGCTACTGGATCGAGATCGTCCAGCCGGACAAGCTCACCGCGCTGGGCCGCTGAGTTCGGCCGATCCCAGCAGCTTCACCCCGGGCAGCTGGGCCCCGGGCGAGGGCACTTCGATGCCGCGCACCCGGGCCGAGAGCCATCGCAGGCCGCTGGCCACATCGTTGCGCTGGCCGGTGCGGGCCGTGGGCGCCGCGCCGCTGCCGTCGCCCAGGTCGAACCGGAAGATGTAGGCCGGCTCCTGGCCCATGCGCAGGTCGGTGACGGCGTAACCGCTGCCCTCGCGGGACAGGCTGTAGAAGCCGTGGCTGAAGGCGCGGATGCGCTGTGCCCCGGCGTGCCCCGCGATCGCGGGCTCGAGATCAGCGCCCCGGTCGTGCACCGTCCAGGTGATCTGGCGGTCGCCGTCCAGCAGGCCGTAATGGCCTTCCAGGTAGTGGGTCGGCGTCATGGCCACCAGCCGCCACAGCACCGTGTTGAACGGCGCCGGCGTGACCAGCAGCTGCTGCACCTCCACGCCGCGCGACTGCAGGTCGGCCCGCGCCACGTCGGTGGCCTGCTGCTGGGCCAGCACGCTCCAGCCGATGTAGAGCGTGCTCAGCGCCAGGCCCGCGTGGTTCCAGCTCAGCCGCGCACCGCACTGGACGGCGATCACCCCCACCAGCAAGGGCAGGGTGTAGGCCGGGTCGATGATGAACAGGCTGCCGACACCGAACGGGTGGTCCGAGAATGGCTGCAGCAGCTGGGTGCCGTACACCGTCATGGTGTCGAGCAGCGGGTGGGTCACCAGGGCCAGCCACAGGGCCAGCCACCAGCGCCGCCACAGCCTGCCCTCGGCGTGCAGCCGTGTCACCACCCAGGCCAGCAGCGGCGAGAACAGCGTGAGGAACAGAAGCGCGTGCGACTCGGCCCGGTGCAGCACCATGTTGAGCACCGCGTCGCCGTGGTCGATGAAGGCGTCCAGGTCGGGCAGGGTGCCGGCCACGGCGCCCCACAGGGCCGATTTCCAGACGGCGGTGCGCCGCCCCATGACGGCCACGGTCACGGCCGAGCCCAACGCGATCTGCGTCAACGAATCCATGCAAGCCTCAGAGCTGTACGGTGATGGGGAACTGCGCCCGCAGCCCGTCCACGCCGGGCGTGAAGTGCACGGTGAGCGCGGCGCGGCCAGCGGCGTCGAGCCGGCGCCACAGAAAGTCGCGCTCGTTGCCGGGGTCGCCGGCCACATACAGCTGGGTGGTCAGCAGGTCCATGCGGTCCAGCCGGACCTTCACATGGATGTGCGGTGTGCGGCCGCTGTACGGAGCCGGTCGCAGGGTGCGGAAGCGGTAACGGCCGTCGCGGCCCACGCTGACCCGGCCGAAGCCCTGGAAGGCCGGGTCGGCCCGGTTGCCGTCGCCGGGGTGGTGGTAGTGACCGGCGTGGTCGCACTGCCAGATTTCGACCACGGCGTCCTGCACCGGTCGGCCGTCGAGGTCGGTCACCACGCCATCGAGCCAGACCGCCTGGCCCCGGTCGTAGCGCCGGTTGCCGTGGCGCAGCAGGTCGCCGTCGTGGTCATCGGGCAGGCGCACCGGGTAGAACGGGCCCTCGGTCTGGCCCGGGGTGGGGCGCCGGGGCGTCGATGGCTGAGCGGTCTGGGCCAGTGCCGGGGTGAGCCAGGCCGGCGTGGCCACCGAGGCCACCGCCGCCGCGGCACCCAGCAGCCAGGGGCGTCGGGAGAGGGTCATGGGCCTTGGAAGCGGTGGTCGTCAGGGAGTTCCTGCCCGGTCTATTCCGGCTTGCGGTTCGACGCCATCCAGGCGATCAGCGAGGAGCGCATGGCTTCCTCCACCGACATCTCGATCGGCGTGACCCAGGTGCGCGGCACGAACACGGTGTAGCCACCGATCATGTAGCCCATGGGCAGGTACACGGCCACTTGGTCGAGCTGACCAAGCGCCCCGGGCAGCCCGTCGAAGTTCTGCCGCGTCACCAGTCCGACGATGGACATGTCGTCGCCCGGCTTGCGCAGCAGCACCACCTGCTGGCTGTCTTTCTCGTGCGGGGCGAAGTAATCGGCGAAGTTCTTGAGCGAGGAATACACGCTCTTGATCACCGGCAGGTTGGTGAAGGGCAGCTCCAGCCACGACAGGGCCTTGGCCACGTAGCGCTGCGACACCAGCACGCCCAGCGCCAGGATCAGCGCGGCACCCAGCACGATGCCCAGGCCGGGCAGGTAGAAGTCGCCGGTGATGGGCCGCACCATCCGCATGGCCAGCGACTCGACCCACACCACGAACACGTAGAGCAGATAGACCGTCAGGGCCAGCGGCAGGAAGGTGATGAGGCCGCGGAAAAAGTAGGAATACAGGCGTTTCATGGCGTTACAGGAGCAATCGGCCAGCATAGCAGCGCCACTTGCAGTTCGGCACAATGGCCGCATCTGTCGTCATTGGGCCGGAACTCCGCCGCCCGCCGTCACTCAGACTTCACATGAACACTGTTGCCGACCTGGTTTCCCGCCTGCTGCGCCTGGCCCTGCGGCTGGTCTTTGCCCTGGCCGCCACCGTCTTTCTGGTCAGCCTCATGCTGGCCTCGCTGGTGGTGGTGCTGGCTGTTTCGCTGTGGTCGCTGCTGACCGGTCGCAAGCCGGCACCGGTGGTGCTGTTCCAGCAATTTCGCCAGGCCCGCGAGCGCTATGCCCAGGGCATGTTCCGCGCTGGCGCCGCGCCAGCCGACGTGGTGGACGTGCAGGCCACCGAGGTGCGCGAGCACGGCGCGCCCGCCCCGGCACCGGCCGACGGCCCGGTGGGGCGCCTCAGTCGCTGAGGTCTTCTTCCTCGCCGCCGGCGCGCCGCTCCAGGGCGGCCTGGTACACCGCATTGCGCGGCTGTCCGGTGATGTCGGCGCACAGCTTCACGGCGGTTTTCAGGGGCAGGGCGGCCAGCAGCAGCTCCAGCGTGCGCAGGGTGGCCGCATCGAGCCCTTCGGCGCCGGCCGAGGCAGCCGGGTGGACCATGAGCACGAATTCGCCGCGCGCCCGGTGGGGCCCGCCGGCCAGCCAGCCCGGCAGCCCGGCCGCCGGCAGGCGCACCAGCTCTTCGAACTGTTTGGTCAGCTCGCGCCCCAGGCTGACCGGTCGGTCGCCGAGTGCGGCGAGGTCCTGCGCCAGGGCCTCGATGCGGTGGGGCGCCTCCAGCAGCACCTGTGCGCGGGCGTCGGCGGCCATGTCCTGGATCTGCCGCTGCCGCTCGGTCCGGCGCGACGACAGAAAACCCTGAAACACGAAACGCCCGTCCCAGCCGACCTCGCCGGCCACGCTCAGCAGCGCGGTCACGGCGCTCGGGCCCGGCAACGGCATGCAGCGCAGGCCGGCCGCCTGCACGGCGGCCACCAGCCGGGCGCCCGGGTCGCTCACGCCGGGCGTGCCGGCATCGCTCACATAGGCCACCCGTTGACCCTGCTGCAGCCGCTGAACCACGGTGCCGGCCGCTTCGGTCTCGTTGTGCTCGTGCACCGCGAGCAGCGGTTTGTGCAGCCCGTAGCCGGCGAGCAGGGTGCTGGTGTGCCGGGTGTCCTCGCAGGCCACCGTATCGACCAGCGACAGCACGTATAAGGCCCGCAGGCCGATGTCGGCCAGGTTGCCGATGGGCGTGGCCACCATGTACAGGGTGCCGGGCGGGTGGTACTGGTGGCGGGCTGCATCGGCGGCAGCGGTCAGCAAGGACGGGGAGGGAGCAGACACATGGACCTCGAAGGAAAAGTGCGCCGGGTCACCACGCGGGAGCGGGGCCTTGCTGCCGAAGACCGGGCACTGCAACACCTGCAGGCGCGGGGGCTGCGCATGGTGGCCCGGAACTTCAAGACCCCGGGCCGGGGCGGCGGCGAGATCGATCTGATTATGCGGGAGCGTGACGGCACGCTGGTCTTCGTCGAGGTGCGTCTGCGCAGCCGCAGCGACCGGGGCGGCGCGGGCGCCAGCATCACCGCCACCAAGCGCCGGCGCATCGTGCTGGCGGCCCGGCACTTTCTGCTGCGCTGCCGGTCCATGCCCCCATGCCGCTTCGACGCGGTGCTGATCGATGGGCCGGAAGGTGAGCTGCAGTGGTTGCGGGCCGCCTTCGACGCGGGCGACGCTGGGTGACGCACCGCCCTGGGGACGGATTCAGCGCAGCGGTCCCTGGCCGCACAGCACCGGCAGGTAGTCCATCAGCCACTTGATCTGGCTGGCGTCCGACCAGTTCGCACCGGCAATGACGGTCGTCTCGGGTGCCGACGCACTGTCTTCCTGCCGCACGCTGACGGTGTGCATTCCGGTTTCGGTGTCTGCTTCGACCTTCATCGTTGCCGACCACCCCGGGCCTGGCTTCGACAACTCGACAGACCGGTTGTCCAGCCCTCTCGACTCGACCCGCAGCCGACAGGTCTCATCGAGCCGGTACTGCCAGCGGTGCTCCAGATAGCGGTGCTCGCCGATCTGGTTCAGGGCCAGGTGCACTTGCGTGCGGTCCATCCCGAAGGCCAGTGCCAGCGGTTCGTCCTGGCTCGGATAACCGTCTGCACAACCCGTCAGGACCATCACCAGGGCGCAGGCTGCCGCTGCGGAAAAAGCCCGGCTCATGTCGGGTGCTGCACCTCGTCGGTGCCTTCAATCGCGTCCTGCGGCAGGCGCGTGGCCAGCACCTTGTCGATGGAGCGGCCGTCCATGTCGACGATCTCCAGTTTCCAGCCTTCCCAGATCACGGTGTCGGTGACTTTGGGCAGGCGCCCGGTCAGCAGCATCATCATGCCGCTGAGGGTGTGGTAGCGCCCGCGCTCTTCATCGGGCACGGCGTCCAGGGCGAGCCTGTCCTTCAGCTCGGGTACCGGGATGTGGCCATCGAGCAGCCAGCTGCCGTCGTCCCGCTGCATGGCCCAGGAGGTTTCCGGATCGCGCGGGCTGAACTCGCCGGTGATGGCCTCGATCAGGTCCTGCAGCGTCACGATGCCCTGCACCTCGCCGTACTCGTCGATCACGAACGCCATGTGCACGTCGGACTGGCGGAAGTTGTCCAGCAACTCCATGCCGGTGATGGTCTCGGGCACGTACAGCGGTTCCTGCAGCGGCTGCCGGGTCAGCTCCCGCGACTCGCCCCTCAGCGCCTGGGTCATCCACTTGCGGGCGTTCACCACACCCACCACATCGCTCATGCTGCCGCGCACCACCGGGAAACGGGCGTGGTCGGAAGCCTCGACACGGGCCATGTTCACCTCGAAGTCCTGCTCCAGGTCGAGCACCACCACGGCGCTGCGCGGCACCATCAGGGAGCCGATCTGGCGGTCGTCCAGGCGGAACACATTGCGCACCATGGTGTGCTCGTGCGACTCGATCACGCCGGCCGTGGTGCCTTCCGCGAGCATGGCGTGGATCTCTTCCTCGGTCACTGCATTGGCGCCCGAGTCCTTCACGCCCAGCAGCTTGAGCAGCGCCTGGGTGGAGACCGACAGCAGCAGCACGAACGGCTTGGTGGCAATGGCCAGCATGTCGATCGGTCGGGCCACCAGCCTTGCCAGGGTTTCCGGGTGCGACTGGCCGATGCGCTTGGGCACCAGCTCGCCCACCACGATCGAGAAGTAGGTGATCAGCACCACCACGAGGCCAGTGGCCAAGTACTGGTGATAGGGGTCGGGGACGCCCATGCTGGTCAGCCAGAGGGCCAGCGGTGCGGCCAGGGCCGCCTCGCCCACGATGCCGTTGAGCACGCCGATGGAGGTGATGCCGATCTGGATGGTGGAGAGAAACCGCGTCGGGTCCTCCCCGAGCTTGATGGCGGCGGCCGCCGACCGGTCTCCTTCATCAACCCGTTTCTGGAGCCGGGCCTTGCGGGCCGAGACCAGGGCCAGTTCCGACATGGCGAACAGGCCGTTGAGGAGGATGAGTGCAAAAAGTATGGCTATTTCCATAGGGGGTAAGTGCAGTGATGATGCAGAAGACGGCTGTGTCAGAGAGGGCTCAGATACCCGGTCGACAGCAGTCCGAAGACGACGAGGCCGAGCGCCACTCGGTACCAGACGAAGGGCATGTAGCCGCGCGTGGAGACCAGCCGCATGAACCAGACGATGACGGCATAGCCCACCACGAAGGCCACCAGCGTGGCCAGTGCGGTGGGGCCGGCGCCCAGCGGAATGCCCTGGTCGCGGCTGCTCCAGAGCTGGTAGAAGCCGGATGCGGTCACGGCGGGTATGGCGAGCAGGAATGAGAAGCGTGCCGCTGCCTCGCGCGTGTAGCCCAGCAGCAGTCCCGCCGTGATGGTGCCGCCCGAGCGGGACACTCCCGGAATGAGCGCCAGGGCCTGGGCTGCCCCGAACAGCAACCCGTGTGTCCAGGTCAGCTGGTCCAGCTGCCGCGCCCGCCGCCCGAAGCGATCGGCCAGTCCCAGGAACAGCCCGAACACGATCAGCATGAACGCCGTGATGTACAGGTGCCGCAAGTGGCCTTCGATGGCGTCCTGGAACAGCAGGCCCAGCACCGCGATCGGCAGGGTGCCCAGCAGGATCAGCCAGCCCATGCGCGCATCGGGATCGGAGCGTGCCGATGGTTGCAGGATGCTTCGCCACCAGGCCATAAGGATCTGCCGGATCTCTCGGCGGAAGTAGATCAGCACGGCCGCTTCGGTGCCCAGCTGGGTGATGGCCGTGAACGCCGCGCCCGGGTCGCCCCCCGAAGGCAGCAGCGGGCCGATGACCCGCAGGTGCGCACTGGACGACACCGGCAGGAACTCGGTAAGACCCTGGATCAGACCCAGGAAGGCAGCTTCGGCCCAGAGCACTGGGTCAGACATGGCGGACAGTCCTGATGGTTGCGGTCGGATCGAGTTGTTCGGGGGCGCAGTTCATGGCGATGGTCGTGCAGATCGGTCGTGCGCAAAGCCGGTTGGCCGCTGGCGTTGACCGGCGCAATGCTTGGCAAGGGAGTGGTGGCGACGCTGCGAGGCAGGCGTCAGGGCCGGGGCTGATGCCGCCCGGCCGAGGTGTCAGGCCTGTGGCGGGCGCTGAAGTCCCTCGAGCGAAGGCGAGGGCGAATGGGGGTTCAGGTGCGGCGGAGTGCGGCCCCAGGCGCTTCGGGCTGCGAGGCCCAGGGGCCAGGGGTCGAGCCCGTCCGGCAGGTCGGGAATCTCGTCCAGCAGGTCATGTTCGCGATCGAGCACCGACGCGTCCGCCACGGATTCGGCCCATCCATAGGCTGAAGTTGCGCGTGCGTCGTCGGGCATCGGCTCCGACACCACCGCCGTCTGCCCATGGTTCAACGGCTGCTGGAGCGCACCGATCCCCAGACTGCAGAAAAACTGCAGGGCGAGAACGGCAATGATCCAGTGGCGCATCACAGGGCAGGATTATCGGGGTTGCCGTCCGGCACACCGGCTGACCGGGCATTCCACCCTTGGCCAGGACACTATTCGCGCTCGATTTCCAGATACACCCGGCTGGCGTTACCGGGGTGGAGTTCGGCCGCGTTGTGAAGGGTCTCGAAGGGCTTCATGTCGAACGAGCGGACCGCCACCCCGATGTCCTGCATCTGTCCCACGGCATCCTTCATGTGGGCGCGAAGCGATTGCAGATAGTCGCGGGTCTGGCGCTGTGCGGTGGGCAGATCGGTCACCCGCCCGTGCCCCGGGACCAGCCACTTCGGCTTCAGTGTTTCCAGGACGCCGAAGGTTTCCAGCCACTGCCGTGTGTTGCTGACCGGCAGCACCGAGAGCAGGCGGTCGACATAGACGACGTCTCCGGTGAAGACCACATCGCGGTCGGGTATCCAGACCAGCCAGTCGCCCGGCGTGTGTGCCCCGCCTCGGTGGCGCAATTCGAAGCCGAGGCCGCCCAGCTCGAGCCGCGAGTCCGGGGTGGACACCAGCCGGGCTGGATACACCGGCCGAGTTTCTGCAAACCGGGGCCCCAGCAGGCTACCGAGCGCCTGCATCTGGTCACCGGACCGGGCCTGCATGTCCGGCACCGCGCTGGCGTGAGCGATCAGTTCGGCCCCGCCGGCCCGGAAGAAGCCGTTGCCCAGCCACCGGTGGTCCTGTCCGCCGGTGTTGATCACCCAGCGGACGGGTTGATCGGTGACCCGTCGCGCGGCTGCGGCGATGTCCCGAGCACTCAGGAAGGTGGCGCCGCTGTCGATCAGCACCGCCCCGCCCGGGGTGACGACCAGGCCGATGTTGGCGTTGAGGCCTTCATTCGCCTGGGTGCGTCCACCCAGTTCGCCGGTGTGGACATAAACGCCGTCGGTCACCTTCTCGAACTGGACCTCTGCAGCACTCACGGCAGAGGCCAGCAGGCCAATGAGGAAGAGGGCCAGAAACCTTGAAGTCATGCGTATCCCTTGTTGATCAGCCCAAGCCGAGCGTGATGGCGGCGAGTATCAGGTAGCGCCCGACCTTGGCCAGGGTCACCAGCACCAGAAATACCGGAAAGGGCTCGCGCATCACGCCAGCCACGACCGTCAGGGGATCGCCGATGACGGGCGCCCAGCTCAGCAGCAGACTCCACTTCCCGTACCGGCTGTACCAAGCCTGCGCATGCGCCAGCGAAGCAGCCTTGACCGGGAACCAAGGCTTCTCCTTGAAATGTTCGATCCACCGTCCCAGCACCCAGTTGACGACGGATCCCAGCACGTTGCCGACACTGGCGACCAGAATCAGCATCTCCGCCGGCTGATTTCCGGTCAGCAAGAGCGCGACCAGAACCGCCTCGGAGGCGGTGGGCAGCAGCGTTGCCGCCACGAAGGCACTCAGGAACAGACCGCTGTACGCGCCCAGATCTGTCATGTCCACAAGGCTCAATGGACATGCCTGTGGTGGACATCAGGGAAATGGGGGTGCCTGTGTGTGATCGGCTGGTGCTTGTGCACATGCGCATGAGGCTCCTGGCCATCCCATTCGCCGTCATGCTCGTGTTGATGGTGCTCATCATGGACGTGGGCGTGGCTGTGTTCCAGAGGTTCATGGGTGTGTTCATGCTCATGGCGCTCGGTCAGATGCAGCCAGACGCCCCAAGCCATCAGACCGCATGCCAGCCAGAAGCCAGACCCGACAGGCTCCTCCAGCCAGATCACTGAAACAAACGCACCCATGAAAGGAGCGACGGAGAAATATGCTCCGGTCCTTGCGGTCCCCAGCCCGCGCAGAGCGAGTACAAAAAGCACCAGGCTGATGCCATAGCCCAGAAAGCCCACGGCCATGGCCCCCAGCGTGACCGACATTGAGAAGTGATGTTGGCCCATCGCCAGGCCCAACGCCACATTCACATATCCAGCCACCAGGCCTTTGGTTCCCGCAATGAACAATGCATCCGACGCGGAGACTTTGCGCGTCAGGTTGTTGTCCAGTGCCCAGCAGAGGCAGGCCAGCACGATCAGCAGTGAAGCCCAGTTGAGGCCACCCTGGGCGGACCCTGCGCTCTGCCAGGACAGGATGACGCCGCCTGCCACGATCGCCAGCATGCCGAGCACGATGCGGCGATCGGCGTTTTCCTTGAAAGCCACCCAGGCCAGTACCGCCGTCAGCACCCCCTCCAGATTGAGAAGCAGCGATGCAGTTGATGCGGTCGTCTGTTGCAGACCCAGCAGCAAGGCGACCGGGCCCAGGATGCCCCCGAAGGCGATCGCGCCAGCCAGCCAGGGCCACTCGCTGCGGGTCAAGCCCGAGGGCTCCCAGCCGCGATCCCGCACGATCCTGAGGGTCAAGAGGCCGATGCCGCTGCCGAGGTAGAGCAGGCCCCCGAGCATGACCGGCGACACCGATCCCAGCAGCATCTTGGCCAGGGGCGTGCTCAGCCCGAAGAGAGCCGCAGCACCGAGAGCGAATCCGACACTGGCGTTCATAGGTACTTGGTGATTTCGCGGAACTCTTCCAGCGAACCTGGCTGCGGTTGGCCCTTGGTGGCCACCATGTGACTCAGGCAATGGTCGAGATGGTCCTGAATCAGCGTTCGTTTTGCCTGGGTGATGGCCTTCTCCACCGCTTGCAGCTGCTGCACCACGTCCATGCAGGGCTTGCCTTGTTCGAGCATCGCCAGCACGCTGCTCAGGTGGCCCCCGGCTCGACGCAGCCGTTTGATCACGGCGGGATGTGTTTCGTGAACGTGCATGTTGATCAATCTGGTTACCGGAATGGATCCTCCCCCGGAGGTTACAATGAAAGCGCTCTTGCAACCCACTGAAGATGACAGCCATCGATCGCCATCACCCGTTTCTTGCTCCTGCTGCCACGGCCGGGAAATGGATGGCCATCGTGGTCGCATTGATCTTGTTGGCGGGAGCCATGATCACGCCATGGGGGCTGGCCAAGTCGCACGGATCGGCTGCGATGTCGGCCTTGCACCACGGCGAGTCCTTGGACTCGATTGAGGGGCACGGGCACAGCCACGAGGATGACCTGCCGGCATCGGTCGGCATCCATGTCCATCATGTGGGCGATCATTCGCACGACCACGCCCACGCGCTGCCCCTGGGCTTGCCAGGGTTGACCGAAGCCGCAGCCGAGTGGCCCTCGGGCCCCGATCACGCCGGTCCCTTGCCAGCGCTTGCGCGCCTGGAACGTCCGCCGCAAACCTGACCGCTGGTCATCACCATCGGTTCGGGCTGCCACGGCGGCCCTGGGCTTTCACTTTCCTGTACGGAGTTTTCATGCTCAGCTTTTCTCACGAGCGGCTTCAGGCTGCGCCCTGGGCGCGACCTGGTCCCGCTGCCACCACCTTGCTGGTCCTGGCGTTCCTTCTGTTCTTCTCCGCCGAGGCCTTTGCCCACGCCGTCACGCAGGGTGACAAGGGGTACATCCAGGAGATATCCGGTGTGCATCTGCTGCCCTTCACCTACCTGGGCGCCAAGCACATGGCCACGGGCTACGACCACATCCTGTTCCTCTTCGGGGTGATCTTCTTCCTCTACAAGCTGAAGGACATTGCGGTCTACGTCAGCCTGTTCGCGATCGGTCACTCCACCACCATGGTGCTGGGGGTCTACTACAACATCGGGATCAACAGTTACCTGATCGACGCCGTCATCGGCTTCTCGGTGGTCTACAAGGCCCTGGACAACATCGGTGCTTTCCAGCGCTGGTTCGGCGTTCAGCCGAACACCAAAGTCGCGACCCTGATCTTTGGCCTGATCCACGGCTTCGGTCTGGCCACCAAGATTCAGGAGTACGAGATCTCGCGTGATGGCCTGGTGGCCAACCTGCTGGCGTTCAACGTCGGCGTGGAAATCGGGCAGCTGCTGGCTCTGTCCGTGATCCTGATTGGCATCAGCTTCTGGCGCCGCACCGCAGGCTTTGCGCGTTACGCCTACAGCGCCAACGTGGTCATGATGTCCGCAGGATTCATCCTCGTGGGCATGCAACTGACCGGCTATATCGTCTCCCAATGAATTCGAGAGTGAACACCATGTACAACAGCGACATTCCCTCCCGCGCCGAACTGCCTTCGACCCGGCAGCTCATCCGTTCCACCATCATCGCTGCGGTCTCTGCCGTGGTCCTGCTCTACACCGTAGTTCTCCCGTCCGAGTACGGTGTGGACCCCACCGGTATCGGCCGGGCGCTGGGCCTGACCGACATGGGCGAGATCAAGACCCGCCTGGCGGCCGAAGCGGCGGCGGACGCGGCAGCGTCCTCAGCCGGTCCTGCGCCAACGTCAACGCCAGCCACGCAAGCGACTCCGCAGACCGGTGGCAGCAGTGTTGCAGCCGCTCCTGCCGCGCCGTCGCCAACCGATTCATCGCCGAACAACCAGGGTGCCTCGTGGCGTGACGAGGTCTCGTTCACGCTGACCCCCGGGCAGGGCGTCGAGATCAAGCTGGTGATGAAGGAAGGCGAGAAGGCCGAATACGCCTGGACCGTCCAGGGCGGGGTCGTGAACTTCGACACCCACGCAGACGCCCCTGGACGTTCCATCAGCTACGAGAAAGGTCGGGCGGTGCCGGAGGATGAGGGCGAGCTGGTGGCGGCGTTCACCGGCAACCACGGCTGGTTCTGGCGCAACCGTGGCCAGTCCGACGTCACGGTGGTCCTGAAAACCCGCGGTCAGTACAGCAGCCTCAAACGGGTCATCTGATCGACCGCCGCTATCATCGCCCCCATGCTTTCGCAGCGCATCCAGCAACAGTTCATCGACAGTGCCGACCTCAAGTACCAGTGCGCGCCCGCGCTGGCGCCCATGGTGGAGTCCGCCATCCACGCGGTGCTGGCCTGTGTCACCGGCGGCGGCAAGGTGATGGCTTGCGGCAACGGCCCTTCGGCCGCGGCCGCGCAGCTCTTTGCCGCCAGTTTCATGGGCCGCTTCGAGCGCGAGCGTCCCGAGCTGGCCGCCATGGCGCTGTCGGCCGACTCGGCCGTCATCACGGCCGTGGCCCAGGACTTCGATCCCGGCTGGGTGTACGCCCGCCAGGTGCGGGCCCTGGGCCAGACCGGCGACGTGCTGCTGGTGGTGGGTGGCGTCGGCCAGGCGGCCAACCTGCTGTCCGCCGTGGAGTCCGCGCATGAGCGCGACATGACGGTGGTGGCGCTGACCGGCGCCCGTGGCGGCCGGTTGACCGCCGTCCTGCGCGACACCGATGTGCACATCTGCGTGCCGCACGATCACCCGGCCCGCATCCTGGAAGTCCACCAGCTGGTGCTGCACTGCGTGTGCGACGGCGTGGACGCCCAGCTGCTGGGCCTGCCCGAAGAATCCCTTCCCGACCCGGAGAACCTGACATGAGCTTTCCCCTTGCCCCCTCCCGCCGTCGCGCCGGCCTGCTGCTGGCCGGCGTGGCCCTGTCCGGTCTGATGAGCGCCTGTGCACCGCTGGTGGTCGGCGGTGCCGCCGTGGGCTCGGCGCTGGTGGCGGTCGACCGCCGCACCTCCGGCGCCCAGCTGGACGATCAGGGCATCGAGCTGCGGGCCAGCAACCGCATCAAGGAGCAGTTCGGTGAACGGGCCAACGTCTCGGTCACCAGCTACAACCGTCAGGTGCTGCTGACCGGCGAGGCCGCCAGCGAGGCGGTCAAGGCCGAGGTGGAGCGTGTGGTCGCGGGCGTGGACAACGTGCGCAGCATCGTCAATGAGCTGGGCGTGGTCAATTCCCCCAGCTTCAGCCAGCGCTCGTCGGACACGCTGATCACCGGCAAGGTCAAGGCCGGCATGGTGGACGCCAAGGACCTGTCGGCCGTGGCCTTCAAGGTGGTGACCACCCGCGGTACCGTCTACCTGATGGGCCGGGTGACCCAGCGGGAGGCCACCCGTGCCACCGACATTGCACGCAACACGTCCGGCGTGATGCGTGTGGTGCGCGTGTTCGAGATCCTGACCGAGGAAGAGCTGGCCCGCATCGGCACCCAGGGGCCGACCGAGACGCCGGCCAGCAAGCCGGCGCCGCAGGCCAACTGATCAGCGCAGGCGCTTGATCAGGCTGGAGGTGTCCATGCGCTGGCCACCCATGGCCTGCACATCGGCATAGAACTGGTCGACCAGAGCGGTCACCGGCAGGCGGGCGCCGTTGCGCTTGGCCTCGTCCAGCACCAGACCCAGGTCCTTGCGCATCCAGTCCACGGCAAAACCGAAGTTGAACTGGTCGGCCACCATGGTCTTGCCGCGGTTGTCCATCTGCCAGCTCTGGGCGGCGCCCTTGCCGATGACGTCGAGCACCAGGTTCACGTCCAGGCCGGCCTTCTGGCCGAACGCGATGGCTTCCGACAGGCCCTGCACCAGACCGGCGATCGCGATCTGGTTGACCATCTTGGTGAGCTGACCGGCGCCGCTTTCGCCCATGCGGGTGAATGCCTTGGAGAAGGCCATGCCGACCGGTCGCGCCGTGTCGAACGCGGCCTGATCGCCACCGCACATGACGGTGAGCGCGCCGTTCTCGGCGCCAGCCTGACCGCCGGACACCGGCGCATCGATGAACTGCAGGCCCAGGGTGCGTGCAGCGGCCGACAGCTCGCGGGCCACATCGGCCGAGGCGGTGGTGTGGTCGACGAAGATGGCGCCGGCCTTCATGCCGGCAAAGGCGCCATCGGCACCCAGCACCACGGCGCGCAGGTCGTCGTCGTTGCCGACGCAGGCGAACACGATGTCGGCGCCCTGGGCCGCTTCGCGCGGCGTGGTCTTGAAGCTGCCGCCGTAGGTCTTGGCCCAGGCTTCGGCCTTGGCCGAGGTGCGGTTGTAGACGGTGACGCGGTGGCCGGCGCGGGCCAGGTGGCCGGCCATGGGAGAGCCCATGACACCCAGGCCGATGAAGGCGACCTGGCGGGGTTCGATGGCGTCGTAGGTGCGGGGAGCGGCGGTCATGCGGGGGCCTTGTCTCGGGTTGTTGTGAGGCCCCGGACTGTAAATCAATCGCGCATCAGATGATGGTCAGGTGCTCGGTACCGGCCGCCAGGTCCTGGGTTTTGGCGCGCTGGCTGTTGAGCTTGATCTGCAGGCGCAGGTCATTGAGCGAATCGGCGTTGCGCAGGGCGTCTTCCAGCGTGATGAGGTTGGCCTCGAAGGCGTTGAACAGCGCCTGGTCGAAGGTCTGCATGCCGATGTTGGTGCTCTTCTTCATGATCTCCTTGATCTCGGCCACATCGCCCTTGAAGATCAGGTCGGAGATGAGCGGGGAGTTCAGCATGATCTCCACCACCGCGTGGCGGCCCTTGTTGTCCTGGCGCGGGATCAGCCGCTGCGAGATGAGGGCCCGCAGGTTGAGCGACAGGTCCATGAGCAGCTGGGCGCGGCGCTCTTCGGGGAAGAAGTTGATGATGCGGTCCAGCGCCTGGTTGGCGCTGTTGGCGTGCAGGGTGGCCAGGCAGAGGTGGCCGGTTTCCGCAAACTGGATGGCGTGCTCCATGGTCTCGCGGTCGCGGATCTCGCCCATGAGGATGACGTCGGGCGCCTGGCGCAGCGTGTTCTTCAGTGCGGCTTCCCAGCTGTCGGTGTCGAGCCCGACCTCGCGCTGGGTCACCACACAGTTCTTGTGCGGGTGCACGAACTCGATCGGGTCCTCGATGGTGATGATGTGGCCCTGCGTGTTCTCGTTGCGCCAGTCCACCATGGCGGCCAGCGAGGTCGACTTGCCCGAGCCGGTGGCGCCCACCAGGATGCACAGCCCACGCTTGCTCAGCACCACGTCCTTGAGCACCTGCGGCAGACCCATCTTGTCGATGCTGGGCAGCGTCATGGGGATGGTCCGCATGACCATGCCGACCTTGCCCTGCTGCACGAAGGCACTCACCCGGAAGCGACCGATGGAGGGGGGCGAGATCGCGAAATTGCACTCCTTGGTGCGCTCGAACTCGGCCGCCTGCTTGTCGTTCATGATGGCCCGCGCCAGCGCCAGCGTGTGGTTGCCGGTCAGGGGCTGCGGCGACACCTTGACCACCGAGCCATCGACCTTGATGGCGGGGGGGAAGTCGGCCGTGATGAACAGGTCGCTGCCGCCCCGGCTCAGCATGAGCTTGAGCAGGTCGTTGATGAACTTGGATGCCTGGTCGCGTTCCATGGTGCTTTATCCGGGGAAGTTCTCGGGGATCTTCGCCTTGCTGCGGGCCTCTGCGGCGCTGATCACGTTGCGTTTGACCAGCTCGGCCAGGTTCTGGTCGAGCGTCTGCATGCCGACGTTGTTGCCGGTCTGGATGGCCGAGTACATCTGGGCCACTTTTGCTTCGCGGATCAGGTTGCGGATGGCGCTGGTGCCCAGCATGATCTCGTGCGCCGCGACCCGGCCGCTGCCGTCCTTGAGCTTGCACAGCGTCTGCGAAATGACCGCCACCAGCGATTCGGACAGCATCGCCCGGACCATGTCCTTCTCTTCGGCCGGGAACACGTCGATCACGCGGTCGATGGTCTTGGCGGCGCTGCTGGTGTGCAGGGTGCCGAACACCAGGTGGCCGGTTTCGGCGGCGGTCATGGCCAGGCGGATGGTTTCCAGGTCGCGCAGTTCGCCCACCAGGATGGCGTCCGGGTCCTCGCGCAGGGCCGAACGCAGTGCGTTGGCGAAGCTCAGGGTGTGCGGGCCGACCTCGCGCTGATTGACCAGACACTTCTTGGATTCGTGCACGAATTCAACCGGGTCCTCGATGGTCAGGATGTGACCGTACTCGGATTCGTTGAGGTGGTTGACCATACCGGCCAGCGTGGTGGACTTGCCCGAACCGGTCGGGCCGGTCACCAGCACCAGGCCCCGCGGCTTGAGGGCCAGGTCGCCGAAGATCTTGGGCGCGTTGAGCTGCTCCAGGGTCAGGATCTTGCTCGGAATGGTCCGGAACACCGCACCGGCACCCCGGTTCTGGTTGAAGGCATTGACCCGGAAACGCGACAGTCCCTCGATCTCGAACGAGAAGTCGACCTCCAGGAATTCCTCGAAGTGCTTGCGCTGGCTGTCGTTCATGATGTCGTACACCATGGCGTGGACAGCCTTGTGGTCCAGCGGCTCGACGTTGATGCGGCGGACGTCTCCGTGCACCCGTATCATGGGTGGCAGCCCGGCCGAGAGATGAAGATCGGATGCTTTGTTCTTGACGCTGAAGGCGAGCAACTGGGTGATATCCATCCGGGATCCGTGCAGTAAATGATTGTTCGAACCGATTATGACGACGATTGGCGACAACCTGTATAGCGTTTCCACACGCCTGCAACAGGCGTGCGCGCAGGCAGGTCGCCCGCGGGCCGAGGTCCGTCTGCTGGCGGTTTCCAAGACCTTCGATGCCGACGCCGTTCGCCAGGCCTGGCGGGCCGGCCAGCGTGCCTTTGGCGAAAACTATGTGCAGGAAGGGGTGGCCAAGATCGAGGCGCTGGCCACCGCCGGCGACTGCCCCGGCCTGGAATGGCACTGCATCGGTCCGCTGCAGAGCAACAAGACCCGGCCGGTGGCCGAGCACTTCGACTGGGTGCACAGCGTGGACCGGCTCAAGGTGGCCGAGCGGCTGTCGGCCCAGCGCCCGGCCGGGCGGGCACCGCTGCAGGTGTGCCTGCAGGTCGATGTGGATGGTGGCGCCAACAAATCGGGCGTGGCGCCGGCCGATCTGCCGGCGCTGGCCGAAGCGGTGGCCCGGCTGCCCGGGCTGCGGCTGCGCGGGCTGATGTGCATCCCCGAGCCGGCGCCGGACTTCGAGAGCCAGCGGGCCCTGTTTCTTCAGGCCCGCGCCCTGTTCGACGATCTGCGGGCCCGGGGTTTCGATCTCGACACCTTGTCCATGGGCATGAGCGACGATCTGGAGGCGGCGGTGGCGGCCGGCTCCACCCTGGTCCGGGTGGGCCGGGCCATCTTTGGCCACCGGGAGCGCAAACCCGGCCCGCCCGGCCCGTTCGATGCGGCTACAGCGGCAGCCGCGTGAGGTTCTTGACCTCTTCCATCACGGCATAGGTGCGGGTCTCGCGCACGCCCGGCAGTTGCCAGAGCACCTGGCCGGCGAACTGCCGGTAGGCCCCCATGTCGGCCATGCGGGTCTTGAGCAGATAGTCAAAGCCGCCGGCCACCATGTGGCATTCCATGATCTCGTCGTGCACCTGCACCGCGGCCTTGAAGGCGTCGAACACATGGGGTGTGGTGCGGTCGAGCAGCACCTCCACGAAAACCATCATGCCGCGCCCGAGCTTGAACGGATCCAGCCGGGCTTCGTAGCCCAGGATGTAGCCATCGCGCTGCAGGCGCTGGGTGCGGGCCAGCACGGCGGTGGGCGAGAGGCCGATGGCCTCGGCCAGCTTCAGGTTGCTGATGCGCCCGTCGGTCTGCAGCAGGTTGAGGATCCGCAGATCGATCCGGTCCAGTTCAGTCGGATTCATGAATCACCAAAAGCGTTTTGAAATTTGGTGAATTATTCATTTAAATCCAATGCAAAGTGCCGTCATTCACCAGTTTCGGAGTTTGACATGACATCCATCTGCACCGCCCCCGACGACCGCCTGCCCCCGCCTTGCCGACCCGAGCCGGACGTGCTGCGCCGCCATCTGGCCGATCTGCAACAGGCGCTCGACTGGGCCGCCGTGGCCCGCATGGCGTCCCCCTGGGTGCAGGCGGTGCGCGACAACCCGCCGCCCTTCTGGGCCATGGAGAGCCTGCTCAAGGAGTACCCGATCAGCAGTGCCGAGGGGCTGGCGCTCATGCGCCTGGCCGAGGCGCTGCTGCGCGTGCCGGATGCCGAGACCGCCATTGCCCTGACGGCCGACCAGCTGGGGCGGGCCGATTTTGAGGGGGCTGCCGACGCCACCCTGGCCCGCCTCTCGTCCACCGCGATCGCCATGAGCAAAAAATTCCTGCCGCAGGAAGGGCAGGAGGCCGGCCTGATGGCCCGGCTGGGTGCCCGGACCGTCGTGGGCGCCACGGTGCGGGCGGTGCAGCTGCTGGGCCGCCAGTTCGTGCTGGGCCAGACCATTGCCGAAGCGCTGGCCACCTCCGCCAGCCAGCGCCGCCGGCAGGCCGGTCTTCGCTTCAGTTACGACATGCTGGGCGAGGGCGCCCGGACCGACGCCGACGCGCGCCGTTACCTGGAAAGCTACCGGGAGGCGCTGGTCGCCATCGCCGCCCACGAGTCCCGCCAGGCCGATGCCGGCAGTGGTCCGGCCGACCGGGACGGCATCTCCATCAAGCTCAGTGCGCTGCATCCGCGCTACGAACACGCGCAGCACGAACGGGTGATGTCCGAGCTGGTGCCCCGGGTCTGGGGCCTGTGCGAGCTGGCCGCCGCCGCCGGCCTGAACCTGACCATCGATGCCGAAGAGGTCGACCGGCTCGAACTGTCGCTGTCGGTGTTCGAGGCTCTGGCCGAGCGGGTGGCGCAGCACTGCCCCGGCTGGACCGGCCTCGGGCTGGCGCTGCAGGCCTACCAGACCCGTTCGGTGGAACTGATCGCCGAAGTGGCTGCCATCGCGCGCCGGCACCGGCTGCGTTTCATGTGCCGGCTGGTCAAGGGCGCCTACTGGGACGCAGAGATCAAGCGGGCCCAGGAGCTGGGGCTGCCGGGCTACCCGGTCTTCACCCGCAAGCACCACACCGATGTGAGCTACCTGGCCTGCGCCAAGGCATTGCTGGACGCGGCCGATGCGATCCACCCGCAGTTCGCCACCCACAACGCCGCCACCATCGCCGCCATCCTGCAGATGGCACGGGCCCGGGGCGCGCCCTTCGAGCTGCAGCGCCTGCACGGCATGGGCGAGGGCGTGTACCGCGAGGTGCTGCGCGACCCCGCGGTCACCTGCCGGGTATACGCCCCGGTGGGCGCCCACCGCGACCTGCTGGCTTACCTGGTCCGGCGTCTGCTGGAGAACGGCGCCAACTCCTCTTTTGTGCACCAGCTGGCCGATGTGCAGGTGCCGGTGGCCGAGCTGCTGCAGTCGCCGCTGGAGGCCGCCGATGCCAGCGTGTCGACCCCCTCGCCGTTGCCGGCCCCGATCGATCTGTATGGCACGGCGCGCATGAACAGCGCGGGTGTCGATCTGGCCGTGGCCGCCGAGCGCCGCACGCTCGCGGCGGCATCGGAGCGCTGCCGCGTGCCGCAGGTGCCCGAGTCCCCGGCCGAGGCGGCGCCGGCGGCGGTTGCCCGCGCCGTGGCGGCCTTTGCGGCCTGGAGTCACCGGCCGGTGGGCGAGCGGGCCAGCACCCTGCGCTACGCTGCCGACGCCATGCAGCGGCAGCTGCCCGACCTGTGCGCGCTGCTGGTCCATGAAGCCGGCAAGACCTGGGGCGACGCGGTGGCC
Organism: Comamonadaceae bacterium; assembly: GCA_013823485.1. Classification (GTDB taxonomy): domain Bacteria; phylum Pseudomonadota; class Gammaproteobacteria; order Burkholderiales; family Burkholderiaceae_C; genus Hydrogenophaga. The sequence goes on from PNMF01000013.1 coordinate 20,265, forward strand.
GAGGTGCGGGAGGCGATCGATTTCCTGCGCTACTACGCCGCCGAGGCCGAAACCCTGATGGCCCCCCGTTCCCTACCGGGCCCCACCGGCGAGAGCAATGTGCTGCGGCTGCACGGGCGGGGCGCCTGGGTCTGCATCAGCCCCTGGAATTTCCCGTTGGCCATCTTTGTGGGCCAGGTGGCGGCCGCGCTGGTCACCGGCAACACGGTGCTGGCCAAGCCGGCCGAACAGACGCCCGGCGTGGCCCGGGTGGCGGTCGATCTGCTGCACGCCGCCGGTGTGCCCGCCGATGCGTTGCAGCTGCTGCACGGTCCGGGCGAGACCATCGGCGCCGCCTTGGTCGCCCAGCCGCAGGTGGCCGGCGTGGTGTTCACCGGTTCCACCCCGGTGGCCAAGCTGATCCAGCGGGCACTGGCCGCCAAGGATGGCCCCATCGTGCCCCTGATCGCCGAAACCGGCGGCATCAATGCCATGCTGGTCGACAGTACCGCCCTGCCCGAACAGGTGGCCGACGCGGTGGTGCAGAGCGCGTTCCGCAGCGCGGGCCAGCGCTGCTCGGCCTTGCGGGTGCTGTGCGTGCACGAGGCCGTGGCCGATGCGGTGGTCGCCATGGTCGAAGGCGCCGCGCGCGAACTGGTGTCGGGTGATCCGTCGCAGCTCGCGACCGATGTCGGCCCGGTGATCGACGATGAAGCGGCCCGCACCATCCGCGGCCACCTGCAACGCCTCCGATTGATCGGGCGGGTGCGGCGCGGCGATGCGGGCGAGGGTCGCTGGATCCCGCCCCAGCTGGTCGAGGTGGACGACCTGGCCGGCATCGCCCACGAGATCTTCGGTCCGGTGCTGCAGGTGGTGCGCTGGTCCGGTGATCCGGCCGAGGTGATCGGGTCGATCAACGCACTGGGCTTCGGCCTCACCCTGGGCATCCAGACCCGTATCGACAGCCGGGCACAGGCGCTCGCCGCGCAGGCCCGGGTGGGCAATGTGTATGTCAACCGCAACATGATCGGGGCGGTGGTCGGTGTGCAGCCCTTCGGTGGCGAGGGCCTCAGCGGCACCGGTCCCAAAGCCGGGGGGCCCCATTACCTGCCCCGTTTCTGCGCCGAGCAGACCCTGACCATCAACACCACGGCGGCGGGCGGCAACGTGCAGCTGTTCGCAGGTTGAGTGCGTCCCGGAGGCCCAGATGTAACAAAACAATTGCAAATTGTTGCTTTTGGATTAACATCCGCCCACGACATCCGCGTGTGCGGCATGCACCGACCGCCCGCCTTCGGGGGACCCTCCATGAGCACTCTGGCCAGACTCCAACAGCACGCCGATGTGGCCAGCCTGAAATCGGCCCTGCACCAGCTGTGCAGCGAGTTCGGACGGATCACCCGGCTCGACGTGCTGGCCGCTACCCAACAAGGCGTGCGTCAGGCGGTCTGTTTCCTGCGGATGGACCGGCCCGAGCAGGAGCAGCAACTCATGAAGACCCTGGGTGTGGGCCGTTACGGCGGCGAGGTGGTGTTCGTGATCCGGCTCGGCGAGCCGGAGCCGGATCCGGCCGACAACGACACCCCGGCCTGGGCCGACTCCAACATCTACGGCAGCTGATTCAAGGCAGCTGACCTACAGCGGCCGCCCCGGCTGCAGCGCAGGGCAGGCCGGTGCAGATCAGTGGAGATCAGTGCAGGTCGCCGAAGCCGGTGTTCCGGGTGCCGGCGCCCGGGCGGTTGGGCGCGGTCTGGTTGATGTTCACCCAGAACTCGCACACATGTTTCATGGCGCTCAGGAACTGGGAGAACTCGGTCGGCTTGGCGATGTAGGCGTTGGTGCCTGCATCGTAGGCGCGCAGCAGGTCGCTCGGCTCGGTGGAGGAGGTCAGGATCACCACCGGAATGTTGTGCAGCGCATCCGACCCCTTGATTTCCTGCAGCACACCGATGCCGTCCAGCAGCGGCATCTTCAGGTCGAGCAGCACCAGCGCCGGGTTGACGCCGTTGCGCTGGTTGAACTCGTTGCGGCAGTACAGGTAGTCCAGCGCCTGCATGCCGTCCGAGACATGGGTCACGCGGCCGTCCAGACCGTGGCGCGAGAGCGCCAGCTTGGTCAGTTCGGCATCGTCCGGGTTGTCCTCCACCAGGAGGATGCATTCATTGATGTGGTTCATGGCTCCAGGGGTACCGGCATGGAAAGCGGGTTCGCTTCGTTGGGGTGCAGTCCTTCGATGGGCAGCGAGAAATGGAACACGCTGCCCTCACCCAGGCGACTCTCAGCCCAGATGGTGCCGCCATGCCGTTCCACGATGCGCCGGGTCAGCGCCAGACCGATGCCGGTTCCTTCGAACTCGGTCGCCCGGTGCAGCCGCTGAAAAACCCCGAAGAGCTTCTGGGAATATTTTGAATCAAACCCCACGCCGTTGTCACGCACCGCGAAGGTGTAGCCCAGCAAAGGATCGATCTGCCACGACACATCGATGATGGCGCGCTCGCGCGGGCGGGTGTACTTGAAGGCGTTGCCCAGCAGGTTGGTCCAGACCTCGCGCAGCAGCAACGCGTCGCCCTGCACCACGGGCAGGTCGGGGGCCACCAGCCAGTCGACCACCCGACCCTCGGTGTCGTGGGCGATCTGGTTCACCACCGTCGCCACCAGGCCGTTCATGTCCACCGGCACCGGGTTCATGGCGGCCCGGCCCAGGCGCGAAAAAGCCAGCAGGCCGTCGATGAGCTGGCTCATGTGCCGGGCCGAGTTGCCAATCGTGTTGAGGTAGCGCACGCCCACCTCGTCGATGCGGTCGGCCATGTGTTCGTGCAGCAGGCTGACGAAGCTGGAGATGTGGCGCAGCGGTGCCCGCAGGTCGTGCGACACCGAGTAGGAGAAGGATTCCAGATCGCGGTTGGCCGCCACCAGCTGCTCGGTGCGTTCCACCACGCGCTGCTCCAGCTCGTCGTTGATGTTGCGCATCATGTCGTCCAGCCGCTTGCCATCGGTCATGTCGCGGTTGACGTTGGCGTAGCCCAGCAGCTCGCCCTGGTTGTCGCGCAGCGCGATCAGCACCGAATGCGACCAGTAGCGGCTGCCGTCGCGCCGCTCCTGCCAGGTCTGCATGTCGTGCTGCCCGCGGGAGGCCGCCAGCCGCAGCATGCGGCGGGCTTCCTCGATGCCGGCGTCCGGATCGTTCGGGTTGAGCAGCAGGCCGTAGTGCCGGCCCATCATCTGCACCGGGTTGTAGCCGTTCATGCGCTGGGCGCTGTCGGTCCAGTCGGTGATGCGGCCGGCGGTGTCCATGAAGAAGATGGAATAGTCGCGCAGGTTGTCCACCATCAGGCGGAACCGCTGTTCGCTGGCCATCAGTTCGGCCGAGCGGACCCGGATGCGGGTCTCCAGCTCCTCGTTCATGTCGTGGATGCGTTCCTCGATGCGCTTGCGCTCGGTGATGTCCACCATCTGCAGGAACACGCCACGGGTGATGCCGTCCACCGTGTCCGGTCGGTAGTGCACCTGAACAAAGACCGCCCGCCCGGCGGCATCCCGCCGCCAGGCCTCCAGCTGCCGGGCCTCGCCGTTCAGCGCAGCCGCCAGCAAAGGCTCGATTTCCTGCCAGACCGGGGTGGCAAACACCTCGTTCATGTGTTTGCCGATCAACTGATCCGGCTCGATGCCGTACATCTGCCGGTGTCCGGCGTTGGCGAAACGGTACCGGCCACTGCGGTCGACGTAAGCAATCAGGACCGGGACATGGTCGGTGATGTTGCGCAGGAAATGCTGGTGTTCGCGCAGCGCCTCTTCGGCGGCCTTGCGCTCGCTGATGTCCACCAGCGTGTTGTTGGTCCGCACGAAGCGACCCTGTTCGTCGTACACCGCCGTGGTGTTCAGCAGGCCATGGAAGCGCTGTCCGTTGCGGCGCAGGATGGTGAACTCGGCCGGCTCCAGCTTCTCGCCGGCGATGATCCGTGACAGCCGCTGGCGGGCCAGCGGTATCTGTTCGGGAAGGATGATGTCGCGGAAGTGCAGCAGCCCGATCACATCGTCGCGCCGGTAACCCAGCCACTGCAGTTCGGTGCGGTTCATGAGCACGAAGGTGCCGTCGGCGTCGACCGAGTGGTAGCCGCACGGGGCCTCGTTGTATAGCTCCTGCGCCTCCCGTAGCGCCTGGGTGATGCGGTCCTTGGCCTCGGCCAGTTCGTCGGTTCGCTGGCGGACCCGGTTCTCGAGCTCGGTGTTGAACTCCAGGATGGCGGTCTGCTGCCGTTGCAGTTCGCTGATGTCGCGCGAGACCACCAGCAGCATCATGGCCCGGCCCTCGCTGCTGCGGATCGGCGAGATCATGGTGTCCCACCACTTGGGCGTGCCCTTGAAGGTGGGGCATTCGGCCACGAAACGGGCGCTTCGGCCCTCTCGGGCCTGATGCAGCGCATCGGCCGCCAGCGGTTCGCCGTCGCGCAGCCACCAGTTCGTCCAGGTGGGCAGCGCGGCGGCATCGAAGCGCTCGATCTCCATCAGGCGGCAGCCCTGGGCGGTCATCTGGATCACGCGCCCGTCGAGGTCCAGCACCATGGTGCAGTCGGGGCTGGTGGCAATGATCTGGCGGTTCAGCTCGTCCTTGATGCGGGCTTCCGCTTCCAGTGTGCGCAGCGCGGTGATGTCCTGAACGAAGCCGAGCTGGGAGGTGACCGTGCCCTGCGCATCCCGCAGCGGCGCGTTGCGCACCATGACATGGGTGATGTCGGCGTCCGGCCGGACGATGCGGAATTCGACGCTGATGCCCTCGCCGCGGGAGATCGCCTGGATCCAGCCCTGGCGGACCCGCTCCAGGTCGTCCGGGTGCACCCGGTCGAGCCAGCCGAAGTTCGGGAAAGCGGATTTCGGCAGGCCGAAAATCTGTTCCAGTTGCGGGTCCACATGCGTCAGCACGCCGGTGTGGTCGGTGCGGAACACGCCCATCGGGAAGACGCTGGCCAGGGCGGCGAACAGCTCCCGGTACTCCAGCTGGGCGGCCGGCATCGCGCCGGTCTGTCCGGGGATGAGCGCCGAGTCCAGTGCGAGCGGCAGGTCCGCATCGAGCTGCACATGCCCTTCGCCGAGCCGGCTGGCCTGCTCGCCGGCCAGCTGCCGGGCATAAATCTGCCGGAGGTGGTTGTTCTCTGCCTGCAGGGTCTCTATCTGCAGCAACAGGGCCCGTTCGCGTGCGCTTGCTGCTGGATCACCGTCCGGCGAAGCCGGTGACGTTCCTTGCACGGATGGAAGCGCATTCATGCCCGCCAATGTACCCCAGGGGGGTTACCGCGCTGTTGTCAGACCTGTCAGAAGCGTGGGAGATCGGGGTGGGCCAGTTTGCCGCCGCGCACCAGCATGCGGCCGTACTCGGCACAACGCTGCAGGGTGGGAATGACCTTGCCCGGGTTGAGCAGGCCATGGGCGTCGAAGGCCCGCTTCACCGCGAACATCTGCTCGTTCTCTTCGGCCGAGAACTGCACGCACATGCTGTTGAGCTTCTCCACGCCCACGCCGTGTTCGCCGGTGACCGTGCCACCCATGGCCACGCTGGTTTCCAGTATGTCGGCACCGAACTGCTCGCAGCGGTGCAGCTGGTCGGCGTCGTTGGCATCGAACAGGATCAGCGGGTGCAGGTTGCCGTCGCCGGCATGGAACACGTTGAGGCAGCGCAGGCCGTATTTCACTTCCATGTCCGCGATGGCTTCCAGGATGTCGGCCAGCCGTTTGCGCGGGATGGTGGAGTCCATGCACATGTAGTCCGGGCTGATGCGGCCGGAGGCCGGGAACGCATTCTTGCGGCCGCTCCAGAAGCGCAGGCGCTGGGCTTCGTCGCGGCTGACCGTGATGGCGATGGCGCCGGCGGCCCGCAGTACCTCGCTCATCCGACCGATTTCCTCTTCCACCTCTTCGGGGGTGCCGTCGCTCTCGCACAGCAGGATGGCGGCGGCGTCCAGGTCGTAGCCGGCGTGCACGAAGTCTTCCACGGCCGCGGTCATGGGCTTGTCCATCATTTCCAGACCGGCCGGGATGATGCCGGCCGCGATCACGGCCGCCACCGCGTCGCCGGCTTTTCGCACATCGGCGAAGCTGGCCATGATGCAGCGGGCGAGCTGGGGCTTGGGCACCAGCTTGACGGTGACCTCGGTGGTCACGGCCAGCATGCCCTCGCTGCCGATGATCAGGGGCAGCAGATCGATGCCGGGGCTGTCGAGCGCGGTGCTGCCGAAGCTGACCGGCTCGCCTTCGACGGTGAAGCCGCGCACCTGCAGCACGTTGTGCACCGTCAGACCGTACTTGAGGCAGTGGACCCCGCCGGAGTTTTCGGCCACGTTGCCACCGATGGTGCAAGCGATCTGGCTGCTGGGGTCGGGTGCGTAATACAGGCCGTGCGGGGCGGCGGCCTCGCTGATGGCCAGGTTGCGCACACCCGCCTGCACCACCGCCGTGCGGGAGCGCGGGTCGATGCGGATGATGCGGTTGAACTTGGCCAGCGACAGCGTCACGCCCATCGCGTTGGGCATGGCGCCGCCGGACAGGCCGGTGCCGGCGCCCCGGGCCACCACCGGCACCTGCAGGGCATGGCAGGCCTTGAGCACGGCGGCCACCTGGTCTTCGGTTTCGGGCAGCACCACCACCAGCGGGCGCTCGCGGTAGGCGGTCAGGCCGTCGCATTCGTAGGGCACCGTGTCCTCCGCCTGCCAGAGCAGCGCATGGGCGGGCACGGTCTTCTGCAGCGCTGACACCACCTCGGCCTGGCGGGCGGCGCGTTGCATCTGGCTGACCTGGGCGGTGGAGGCGGGAGCGTTCATGGCGGGCGGCAAGGGGGGGTCAAGGATCGCGGGCCAGTTTAGGCCAAGGCCGGCGCCGCGGCGTGAATTTCCTTGCAAGCCCTTGTGAGGCGGACGCTCGCGGGTGGAATGCGGTCAGGCCACGGCGTTGCGGATCCATTCCGCAAAGGCGGCGCATTCCCAGCGCTCCATGGTGCCGGTGCGCCAGCACAGGTAGTGCGCGTGCGGGCTGGGCACCCGGCTTTCGTAGAGCGGCAGCAGCGTGCCTTGCTCCAGCCACGGGGCGGCCAGCTTGTAGCGCAGCAGGCCCACACCCATGCCCACCGCAGCGGCGTCACACAGCAGGCCGATGTCGTTGAACTGCGAGCCTTCCACCGGTTCCGGCCAGTCCAGGTGGTGGGCCGCAAACCAGGTGCGCCAGGGCTCCAGCGGGCTGCGCAGCAGCGGCACGCCAGCCAGGTCTTCGGGCGTGTCGAACGGCCCGTATTCCCGGATGAAGGCGGCCGAGGCCATGGGCGAAATTTCGTCCTTGGACAGGCACACATGTTCCACGTCGGCGTAACGGCCGGTGCCGAAACGCACGGTGAGGTCGGCGTCTTCGGCCACCACGTCCAGCAGCGGGATGCTGACCTGCAGCGTCAGGTCGACCTCGGGGTAGGCCTCGCTGAACTGCTTCAGGCGGGGCAGCAGGACCGAGCGGGCAAAGGTGGGCGTGACCGCCACCCGCAGCTTGCGCCGCCCGGGCGAGGCCACCTGGCTCGGGAACTTCTGCAGCGTGGCCAGGCCGTCGCGCACATGGGCCAGGTATTCGCTGCCTTCGGTGGTGAGGGAAAAATCGGCCCGCCCGAACAGCTTGGTGCCCAGGATCTGCTCCAGCTGGCGGATGCGGTGGCTCACCGCGCTGGGGGTGACGCACAGCTCCTCGCTGGCCTGCGTGACGCTGCGCAGGCGTGCCAGCGCCTCGAACGTCAGCAGGCACTGGATGGGCGGGATGCGAAGGGTCATGTCATTTGAAGACCACGGTCTTGTGGCCGTTGAGCAGCACCCGGTGCTCGCTGTGCCACTTCACCGCGCGGGCCAGCACCTGGCTTTCGGTGTCGCGGCCGAGTGCCGTTAGGTCGTCCACCGTGTCGGTGTGGTCGACCCGGGCCACATCCTGCTCGATGATGGGGCCCTCGTCGAGGTCGGCGGTGACGTAGTGGGCGGTGGCGCCGATCAGCTTCACGCCCCGGTCGTGGGCCTGGTAATAAGGCTTGGCGCCCTTGAAGCTGGGCAGGAAGCTGTGGTGGATGTTGATCGCCTTGCCCGAGAGCTCGCTGCACAGGTGGTCCGACAGGATCTGCATGTAGCGGGCCAGCACCACCAGTTCGGCGCCTTCGCTGCGGATGATCTCCAGCTGCTTCGCCTCGGCCTGCGCCTTGGTGGCCGCCGTGACCGGGATGTGGTGGAACGGCACGTTGTAGCTGGCGGCCAGCTGGTAGAAGTCGCGGTGGTTGCTGATGATGGCCCGGATGTCCAGCGGCAGCAGACCGCTTTTCCAGCGGAACAGCAGGTCGTTGAGGCAGTGGCCTTCGCGGCTGACGAACAGCACCGTCTTCACCGGCTGGGCCAGCGGATGCAGGCTGAAGGTCATCGACAGCGGGGCGGCCAGGCCGTCCAGGCGCTGGCGCAGCTCCGCCTCGCTCAGGCCGGCGCAGGCGAACTGCACCCGCATGAAGAAAAGGCCGGTGTCGTGGTCGTTGTACTGGGCGGCTTCCTCGATGTTGCCGCCGTTCTCGAACAGGAATCCGGAGACGGCGTGCACGATGCCCGGGCGGTCGGGGCAGGAGAGGTTCAGGACGTAGGTGTTTTCCATGGCCTGCGGATTGTCGCAGCCCCGTCGGAGTGGTGCCATCGGACTGGCCGGCGTGGTGCCAGAATCCGGTGATCGACGCCCTTCAGGAGATGGCCATGGCCTACAACGATTTCCGCATGGACAACCAGTGGTTGCCCTTCACGCCCAACCGCAGCTTCCAGAAAGACCCGCGCGTGTTCGTAGCCGCCGACGGCATGCACTTCACCACGCACGACGGCCGCCAGGTCATCGACGGCATCTCCAGCCTCTGGTGCGTGGGCGCGGGCCACAACCGCAAGCCGATCAACGAGGCCATCAAGAAGCAGCTCGACACGCTGGACTACAGCACCGCCTTCAGCGTGAGCAACGACAAGGCCTTCCTGGCCGCCGAAGCGATTGCGGCCATGGCGCCCGGCGACCTGAACAAGGTGCTGTTCTGCAATTCCGGCTCCGAGGCGGCCGACACCTCCATGAAGGTGGCGCTGGCCTACCACCGCGCCCGGGGCGAGGGCCACCGCAACATCTTCATCGGCCGCGAGCGGGGCTACCACGGCGTGGGCTTCGGCGGCATGTCGGTCGGCGGCATTCCGGCCAACCGCAAGGTCTACGGCACGGCGCTGCTGCCGCGCGTGGACCACCTGCGCTTCATCCACGACCCGGTCAACCATGCCTACATCCACCACCAGGAGCCGGCCTGGCAGGAAGACATCCTGCTGGAGCTGGAGAACCGCATCCTGCCGCTGCACGACCCGAGCAACGTGGCGGCCGTCATCGTCGAGCCGGTGGCCGGCAGCGCGGGCTGGTACATCCCGCCGCAGGGCTACCTCAAGCGCCTGCGCGAGATCTGCGACAAGCACGGCATCCTGCTGATCTTCGACGAGGTCATCACCGGCTTCGGTCGTCTGGGCACCGGCTTCGGCGCCGATTTCTACGGCGTGCAACCCGACATGCTGAACTTCGCCAAGTGCGTCACCAACGGCGTCATGCCCATGGGCGGCGTGATCTGCACCGACCGCATCTACGACGCCATGATGGGCGCACACGGCAACGCGCCCGATCACGCCATCGAGTTCTTCCACGGCTACACCTACTCCGGCCACCCGGTGGCCTGTGCCGCCGCCCTGGCCACGCTGGACCTGTACAAGCAGGAGAACCTGTTCGAGCGCGCCGGGCAGATGGGGCAGGTGCTGGGCGACGCCATGCACTCGGCCATCAAGGGGCTGCCGCACGTCATCGGCATCCGCAGCCTGGGGCTGGCCTGCGCCGTGGAACTGGCACCGATGCCGGGCATGCCCGGCAAGCGCGCCTTCGACGTCTTCATGGACTGCTTCCACAAGGGCGTTCTGGTGCGCAATGCCGGCGAGAACCTGGTGTTTGCACCGCCCTACATCGTCGAGCGCGAACACATCGAGACCATGGTCTCGACCCTGGCCGACGCGATCCGCCGCCTGCCGGCTTGATGCCCGCCTGATACCGGCTTGATGCCGGCCTGATCCTGGCCTGTGTCAGCGCCCGAAGCGCTGGCGCAGTTCGGCGCAATGGTCGGTCGGGGGCAGGGCCGGCGTCGGCCACACCGCATCGGCCGGCAGCCCGGCGCCGGCGTCACCCGCCCGCGCCACCAGCACGCGGTGGTCGAAACCCGCCGGCAGGTGGCGTGGCACGCCGATGTCCTGCCGCACATGGCCGTTGCCGGCGATCAGCAGCACCGTCATGCCGGGCCGGGCCCGCTGCTGCAGCGTGGCGGCCAGGGCCCGGTCGCGGGCCAGCTGGATGCGGGTCATGGGGCCGATCTGGCCCTCCGGCAGCAGGCCGCAGTGACCTTCCCGGATGCCCTGCTTCTGCGCGTTCAGCCCGGTCGGGTCCAGCGTCGCATCGAGCGCAGCGTCCTGCATGGCGCCGCGCATGGCGTTGCGCGGCAGATTGCCGCCGGCCACCGGCACACCGGCCCGCACGGCGGCCATGACCACCGGTCCGTAGGTGGGCCAGGGCCAGCCGGTGTCGTCGCTCCAGCCGAGCGTATCGCGGACCTGTGCTTCGCTGGCGCCGGGGGCCAGGCCATCGGTCTGCCGGCCTTGATCGGCCATCTCCAGCACCACGGCGGCGAGTCGGCCCCGCTGTGCCAGGTGCTCCACCGCCAGCTTCTGCAGCGCCTGGTGTTCCGGGGCGTCGTGCTGCTCGCCCAGCAACAGGGCCTGGGTGGGCAGCAGCCGGTCCAGCACCGCGCTGGCGCCGGGCGGCTGGGGCGTTGCACAGGCGACCAGACCCGTGGCCAGGCAGACGGTCAGGCTGGCGGTCAGCAGCAGGCGTGCCAGGCGGGCGCAAGGGTGGGGTGAGGTCATGGCCGCATGCTACGCAGCCGGCGCCGGTGGCGGGTCCGGGCATGAAAAAGCCCGGGCAGGCCGGGCTGGTTCTGGGGAGGCTGTGCGCTTCAGTGCATCACGACCGGCATCTGGGCCAGGCCGGCGTAGCCCTCCAGCGTGGTTTCCACCTCTTCCTGCGAGGGCATGGTGCGCTGCCAGGCCGAGATCTGTTGCTGGAACATTTCGGCCCAGGAGCCGTCGAGGTAGACCTCCTTGCCGGAGCGTTTGTCCACGATCTCGAAACCGTGCCGGGCAATCTGCGGTCCGTCGGCCACCTGCAGCTCTCCTTCGGCCGGAGCGTCTGCCAGGATGTGCACCACCGCAAAGGCTTCCGAGTCGTACAGCATGTTCATGTGCAATGTCCTTGTGATCAACCAGAGGGCCTTCGGTCTTTATATCGGCAAACCGGGCCCGTACTTCAGCGATGGACCTTTATCTGGGTCGGAAGTCGGCTTTTTTCAAGGGAAGAGGTCTTTTTTCGCACCGCCAGCCCGGTTCCCGGCGCTCAGGGGCGCCGGCTCAGCTGCTGGTCGGCCGTGTCGCCGGAACCCTGGGTGATCTGCAGGCGCACCGGCAGGTGCCCCAGCTCTGGTGCCAGCCACAGCTCGACCCGGCTGTCGCGGGGGTCGACCGGTTCACGGACCAGCCGGCGTGCCTGCAGGGTGCCGGCCGGCAGATCCAGGGGTTCGAGCTCGCCGACGCGGAAGCGCCAGCGTTCCGACCCGCCCGCGCTGGCCACCGGCAGCTCGATCGTCTCGCCCGCGGCGTGGCTGCCCGCCTGCAGCAGGCCGGCCAGCTGCAGGAACACGCTGAGCCGGTCCTGGGCGCCGGGCAGCAGTTCGGCGTCGGGGGCGTTGTTGCTGAACCGGATCCGCTGCCCGGCGTGGTCGAAATGGGCGGCCCGTTCGGAGCGGGTGCGGTCGCTGAACCGGTCCGGCAGCAGCCCGGTGGCATCGATCCGCCCCACGCTGGTCTGGCTGCGGCTGCCGATCAGGAAGGCCGAGAGCTGCATCGACAGCTCGTAGGTGTCGCTCGTCTGCCGCCAGCGCAGCTCGCCGCTGGCCCGGTAGTTCAGGCCCCGGGCGCGCCCTTGCACCTGGTATTGCAGGTCCACATCCGGCGGCAGCATCACCGGTGGCCGGCTCGCCGGGGGCGTGGGCGCCGGATCGCCGCCAGCGGGCTCGGGCGCTTGCGCCACCGGTGCCTCGTCGGCCTGCGCAATCGGCACGATTGGCTGTTCCGTCGCGTCCGTCCCTTCCGTTGGTGACGGCGCCACCACTTCCGTAGCCACCACCTCCGGCACGGTGGCGGCGGGTGGCGGTGCCGATGGCCGTTCTTTCGGTGGTGGTCTGGGTCGGGCGGGGCGCTGCGCCGGCGTTGCGGTCACCGTTGCCGCTGCCGTCACCTTTTCAGTGGTCGCGGTGGGTCGGGGTGTCGGGGGTGGCGGCTCGACCAGCCGGACCCGGCTCGTCACCGGTGGGCGCGGTTGCCCCGCTGCCGTGGACGCCGCGCGTGAATCCACCACCGAATCGGCGACCGATTCCACCAGCAGCCCATGGGCCAGCAGCACGGCGGCGGTCAGGACCAGCAGGCCCGCGCGTCCGGTGCCTGCCGGTCGTTTCATGCCGGGGCACCGGCCGCGCGGTGTCCCAGGTCGGCGCTGAGCTGGCGCGCGGTCTGCAGCAGCGCCTGTGCGGCCGGCGATGCCCAGCCGGTGTCGAGCGTGACCACCGAACCCAGCACCACCAGGCCGAGCACCAGCCGGCCCTGGGCATCGAACACCGGCGCGCAGAAGCCGCCCACGCCCGGCAGCAGGCTGTGCACCACCCGGGCCATGCCGTGGCGTCGGGTCTCGGCCAGCATGTCCTGCACCTCGGTCCAGGTGCGGGGCACATCCGGCAGGGGCAATCCGTTGTCGGGCAGCTTCTTGAGCCGGGCCAGCTCGGCCCGCAGCATCGGCTCCAGTTGCCGGGCGTCCTGGGTCGACTCGCCCATGAAGGCCGCGAAGCAGCGGCCGGTGGCCGAGGTCAGCAGCGGCATGACGTCGCCCAGGCGCAAGGTCACCGGCACGGTTTGCGGCGCCTCGGTCCAGTGCACCATGGTGGGCCCCTGGTTGCCCCAGACGGCAATGGCCAGGGTGTGACCGGTGTCCGGCAGCAGGGCGTCGATGCGCTGGCGCGCCAGCTTCACGCCATCGAGCCGTGCCAGGCTGGCCAGGCCCAGCCGCAGGGCCGAGGGGCCGAGGTCGTAGCGCGTGTTCACCGGGTCCTGCACCACCAGCCCCAGCCGCTGGAAGCTCACCAGGTAGCGGTGGGCTTTGGCGGCACTCATGCCGGCGGCGGCGGCGAGATCGCGCAGCATCAGGGCCCCGTCGGCCCGTGACAATGCATCCAGCAGCTCGAAGCCCACCTCGACCGACTGGATGCCGGCGCGCTGAGGCCCGTCCACGGAACCGTCGGGTTCGGCGTCCAGGGGTTCGGGGGTGTGCGGATCACCGCTTTGGTCTAGAATCTCGCGCTTACGCATGGGTGAATGGATTTTACTATCCGTAATTTCTGCCCCAGCACGCACCCCACTGGAGAACGGCATGAAACTCGCCACGTACAAAGACGGAACGCGCGACGGGCAACTGGTCGTGGTGTCCCGCGACCTGTCCACAGCCCATTATGCGACCGGCATCGCGCACCGCCTGCAGCAGGTCCTGGACGACTGGAACTTCATCAGCCCCCAGCTGCACGACCTGTACGTCACGCTCAACCAGGGCAAGGCGCGGCATGCGTTTCCGTTCGATCCGGCCATGTGCATGGCCCCGCTGCCCCGCGCCTACCAGTGGGCCGACGGCTCGGCCTACATCAACCATGTGGAGCTGGTGCGCGCGGCGCGCAACAGCGAGGTGCCGGCATCGTTCTACTCCGACCCGCTCATGTACCAGGGCGGTAGCGACGATTTCATCGGGCCGACCGACGATGTGGTGGTGCCCAGCGAGGATTTCGGCATCGACTTCGAGGCCGAGATCGCGGTCATCACCGGCGATGTGCCGATGCAGGCCACCCCCGATCAGGCCCTGGACGGCATCCGCCTCCTGATGCTGGCCAACGATGTGTCCCTGCGCAACCTGATTCCGGCCGAGCTGGCCAAGGGCTTCGGCTTCTTCCAGAGCAAGCCGGCCACCGCCTTCAGCCCGGTGGCCATCACCCCGGACGAGCTGGGCGACGCCTGGCAGGGCGGCCGGGTGCACCTGACGCTGCAGAGCACCTGGAACGGCCGCAAGGTCGGCATGTGCGAAGCCGGCCCCGAGATGACCTTCCACTTCGGCCAGCTCATTGCCCACATCTGCAAGACCCGCAACGTGCGGGCCGGCTCCATCGTCGGCAGCGGCACGGTCAGCAACAAGGCGATCGAGGTCGACGGCCGCAAGGAATGGCCCAAGGGCTACAGCTGCATCGCCGAGAAACGGGCCATCGAGACCATCCTCGACGGCCAGCCCTCGACCGCCTTCATGAAGTTCGGCGACACCATCCGCATCGAGATGAAGGGCCGCGACGGCCAGAGCCTCTTCGGTGCCATCGACCAGAAGATCGCCGAGCCGCAGTGACCCGGCTCAGACCGCGTAGACCTGATCGAGCGAGGCGAAGCCCTTGACCTCGATCGGGTTGCCGAACGGGTCGCAGAAAAACATCGTCCATTGTTCGCCGGGCTGGCCTTCGAAGCGCACCTGCGGCGGCATCACGAACGCCACGCCGGCTTGCTCCAGCCGGTGGGCCAGCGCCCGCCAGTGCGGCAGCAGCATCACCAGACCGAAGTGGGGCATCGGCACCCTATGGTCGCCCACCCGGCCGGTGCGACCGGTGGCAAAGGGTTGCCCGAGGTGCAGCGAGATCTGGTGGCTGAAGAAGTCGAAGTCGACCCAGGTGTCGGTGCTGCGCCCCTCGCGGCAGCCGAGCACGCCACCGTAGAAGCGGCGCGCCTCGTCCAGATCGGTCACATGGAAGGCGAAGTGGAACAGGCTGCGGGTCTGCAGGGGCGTGGGGTCGTTGCTCATGCCGGCAGCATAGCGGCCTGCCGGCTCCGCCTTCAGCCGGTGGGGTGTTCTTCCTGGGTCTGGCAGTTCACGCAGCGTTCGGCGGTGGGCCGTGCGTGCAGCCGCGCGGCGGGCAGCGAAGCGCCACACTGCAGGCACAGACCGTAGCTCCCGTCGGCGATGCGCTGCAGGGCCGCGTCGATCGCGACCAGCTCGGCGGAGTCACGCTCCTCCAGTCCGATCAGCAGATCACGTTCCTCCGTGGCCTTGGCCCAGTCGTCGCTCTCCTGACCTCTGGCTTCGGCGGCGGCCTCGGCCCGGCTGATGGCCCCCCCGCGCTGCTGGCGCACGCGGGCGAGCAGGGCGCCGCGCTGTTCCTTGAGCTGACGAGCAAAGGTGTCGGAAATGGGTGTGTTCATGGGACCTCCTGGAAACGCATGATGTCGCCCCGGTGTCGGTCGTCCCTTGATGCAGGTCAAGCACAATCGCCCGACATCCGAAGCCCTCAGGAGACCGCACATGACCCCCGTCGACTACAGCCGTTACCAGACCCTGGCCATCACCCGCCGCGGCCCCATGGTCAACGGCGTTCCCAGCGTGCTGGACATCCGCATGCGGGCCGATGGCCCGGGCGGCAACGGCAAGCTGCCCACCGCCGGCCATGAAGGCCACTGGGAGCTGAGCGAGATCTGGCGCGATGTCGGCCGCGACGACTCGGTGCGGGCCGCCGTGCTGCGCGGCGACGGGCTGGGTTTTTCCGGTGGTGGCGATCTGGCCCTGGTGCAGGACATGGCCTGCGATTTCGAGGTCCGCACCCGGGTCTGGAAAGAGGCGCGCGATCTGGTCTACAACGTCATCAACTGCGACAAGCCCATCGTGAGCGCCATGCACGGCCCGGCGGTGGGCGCCGGACTGGTGGCCGGCCTGCTGGCCGACATCTCGATTGCCGCCCGCAGCGCGAAGATCGTCGACGGCCATACCCGCCTTGGCGTGGCCGCCGGCGACCATGCCGCCATCGTGTGGCCGCTCCTGTGCGGCATGGCCAAGGCCAAGTACTACCTCATGTTGTGCGAGCCGGTCAGTGGCGAGGAGGCCGAGCGCATCGGTCTGGTGTCGCTGGCCGTGGACGACGCGCTGCTGCTGGACAAGGCCTACGAGGTGGCCGACCGGCTGGCCAGCGGCAGCACCAGCGCCATCCGCTGGACCAAGTACTCGCTCAACAACTGGCTGCGCCAGGCCGGGCCGAGTTTCGACACCTCGCTGGCGCTCGAATTCATGGGCTTTGCCGGGCCCGACGTGCGGGAAGGTGTGGCATCCTTGCGCGAGAAGCGGCCGCCGCGCTACGGCGCCGACAGCTGACCAGCGAGCAGCCCGCCAAGGGCAGGAGACCGGCATGAGCGAGAACACGGGTGGATTCGGCAAATTCGTGCCGGGGTTCGACTTCCTCCAGAGCCTGGCCGGCCAGGCCGCCGGCGGCATTGCCCAGGGCATCGGGCAGAACATCCCGCAACTGCCCAACCTGAGCCATTGGGTCGCCCCCACCTTCAACGTGGAGGAGCTGGAGAAGCGCATCGAGGAGCTCAAGGCGGTGCACTTCTGGCTCGACCAGAACGCCAAGGCGCTGGGTGCGACCATCCAGGCGCTCGAGGTCCAGAAGATGACGCTGTCGACCCTCAAGACCATGAACTTCAGCATGGGCGACGTGGCCAATGCGTTCAAGCTCAAGGCGGCCGATTCGCTGGCCGGCATGGCGGCGCCCGCGCCGGAGCCCGCCGCAGCGAAGCGCGTGTACGAAGGCCTGCAGGCCCGGCCCGTCACGAAGACGCCCGACACGCCGACGCGCAAGTCGCCCGCCCGCAAGACCGCCACCCGCCGCAAGGCCACCGCCACCGCACCGGCCGCCGGCGTGGTCGACCCGATGCAGTGGTGGGGCGCCCTGAGCCAGCAGTTCCAGCAGATCGCCACCAACGCCGTCAAGGACGCGGCGCGCCAGGGTGCCTTGCAGACCACCCGCGACGTGGCCGCCGGCCTGACCGATCAGGCCGTCAAGACGGCGGTGGGTGCCGGCAAGGCGGCCGGTCGCGCGGCCTTGAAGGCGGTCAAACCGCCGGCCCCGGCCACCCGGACCGCCAGCCGTTCCGGCACCTCCACGCGGCGCCGTTGACCCCGGCTTGCCCGCGCCCCCACACCGTCGACGCTCACCCGGATGAAACTGTTTCCCTATGCCCATGCCACGCATCCCCAGTGGCGCATGGCCGCTGCCCTGGTGCTGGCGCAGCTGCGCGCACGCATGGCGTTGCCCGATCACGCTACCAGCCCGTCGCTCGGGCTGATCTACATCACCGACCACTATGCCGAGGAAGCCCAGGCCATCCTGGAGCACCTGTGCGCCGAGCTGCCGGAGGTCACCGACTGGGCGGGTACGGTGGGGGTGGGTGTCGCTTCCAACAATGTGGAGTACTTCGACGAGCCGGCCATGGCGGTCATGCTGTGCGACCTGGATCCCGCCCGTTACCGCGTGTTCAGCGGCGTGGCGCCCCTGTCCGTGTCCGGCCGCAGCGGCGACGGTGAAGGTTTCCTGGCCCACACGGCGCTGGTCCATGCCGACGGCCAGACGCCCGATCTGACCGACCTGATCAGCGAAGTGGCCGAACGCACCGCCAGCGGCTACCTGTTCGGCGGTCTGGCCAGCAGCCGCGGCGCCACGGTGCAGTTTGCGCTCGGCAGCAGCGGCAACCTGCGGGGCCAGGGGGCCAGCGCAGGCGTGTTCCACGGCGGTCTCAGCGGCGTGGCGTTTGCTGCCGAGGTGGGCATGTTGTCGCGCGTCACGCAGGGCGCCCAGCCGGTGGGCGCGGAGCGGACCATCACCGCCGCCGAGGGCAACCTGGTGCTGACCCTCGACGGTCAGCCCGCGCTCGACATCCTGCTGCAGGAGCGCGGCATCTCGCTGGAGCAGCCGGCCGAGGCGATGCCCCGCCTGCGCGCCACCCTGGCCGGCCTGCGCCACGGGCTGCCTTCGGAGGCGTCCGCGGGTTCGGCGCCCCTGCGCCGGGGCCAGTTCGGCGCCGATGTGACGGTCCGGCACCTGATCGGGGTCGACCCGCAACGGCGCGGGGTGGCCATCGGCGATCACGCGCCGGTCGGATCGCGTCTGGCCTTCTGCGAACGCCACACCGCTGCGGCCCGCGCGGACCTGACCCGCATCTGCGCCGAGCTGCGCGAAGAGCTGGAACCCGAAGCGCGGGACCATGCGCTGGCCCATGCCTTGTCGGACAACGAGGCCGAATCGGCCCCGCACCCGGCGCGGCGCATCGCGGGTGCGGTGTATGTGAGCTGTGCAGGCCGCGGCGGGCCGCATTTCGGCAGCCCGAGTGCCGAGCTGCAGGTGATTCGCCGTGCGCTGGGCGATGTGCCGCTGGTGGGCTTCTTTGCCGGTGGCGAGATCGCCTACCACCGGCTGTATGGCTACACCGGCGTGCTGACGGTGTTCACCACGCCGGCCGTCTGACTTCAGCGGCGGGCGCGTGCCCGGTCCAGCATGCGGCGCGCATCGGCCACCGCCAGGCCGTACCCCGAGGCGAAGGCTTCCAGATCCTGCGCGCCCTGCTCGAACGCCCGCAACAATGCCGACTCGCGGGCCTGTTGCTGCACGGCGGTGGCCAGCGCCTCACGCGTCAATGCGTTGATGGCTTCGTCCCGGCCCTGCACCAGGGTGGCGTAGGCCTCCTGGCCCAGCCCTGAGGCCTCGAAGGCCTGGACGATGCGCTGGCGCAGCTGGGGCCGCATGTCCTGCGGCGAGCGGGCCTGACGCCGGCGGAACACCTCGATCACGGCATGGTGCCGTTGCTCCGGTGCCACCGGCTCGACCACGTTGCCCTCCAGGTCGTGCCGGGGCTGCCCGCCGGCCACGGCGTTGAGGTAGCGCGTGGACCGGGTGTGCAGCGCCAGCGCCGCCTTGATGCCGTCGACCGTCAGTTCCTCGCCGTGGCGGGCCAGCAGGTCTTCATAGACGCCCCGCTTCAGCGGCCTGGGCGATTCGCCGAACAGCCCCGGGTAGAGCGCGGTCAGGCGGTCCAGCGCCGGATGGCTGCGTGCTGCCGGCTGCGACGGCGCCGCCTTCTTGTGCTGGGCGGTGTGCGGACGGCGCGGGCCAGCAGGGCGGCGGGCCTCCTGAGTCGGCATCGGCGTCGGTGTTGGCTTCGGATCGGATTCGTTGCGGGACATGTAGGCGTGTATTGGACGACAGCCCGACATCATGCCAGCGGCGCCGACCCGCCCTCAGTTCCTGGGCAGTTCACCGGCCAGCAGGTGGGGCGAGCGGAACCACAGCCCTCCGAAGTGGCTGTACTGCAGCAACCCGGTCTGGCGCAGCCGCCGTTCGATGCGGCGCTCGACCCAGGGCATCTGCACCACCAGCGCCCTGACCGGTGGCGTCCAGCGGAGCACCTTGATGAAACCGGCGTAGACGTCCATGCCGGAAGGCGATGCGCCCACGGTGCGGACGCTCACGCGCAGCTCGTCGTGTTCGACGCCCTGCTGGGTCAGGCAGGCATGGATGGTCAGGGCGTATTCGTCGGACAGGGGGCAGGGCAGGAACTCCGACTCGACATCCGCCCGGGGATCCAGGGCGGGAAGGCTGTCGGAACGGATGTCCGGCGTCTGGCGCTCGCGACGGGAAAGCAGCTTCATGGGGACCTCCTGAGCAACGGGGTGCTGCCGGTGAGCCGCCCGGCCGATGGCCAGACGTGCAGGCATGAACGGCAGTATTCGGCGGTTTGGCGGCCCTAAAAATACAACTGCGTACTATTTTTTGACCGTCCGGGCCTGAATGCCCGATCTCAGCCGGTGGGCAGCTGCGGTGCCCGGGTCAGACCGGACTGCATCGCGTAGGCCGCGATCTCGGCGCCGTTGTGCAGGCCCAGCTTGAGCATGATGTTCTGTCGGTGCTTGCGGGCCGTCAGGACACTGATGTGCAGCTGATCGGCGATCGACTGGTTGCTGGAGCCGCCCGCGATCATGCGGACGATCTGCTGTTCCCGCTGGGTCAGGCTGGGCGACAGGCCGGTTGCGTGGGGCGCCCGACGCGGGTCCGGCATGTGCAGCGAGCGCACCGCGTGCGGGCTGACATAGGTCTTGCCGGACATCACCGTGCGGATCGCGTCCAGCAGTTCGCCGCCCTGGTCGTGCTTCAGCAGGAAGCCGTCGGCACCGGCCTGCAACGACTGATCGACCGAGCCCGGATACACATTGCCGGTCACCACCAGGATGCCCGCATGCGGGTGCGCCCGCCGTACCTTGCGCGCCACCTCGATGCCGGACGAATCGCTCAAGGCCAGGTCGAGCAGCAGGAGGTCCGGCGATCGGGCGGCGACCAGACCCAGCACCTCGGCCCCGGAGGCGGTTTCCCCGGTGAGCTCGAATCCGCCCGCCGCTTCCAGCAGAAGCTGTATGCCCTGGCGAACCAGCGCGTGGTCTTCGGCCACCAGGACACGGACAGGTTTGTGCATGACAGCGCGGGTTGGGGAGGGGTGTTCGGAGGGACGCAAGCCGCCTGTCGCCCGAACGGATTCCAACGAAACTACTACAAATGCAGGGAATGCATGGCTTCAGGGCGAAAAAAAACCGCCCGGACGGGCGGTTGCGGCGACGAGTGGCGCTGCTTCAGAACGGAATGTCGTCGTCCATGTCGTCGAACCCGCTCGACTGTCGGGTGGGTGCCGGCGCGGGTGCGGGGGCCGGGCGGGCGGCCGCCGGGCGGGGTGCTGCAGCTGGCGGGCGGCTGTAGCCACCACCGCCGGTGCTGCCTCCGTCGTCGCTGCCGCCCATGCCTTCGCGGCCACCCAGCAGCTGGAGTTCGGTGGCAATGATGTCGACCGTGTTCTTCTCCACGCCGCTCTGGTCTGTGTACTTGCCGTACTTGAGGCGGCCTTCGACGTAGATCGGGCGCCCCTTCTTGACGTATTCGCCGGCGATCTCGGCCAGGCGGTCGTAGAAGGTGACGCGGTGCCACTGGGTGTCCTCGACCATTTCACCGCTGTTGCGGTCCTTGCGCCGGCTGGAGGTGGCGATGCTCACATTGGCCACGGCCTGACCGGAGGGG
>PNMF01000014.1 GCA_013823485.1 Comamonadaceae bacterium
GCCATGGAGGGGGACGGGTTGGGAGCATTGAAGTTCAGGCTTGGCCTGCTTACCTCTCGCTTTGGTGCTTCACATCCGCTGAAGGCATGCCCTGCTTGTATGGAGGAGGACATCGCAAGCGGTCTTCCGCCCTATTGGCGTCGGTCTCATCAGTTTCCTGGCGTTTGGTTTTGCCGTCGCCACTTGGAACCCCTTCGCGTATCGTCACTGAAATTCAATGGGGTAGACCGATTCAGATACCACCTCCCCGACGAGTGCTCATCCTTGCCGCAGACGGAATGCAAGGCAAATCGGTCGGAGCTGGCGCGGCCCTTGTTCATGGCATTTGGCGAGGCATGCTTTCGGCTCGGCGTCACTCCTGCGGAGACGTACTTTGAGCCCCAGCGCGTACGGCATGTGATAACCCATGCCCTGATTGAGCGCGGGCTACTTTCTGCCTCTGGTCGTTTGAAGGCCGGCGAGGCCAGTCGATCACTTTCAAGCTTCAGCCAGCCATTCAAGCTACTCAGCGACCTCTCGCCCCTTGCAGTTTCTGAGGATGGCGCATACGCCCAGCTTTGTAGCTTGCGGCGACCCGAGAGGACTCTCAGGCATCCGCTGAGACTGATTTGGCTTGTGACCTGGTTGTTTGGCAACTGGGATCGTTTTCTGCAGAGCTATGCGACTGTTGGCGAGAGCGTCGATGTATGCCCGCCCCTGACGCTTGAGGGCGTCGCCCATGGCCCTGAGGTGCTTCAGGACAAACGCTCCATTTGTCTGAACTTGATCCAAGCGAGTGGCTTCACCCCAACCCATGCAGCAAAGGTAGTGGGTGTTGCGACGGCCACAGCGATGTCATGGGCTGCAGCCGCGGGCTTGAAGGTCTCAAGAAGGCCCAAGCGGCTGAAAGCACTCGACCGGGAAAAGGCAATTGAGCTTCTGCGATCTGGGGCAAGCAAGTCTTCGGTGTCAGATGCTTTCGCGATGTCTGCATCTGCGGTGAACCTGCTCTTGCGGACCGTGCCCGGTCTCTACGCAGACTGGTCATCCTCCTGCCGCGAGTACACCAGGGAGCATCACCGCCAAGAGTGGTTATGCCTGATCGATGCACATCCTGGCGTAGCGAACAAGGCACTACGAGCTCGAAAGCCCGGGACCTACGCCTGGCTGTACCGCAACGACCGTGAGTGGCTCTCCGGGAACCAGTCCAAGAGTGTTCGGTTTTCTCCCAACAATGCCGCTGCTGTCGACTGGGCTGCCCGCGATAGCACGTTCGCGATGGCGGTAGATGCCTGGCGCAAGGCGCTTGAGGTCAACAGCGGATCAGTACAGACACGCGGCCGGGTCGCACTTTCTGAGATCCTGCATGCGGTGCCTGACCTGCGATCAAAGCGTCGTAGGCTGAAAGACCTTCCGTTGACCCAGGCTGCAATCACTCGGGCCATGGCAGTGTCCCCCCGTTAAAGCGCTCACCTAGCTGCTCTTCATTCGGTTCGCCGCTCATCGCCATGTGTTGCCATTGATTATGCATTTATGCATTATTGATGCCCATGAGCGATAGCGTTTTTCAGCTTGAAATGATGCAGGCAAGGACGGCAGTAAAGACACTTGGCTTACGCCAAGTGGATATTGCCAAGGCGACGGGCTTGAGCCAATCACAGGTCAGTCGGATTCTTCGGGGCAAGGCGGTAAGGCGTACCGAGAACTCGGAAGCCATATGCATTTATGTGCGTTCAAAGCTCAGCCCCGTGAGCACTTCAGACGTTCAGGCTTGTACGCCCCTGATGACTGCACTGGCCAAAGTCTGGAACGGAACAACGCAGCACGCCCATGCCCTCACAGCGGTCATTGAGAGCTTGGGCGCACTCACTCCTGCATCCGCATCTCGACAACAGCTTCCCCAACGCTAGAGGCAATGCCCATGACATACCGGACCCAACTTCTTCCAGATGAACCGTTGGCCGGCTACAGAGGGCACATCTGTTTCCACCTTGATTTGAGTGGGCCCAGTGAGGTCACCGCCAGTCTAAATGCGGGGTACACACTTGGTGATTCAAGGGCATACCGCTGCCCTAGACCTTTTATTGAACTGGCGTCAGAGATCACCGGCCAGTCTTTCTTGGAGCTCGTCAGACTTCACTCCATGTGGCCGCTTTTGAGTGCGGTCAAGAGGGGTGAATCATTTCAGCAGGAGGATGTATTACTGGCGACCGAGTTCGGGAAGACCGACCTGTTCAGGACTTCGAGGCAGAGAGCCTGGACTTGTATCGAATGCCAAGCGGAGGATTTGGCCTTTTGGGGAGAGTCCTACTGGCGGCGAGCTCACCAAGTTCCTGGTCAGATCAAGTGCCCCAAGCATGGTGTACCGCTAGCCTGCTGCAGCCGGGGACTAATCAATACAGGGAACCCTGATCATGCCGAGGCCACTGGCCCAGAAGAACTCTCGACCAGAGAAATCCAGGGCAACGTCTGGATCGATGCGTTCGTTGAGATCTGCTCCAACATTTTGGAGAACCGCTTCCCGATCAACCAGGTCACTTGCCGCAACAGACTTCTCAAGCAACTGGAGGGCATCTGGCCAGGAAAGAGCCCAGATGAACGCACGTATGCACTCCTAGAAAAGCTTACCGACGTATTCCCGCTTGCATGGAGATCTGACTTGGACCGAACGCTCGCCAAAGTCAAGCTTCAAGGCTACAGCGGGCCCGTAGCGTTCTTCCGCGGGTCGAACGCTAGGCTCTCAACGATGCGGCTTGCCCTGTTCATGCTCACAGCATTCGACACTGCAGATGAGACGTTGAAGGCTATGACTGAGCTGGAGACCTCGCCAACAGCGCTTCAGTGATCTGTCGGCGACGCTCCTGCACGTGTACGGGTCATCACTGAGCGGTCAGCGAGAAGCTCCTCCTTTTCCCGCCTGCCAGTAACGACTGGCCGCATTGCAGCGGGAGCGGCCAGTCGCTCCGCGGTGCCCGAAATACCGCAAACGGCCAGGAGCTGTCGTTTTACGTTTGACGTGAGGAGGGCCATGAACGACTGGACTTGGACGTCCCCCTCCATGGAAGGTGGAAGGGCTAGGCCTCCCCGGAAACCCGTTGGAGTGCGTCATCCACATCATCCATACCCAACTTCGCGATCGGACCGATGCGAGACTTCGCTTTGTCCAGATGGTCACGCACCTGACGGCGCACGACTCGCTCCGGCAAGTCTATTAGTTGGGCGCGCAAACGTTCTGCTTCAGCGATGAGCTCAGGTGTGAGTTGCGTCGCTCCACCGATCACCATGAGTAGCGGTAAGCCCGACTCCTTCAATTTTGTGACCCGCTTCCGCATTGGGCCAAACGCAAGGTAGTTCACCAAGAAGTCTGCGCTCATTACAGGAGAGTCGGGCGGCGGTCCGCTCATGTATCCACGCAGCCGATTCTTGAGGTCGAATGCCTGCCTATCAACGGTGAGCCACCAAGCGCTGTAGCCGAACGGTGAAGCTTGCTCTTTGGTGCGGAGTTGGACAACGCCAGCATAGCATTCAACATCGTGACTTACCAATCTTGTGATTGCCGTTTCGTCTAAAGGCGCACCGTACATTTCGCGCCTCCGGTCATATCGTTCGAACCAAATCGCCTCTAGCGCGTGGCGTAGTTCCGGCGAAGAAGCATTGCGTTCCGACTCAAGAGAGCGTTCTTTTATGCCGAACTGGGCCTCGACATATTCGGCTATGTCGAGTAGGGGGCGGGCATCACCTCGGAAGTTCTCTAGCCAAGTCGGAAACGATGCCGTGGAGCGGCCATACGCAATGTATCGTTCGAGTAAGTATGGAACCGAGCCTTCCCATTGCCCATCGGTCATACGGGCACAAACTAGAGAGCGATTCATGTGGCGCTCGACTTCTTCAATGACCCCCGGCGTTACATACAACTTCAGGCCAACGTCGCGCGCCGCTTCAATCATTCGAGAGAAGCGGCCTCGCTCCCCGTCAGAGGCAGCTAAGGTGTCTGCGATGAGCGGGAGAATGACTGTTGTATCCAGCCAAAGGGCGCCGTGGGAGAACATCTTCTCCACTGCCCCCTGAACATCAGGTGTTTGCTTAAGAAACGCCATCAGTGTGTAGGCGTCCGACAAGGAACGAAGATGTGCCTGGATTGACGGCGTGTTGCTAATCAGTAGCTCGCGGACGGCGCCTCTAAGCTTGGCAAGCCAGTCGATCCCTGGAGTTTTCTTCAGTTTCGTCTTGGCAATTGCTGAAGTGAGGGTGGTGGTGAAGTCTGCATCAGCGAGTTCGGCCAATGTCCCGGAGTGGACCGCCATAGCAAAGGCTTGGCTTCGTTCGAGAAGAACCGCATCAGTTGCACTCCGGAGGCAGTTCGCAAATTCGTCCAACTCCTCTCCGGTTATGGAGGCCGTAGAGGTCTGGAGTTTTGCGACGGCATGAACTTCGGCCATCAAGCTGCTCTCGGCGAGAGCAGCTTTGACCCGGAACTCGTCTAGCCGTTGCAGTTCTTCATGAGCCAAACAGAACTCATCCTCCATTGGCCAGTGTTTCACCGTATGTTTGGCTAGTCGTTTAAGGGCGCCATCAACTAGCGAGGTCACTTGAGCGTTTGGATGGCCGGGAAGGAGACTCGCGACTGCCTCCTGGACGGCCGCCCGCTTCAGTCTGTTGTTGCTGTCTGTGTTGACAAGGGCGGCTCGAACAAGTGCTTCAAAGGCGATTTTGGTAAGCCCCTTTTCTCGCACCTCGTCCTGCCACTGCAACGCTAGAAATGTGACAGCAGCAACTGCTTCTGGCGATGAAAGTTCACTGTGAACGTGGGGTCCGACACCGGCAGATACTAGATACGGGTTAACGATCACAGTAGAAAGCTCTTCGGCCGCGCGCTGCCTGGCAGCGTTTCCGTGAACTCGTTCCACGAACCAATTGCGATCCCGAATGTCGAGCGATAGGCCGTGTTTTGTGCGGAGAGTCTTTTTCAGATCGTCCCACTCTGCGCCCACGATCTGGTTTGTTGCATATACCAGGACCATTGCGCCAGGGATGGTGTCCTTCAGCCTACGGACCGTCCCGTTGATCTTTGCCCTCCAATCATCGGCTACAGAGTACTGGACGACGACTCTGGGTTCCTCGAGTGGGGAAAATAGTTCGGCGTCTCTTCCTTCGTCTCCGCCTGGACTGGCCACCGTCCGCAGTTCGTCGAATTCGCTGGCCAGAAACACGGAGGCGATGTGTTCGAACCTTCTCCAATCCGACGGCTGCAGAAGTTTGAGTGCAAGTTCGAGGCGGCTACTTATCATGTGACAAGTTTACTGAGGCTGCTTATTGGGAGGACTAACTTAGTTAGCCTTCTGTGCGACTGCGTGCTTATTCAGCATGTGCATCAACGATGAGCATTCCAATTACTTGAGAGAAGCTGTTGAATCGCATCCCGCGCTCACCGGCTAACAGAAGGCAGCGAATTTTTCCCTGAAAGAACTCCACGGACTGATTCGGCGTAAAGACGAACTGGGTGGCGTAACTGGCGACGTATTCAATCTCTCCCGACCGATGATCTTCTGTCAGCAGTGCTAGGGCAATGCGTCTACCCGTAGCTGCTTTGACCGCTCCGGCTTGAAAGCCGACAGTCGTTATAAGGATGCCCTTCTGTGCTCCGATGTCATCGATCTTCGAATGGAATTCTTCTATGTCATCGACGGGAACACGATGATTGTAGTGCTTACATTCAACAAGCACCAACATGTCTGCGCCTCCTGCAATGCGAAGCACAAATGAAGCGTCCACCTTGATCTTTCGTCCTGCGATTCGGCCCTCGAATTCGCGTCCTTGGAAGACATCGACGCCCACAAGTGATTCCACGACTTTGCGAACGAACTCTTCGTATTCAAGAGGGGTGTGCTTGCTCATTCGGCGAAGGCGGCTAACTTAGATACGTCCTGCGAAATAGCGGATAGCTTGGACCTCAGTCGTTAAAAATAGTCGCATGACACAACTGGAAGTTCTTTGAAATCAATCGAGTACAGCAATAGTCATGTGCACATGAACAGGTTTAACAAAATGGGCAAACCTGACTGGATCCCTCCCCGGTCCAGCCGGCTGCTCATTCAGGTGCACGAACGGTTTCGCCAACCCCACGAAAGCGTACAGACCTAGAAGGTCTCCGTCTACTGAGCCGCTGCGGACTGTCCGCTCCGGGTCGTTACCGCCAGTCCAGGTGAGGGGAAGCGGTCAGTCGCGCGGCGCGTCAGGGTTGAAGGTAACCGATGTCCGCTGTACCCCGTATAGCCGTCAAACAGACCAGCGCCGGTTACCGTTCCCATCGGCCGCTTCATGGCAATCAGCGTGAGCCTGTCTGGCAGTACCCACCGGCTCCAAACGCTGCAAAGCAGTTACTAAAGTCCCGTACCAGTTTAGAAATCAGCCAAGGCAGATTCAATCTGAGCAATCAGGAGACTTGTCGCAGCTCCGGGATGCTTGTAACTGGCCAGTAGCATCTGGTTGCAGTTTTTGGCCGCGTTTCCGACAGATCTCTTTTTCCCCGACAGACCTCATTTTTCAGGTTCAGGGGCAGTTTCTGGCTCACCTCGTCACTCCACCGTCACGCTCTTGGCCAGGTTCCTCGGCTTGTCGACATCCGTCCCCTTGGCCAGGGCGGTGTGGTACGCCAGCAGCTGCAGCGGCACCACGTGCAGCAGCGGGCTCAGTGCGCCGTAGTGTTCGGGCATGCGGATGACATGGATGCCGTCGCCGCTGGCGATGCGGGTGTCGGCATCGGCCAGCACATACAGCACGCCGCCGCGCGCCCGTACTTCCTGCATGTTGCTCTTGAGCTTTTCCAGCAGCGCGTCGTTGGGGGCCACGGTGACCACCGGCATGGCGGCGGTCACCAGGGCCAGCGGGCCATGCTTGAGTTCGCCGGCCGGGTAGGCCTCGGCGTGGATGTAGCTGATCTCCTTGAGCTTCAAGGCGCCTTCCAGGGCGATGGGGTAGTGCAGGCCCCGGCCCAGGAACAGGGCGTTGTCCATGCGGGCGAAGTCCTCGGCCCAGCTGATGACCTGGGGCTCCAGCGCCAGCACCGCCTGCAGCGCCAGCGGCAGGTGGCGCATGGCCTTGAGGTGTCCGGCCTCCTGCGCCTCGCTCAGGTGGCCGCGCACCTGGGCCAGGGCCAGCGTGAGCAGGAACAGGCCGGCCAGCTGGGTGGTGAAGGCCTTGGTGGAGGCCACGCCGATCTCCACCCCGGCCCGGGTCACGTAGGCCATGGCGCACTCGCGCACCATGGCCGATGTGGCGACGTTGCAGATGGTCAGGGTGTGCTGCATGCCCAGGCTCCGGGCATGGCGCAGGGCGGCCAGGGTGTCGGCGGTCTCGCCGCTCTGGCTGATGGTGACCACCAGGGTGCGCGGGTCGGGCACGCTGGTGCGGTAGCGGTATTCACTGGCCACCTCCACCTGGGTGGGAATGCGGGCGATCTCTTCCAGCCAGTACTTGGCGGCACAGCCGCTGTAGTAGCTGGTGCCGCAGGCCAGGATGAGCACCCGGTCGATGGCCTGGAAGGTGCGGTGGGCCTGGTCGCCGAACAGGTCGGCGGTGATGCCCTCCACGCCTTCGAGGGTGTCGGCAATGGCGCGCGGCTGCTCGAAGATCTCTTTCTGCATGTAGTGGCGGTAGGGACCCAGTTCGGCCGCGCCGCTGTGGGCCTGCACGGTGCGCACCGGGCGCTGCGCGGCATCGAGCGAACGGCCCTGCGCGTCGAGCACCCAGTAGCGGCCCAGCTGCAGATCGACCCGGTCACCCTCCTCCAGGTAGACGATCTGGTCGGTGACGCCGGCCAGGGCCATGGCGTCGCTGGCCAGGAAATGCTCGCGCCCGCCCTGCCCGGTGTCCTGGCCCACGCCCAGCACCAGCGGCGAGCCGGCACGGGCCCCGACCACGCGGTGCGGCTCGTCCTTGTGGAACACCGCCAGCGCATAGGCGCCGTGCAGCTGGGCCACGGCGGCCTGCAGCGCAACGAACACATCGCCTTCGTAGAGCGAGTCGATCAGGTGGGCAATGACTTCGGTGTCGGTCTGGCTCTCGAACACATAGCCCTTGGCCTGCAGCGCGGCGCGCAGTTCATCGTGGTTTTCGATGATGCCGTTGTGCACCAGCGCCACCCGCCCGGCCACGCCGCTGCCCGAGCCCTGGCCCGGGCCATGGCTGAAATGCGGGTGCGCGTTGTGCACGGCCGGTGCACCGTGGGTGGCCCAGCGGGTGTGGGCGATGCCGGTGCCGCTGGCGATCTGCCCGGTCTGCACCTGCTGCACCAGCTCGGCCACCCGGGCGGTGCTGCGGGCACGCTGCAGGCCACCCGCGTGCACCGCCACGCCACACGAGTCGTAGCCCCGGTATTCCAGCCGCTGCAGACCTTGGACCAGAACCGGAACGATGTCGCGCCCGGAGACGCCCGCCACGATGCCGCACATGAATCACCCCTTGTTGAACCCTTGAATCGGCGGATGCTACGCAGGACGGCGAGAAAGGAATGGTCAAAATTTAGAGTTTGTCGACTTAAAATTTCACCCAACCGGCACCGAGCAACAAACTTTCATAAAGATCACGATCATGAAATCGATCGACATCGACGACGCCGACCGCCGCCTGCTGGAACTGCTGCAGGAAGACGCCGGCCGCAGCAACCAGGACCTGGCCGCGGCCGCCCACCTGTCGCCCCCCACCAGCCTGCGGCGGGTGCGGCGGCTGCACCAGCTCGGGCTGATCGAACGGGTGGTGGCCGTCCTCCAGCCCGAACGGCTGGCCGAGGCCCAGGGCCATGGGCTCACCGCCCTGGTGGAGGTGACGCTGGAGCGCCAGGGCGCCGACCTGCAGGACGCCTTTGAAGCGCGCGTCGTCCCCGACCCGGCCGTGCAGCAGTGTTACCGGGTCAGCCCCGGGCCGGACTTCGTGCTGGTGGTGCACTGCGCCGACATGCCGGCCTACCTGGAACTGGCCCGGCGGCTGTTCACCAGCGACGCCAATGTCCGCAACGTGAAGGCTTTCTTCAGCACCCGGCGGGCCAAGTTCCATCCGCGCCTGCCGATTCACCGCTGAGCGCAAAATGCATACCCTTGCATGACTCTACCCCCCCAGGGTTTGATACAAACCGCACAGGGATGGCGTTTTATTAAGCCGTTCGGGTTGCAGCCTGACACAACCTGTAACAGGTTTTCTAGAATCGCCGACAACGACAAGAGCCCGTCCAGGGCTTCAGGAGGTCTTGATGGACATGATGTGGACCGGAATCGGCATCGCGGCGGTGCTGCTGGTTCTGTGCGGCTGGCTCTATGTGCGGTACTTCCGCCAGGGCGATCACGGCCGTGATGATCGCTACAGCCCCGAGCGGGTGCTGTCGGTGGAACAGGTGGCCATGCTGGACTACCTGCAGGACACCTTCCCCGGCCATGTGGTGCTGCCGCAGGTGCAGCTCAAGCACATGCTGTCGGTGCGTCGGGCGAGCAACAAGCAGCGCGCCCTGGAGCGCCTGGAAGCCGACAGCGTGGACTTCGTGGTGTGCGGCGTCGACGGCAAGCCGAACTTTGCCTTCGACGTCGAGCAATACCACCTGAGCAATGCCGAGGCACGGGCCGAGCGGGTGCGCGAGAAGAACCGGATCCTGCGCACCGCCGGCGTGCGCTTCGTGCTGCTCAAGAACGGCATCCACCGCATGCCCTCCCCGGCCGACTTCCGGGCCCAGCTCAACCTGGCCGAGCTGCCGAAGCCGAAACAGCCGGTCAAGACCGAGACGGAGCGCGACAGCGTCATGCGCGAACTCGAGAGCCAGCTCTCGGGCTTTGACCACCAGTACGGCAACACCGGCTTCCGGGAGTCGGAAATCATGGGCCTGTCCAACCTGATGGGCCTGGACGACGACCTCGCCCCGCGCCGCCCGCGCCAGCGCGCCGGCCAGCCGCCTGCAGCGGGCCAGGGCAATCCGCGCTGATCAGCCTTTTTTCTTGACCGGGCGCTGCCAGCCGGCAATGGTGACCGGCTTGCCCCGCGCCACCGACAGGGCGCCGGCCGGCGCGTCCTTGGTGATGGTGGAGCCGGCCCCCACTGTGCCGCCCGCGCCGATGGTCACCGGCGCCACCAGCACGCAGTTGCTGCCCACATGCACATCGGCCTCGATGACGGTGCGGTGCTTGTTGGCCCCGTCGTAGTTGGCGGTGATGCTGCCGGCACCGTAGTTCACCCGCTCGCCGACCGTGGCATCGCCCAGATAGGCCAGGTGGTTGGCCTTGGCACCGGCCGCCAGGGTGCTGTTCTTCACTTCGACAAAGTTGCCGATGTGCACCTCGCGGCCCAGATCGGCACCGGGGCGCAGCCGGGCAAACGGCCCTACCAGCGCGCCCTCGCCCACCCGCACACCGGCCTTCTCGCCATCGATGTGGGTGAACGGATGAATCACCGCACCGGCCTCGATGCGGGCATTCGCCACCACGCAGTGGGCCCCGATGCGCACGCCCTCGCCGAGCTCGACCCGGCCTTCAAACACGCAGTTGATGTCGATCTCCACATCCTGGCCGCAGACCAGTTCGCCACGGACGTCGATCCGGGCCGGATCGGCCAGCCGCACGCCCTGCAGCATCAGGGCCTGGGCATGGCGCTGCTGGAAGGCGCGCTCCAGCTCGGCCAGCTGCTGCGGGCTGTTGACGCCAGCCACCTGCACCGCGTCATCGATCCGGTGCGCCACCACGCTCAGGCCGTCGGCGACGGCGAACTTCACCACGTCGGTCAGGTAGTACTCGGCCTGCGCGTTGCGGTTGTCCAGCCGCGCCAGCCAGCCGCGCAGCAGGCGGGTGGGCACCGCCATGATGCCGCTGTAGATCTCGCCGATGGCGCGCTGGGACTCGGTGGCGTCCTTGTGTTCGACGATGGCCTGCACCTCGCCCGAAGCGGTGCGCACGATGCGGCCGTAGCCGGTGGGATCGGGCAGGTCGAGCGTGAGCAGCGCCAGCCGCTGGCCGTCGCAGGCCTGCAGCAGGGCCTGCAGGGTGTCGGCCTGGGTCAGGGGCACATCGCCGGACAGCACCAGGGTCACGCCGTCGTCCGGCAGCACCGGCGCGGCCTGCTGCACCGCATGGCCGGTGCCCAGCTGGGGCTCCTGCCGCACGAAGCGCAGCGGCGTGCCGGTGGGCGCGCTCAGGCCGGCCTCGACCTCGGCGGCCCCATGACCGGTGATGACCACCACGCTGCGGGCCGATAACCGCGCGGCGCAGTCGATCACATGCTGGGCCAGGGCACGACCCGCAAGACGGTGCAACACTTTGGGCCGGCGGCTCTTCATGCGGGTGCCTTTGCCCGCCGCCATCACCACCACATCCAAAGCTCTGCTCATGTCCGTCCTTTGTGCTGCTGCCACCACGCCGCCCGGCCCCGAGGCCGGCGGCAGAATGCGCCGGATTATGGCCCGCCCCCTGGGTCGGCTCGCGGTGCTGGGCTTGGCCCTGGTGCTGGCGGGCTGCACCGCACTCAGGGTGGTCTACCACCAGGCCCCGAGCCTGACCTACTGGTGGATCGATGGCTATGCCGATCTGGACAACCGCCAGACCGCACAGGTCCGGGCCGACCTCGACGCGCTGTTTGCGTGGCACCGCCAGGAGGATCTGCCGCGCCTGGCCGAGCTGCTGCGCGACTGGGAACGGCTGGCGCCGAACGACATCACGGCCGATCAGGTGTGCCAGCAGTTCGACCGGGTCCGCGAGCGGCTCGCACGCACCGCCACCGAAGCGGTGCCGCCGCTGGCCCGGCTGGCCCTGCAGCTCTCGCCCGCCCAGCTCGACCACCTGGCCCGCCAGCAGGTCAAGAACAACCGCGAGTTCGAGGAAGACTTCATCGCCGCGTCGCCCGGCCGGGTGCTCGACCGCCGGACCGAACGCGCGCAGGACCGGCTGGAAACCTTTTATGGCCGCCTGAGCGATGCCCAGCGCAGCCTGCTGCGCCAGCAGCTGGCCGCATCACCGTTCGATGCGGCACGCACCCGGCAGGAGCGGCTGGTGCGCCAGGCCGACCTGCTGGCGACCATCCGCCAGGCCCAGGCCGAACCGGCTTCCGCAGGCCAGCGCATCCAGGCGCACCTGAACCGGTTCACCGATTCGCCCACGCCGGGCTACAACGCCTACCTGCAGTCCACGGTCCAGCATGGTTGCCGGCAACTGGCGCTGATCCACAACAGCACCACCGCACAGCAGCGCCAGCGGGCCGTGGCCACGCTCCAACAGTACGGGGCCGACCTGCGCACGCTGGCCAGCCCGGGCTGAACGCCTGGCGGCGCACCGCCGTCAGCGCAGCGCCATCCACACCAGCCCGAGCGACAGCAGCGTGACCGGCACGCCGATGCGGGCATGCTCGCGCCAGCCGATGTGCACGCCCTGCTGACCGGCCAGGTCGGCCACGATCAGGTTGGCGATGGAGCCCACCAGCAGCAGGTTGCCGGCAAAGGTGGTCACCAGCGCCAGCTGCAGGCCGGCGGTGGAGGCGTGGTCCTGCAGGTGGGGCAACAGCAGCATGACGGCGGGCACGTTGGACACCAGGTTGGAGAGCACCACCCCCGCCACCATCAGCGTGCCTGGCTCGTGCAGCACCACCCCGCGCGCCGCCAGCCACTGCACCGCATCGGTCGCCATGCCGGTCGATTCGAACGCGTGGTTGACCACGAACAGCCCCATGAACAGCACCAGCAGCGACCAGTCCACCAGGCCGATGACGTCGGACGACGCCAGCCGGCGGCTCAGCAGCAGCAGCGCAGCCCCGACCAGCGCCAGCACCGCGTGCGGCGCGTCGGTGAACAGGAAGAGCACCATCAGCACGCTCACCACGGTCAGGCCCTTGGTGGTCTGCCAGGCATCGAACGGCGGGTCGGCATCGAGCGGCACCGACGGCGGCACCAGCGCATCGCTGCGCGACTGGCCCGGTCCCCAGGCCAGCCAGACCCAGAGCACTAGCAGGCCACCGGCCACCGGGGCGGCGGCGCGCAGCGCGTAGTCGGCGAAGTCGAGCGCGAGCACCGAGCCGATCAGCATGTTCTGCGGGTTGCCGATCAGCGTGGCCGCCGAACCGATGTTGGCCGCGCAGGCCAGCCCGACCAGAAACGGCACCGGCGGCCAGCCGCGCTGCAGGCACAGGCGCAGCACCAGCGGCGTCATGGCCAGGCAGATGACATCGTTCGAGAACACCGCCGACAGCACGCCGGCGACCGCAATCAGGGCCGCCAGCAAGGCCGGCCGCGACAGCGGCATGGCGCCCACCTTGAGGGTGACCGCCGCATAAAAACCGCCCAGCCGCATTTGCGCCGAAATGACCATGAAGGCAAACAGCAGCAGCAGCGTGGACACGTCGATGGCCGAGGCGGCCTGGTTCACCGTCATGCCGGTGATGGCCATCATGGCGATGGCGCCCAGCAGGGCCACGCCGGTGCGGTCCAGCCGCAGGCGGGGCAGCCCGCCCAGGAACATGCCCAGGTAGACCACGCCGAAGACGGTGGCAACGGCCCAGTCGGTGAAGGCGTGGTGGAGCGGCGGCGGGTTCATGGACCCCGCATGGTAGCGGGGCCGCCGGGCACGGATCAGGCCTGCAGGGAGGCCCACATCTCCTGGTCGCGCTCGGCGGTCCAGATGCGCGGGTGCTTGATGCCCCGGGCCTCGTCGTAGGCGCGGCTCACGTCGAACGGCAGGCAGTGCTCGTAGATGAAGACATGGCCGAACACCGGATCCATCTTCTGGCGGGTGTGGGCCATGGCGGCCTTCAGGTCCATGCCGGCGGCCGCCGCCTCGCGCGCCGCCTGGAACAGCGTGGTGACCCAGCGGGCGGTGTAGTCCAGCGCCTTGTTCACGTTGGCGTTGCCCTTCATGGCTTCGCCGCGACCGGGCACGATGGCTTCGGCGGTGAGGGCACGCAAGGCTTCCAGCGTGGCCGGCCACTCTTCCAGCTGGGCATCGCCGGTGTAGACGCCGGCCTCGAACTCGACCAGATCGCCGCTGAACAGCACTTTTTCGGACTCGACCCAGGCGATGGTGTCGCCCTTGGTGTGGCCGGCGCCGGGGTGCCAGATCTCGACCTTCACACCGCCCAGATCGAGCGTGAGGCTGCCCTGGCGGCCGGGCGTGCCGTCGCCGATCACCAGCGTGGGCCAGGTGAGGCCGGGCACCGAGTCGGCGCCGCGGAACAGCCGGGGGAAGCGTTCCATCTCGCTCTGCATGTCCTGCGCGCCGCGCTCCACGATCAGGTCGTGGGTGCCGCGGCTGGCAATCACCTCGGTCGCGCCTTCGGCCTTGAAGGCGCTGGCGCCCAGCACGCGCACCGCGTGGTAGTGGGTCAGCAGCACGTACTTGATGGGCTTGTCGCTGACCTCGCGGATGCGGCGGATCAGGTCCTGCGCCATGGCGGGGGTGGCGGTGGCGTCGCTCACCAGGATGAATTCGTCACCGATGATCACGCCCGAATTCGGGTCGCCTTCGGCCGTGTAGGCCCAGCAGTGGGCGCTGAGCTGTTCGAAGGTGATGTTCTTGTCCTGCAGGTCGGCCTGCGAGGCGAATGCTTTGCTCATGGCGGTCTCCGGGGTGGTGGTCGGCTGAAGTGCGGAATTTTACTTAAACGAAATTCGTTTCATATAGGTAAATCACGGAAACCCGGTCATCCGGGTCCCTGGCCGGACAGTCCCCGCTCCAGCACCGCCACCACCTCGTCGGCAAATGCCGCGTAGCTCATGGGGCCGCCGGGGCGCAGCCAGGTGAAGGTCCAGTTGATCATGCCGAACAGCATCATGGTCAGCGCGGTCTGGTTGCCGGCATGCACCCGGTCCGGGTAGGCCCGCCGGATGAAGCGGGTGAAGGCGGCGACCACGTCGCGCTGGCGGTTCAGGATCAGCTCGCGCTGCACGTCGCCCAGGAATTTGGTGTCCGACACCAGCGCCACATGGCGGGTGGCCGAGCTCTCGTATTCGGTCAGGAACGACCGCACCAGCGCATGCAGCGCCGCCCGTTCGCTGAGGTTCTGGCGCTGGGCATGGGCCTCGGCCTCGCCTATCAGGGCCAGCAGCCGCTGGGTGTAGCGGTCCAGCAGGTCGAACAGGATGGCTTCCTTGCTCTCGTAATAGTGGTAGAGCCGCGCCTTGCTGGTGCCGCACGCCGCCGCAATGTCGTTCATGCTGGCGGCCGGGAAGCTGCGGTGGGCGAAGCACTGCGCCGCCAGGTTGAGGATCTCGTCGCGCTTGAGATCGTGGGTGGGTGACTTGGGGCGTGCCATGCGGGGCATTCTGCCAGCGGCCCCCGGCCGCGCGACCCGGGGCCTGCCGTCAGGCCGCGCCGAAGCCGAAGCGCAGCACGCCCGCGCCACACGGCTGCCACGGCTCCACCACCACATGGGCGCCGGCCGGCACCTCCAGCACCTCGCCGGCCACCACGATGCGGTCGCAGCCGTCGCCCCAGGTGACCCAGGCCCGGCCTTCGCGCACCGCCAGCCGGCTGGGCCGGATGGCCCGCAGGCTGGCGGCCGCGCCGGCCCCGAGCTGCCACAGCGGGCCGGGAATCAGGGATTCTTGAATGGCATGAATGGACATGGTGTTCTCCTGCGTCGAGCCGAACGCAAACCGATTCGGCCAGGCTTGAATCCTCTGCCAGAGCCGGCCTGTGGTCCAATGAAAACGCCCGCTTCCATTGATGACTTGAACGCATCAACATCATCTGCCGCCCATGCAACCCACCAGCCGCACCCGCCCGCTGCCCGTCGGTCACCTGCGCGCCTTCGAGGCGGTGGCCCGGCTGCTCAACTTCCGCGCCGCCGCCGACGAGCTGTCGATCACCCAGAGCGCGGTGAGCCGCCAGATCCAGTCGCTGGAGGACGACATCGGCACGCCGCTGTTCCTGCGCCACACCCGCTCGGTGCAACTCACCGGGGCCGGCGCCCAGCTGCTGCGCGCGGTCGACCCGGCGCTGGAGCGGATCGACAGTTCGGTGCGGCAGATCCGCCAGGGCGCCGGCCGGCGCAGCGTGTCCATCACCACCTGGGCATCGTTCGCCTCGATGTGGCTCATTCCCCGGCTGGAGCATTTCCAGCGCGAGCACCCGGACATCGACATCCGCATCGACGCCACCGACAGCACGGTCGATCTGGCCACCGCCGACGTCGACCTGGCGCTGCGCTACGGCGTGCCCGAGAACGCGCCGCCCCATGCGGTGCGGCTGTTCGGCGAACAGCTCACCCCGGTGGCCAGCCCCTGGCTGCTGCAGGCCCACCCGATCCGCACCCCGGCGGACCTGGCCGGCGTGGCCCTGATCGAGGCCGGTGACGCCCACCGCTCGCGCCACCTCGAATGGCTGACCTGGCAGCGCTGGCTCGACACCTTCGGCCAGACCGTCGCACCCCGCCGCGCCGCCGGTGCCCGGCGTCCGGCGCCCAGCCGCCTGCAGCCCCAGCGCTGGCTGTACTTCAACTACGCCCACCAGATCGTGCAGGCCGCCCTCACCGGCCAGGGCGTGGCCATGGCGCGCCTGCCGCTGGTGGCGGAAAGCCTGGCCAGCGGCGCGCTGCTGGAGCCGCTGCCGGCCTGCCGCATGGACTCGCCACTGGCCTACTGGCTGGTCACCGGCCCGCAGCGGACCCGCCGCCCCGAAGTGCAGGCCTTCTGCGACTGGCTGCTGGAACAGGCGGCCGCCACCCGGCAAGCCATCGGCGACACGCCCGACCCCGACACGGTGGACCTGATCGACTGACCCCTGCTGGACCCGGCTCATGCCCCAGGCTGGTGCACACTCTCGGGCTTTTTCCCGCCCGACCGCCCATGCCGACCCGCCCCTCCTCCAGCAACCTGCGCAGCATCGTCGCCATGCTGGTGGCGGTGGGTTTCTTCGCCCTGATGGACGCGGTGCTCAAGACCCTGGCAGCCCGTTACCCGGTGATGCAGATCGCGGCGCTGCGCGGCCTGACCTGTCTGCCGCTGGTGCTGGCCTGGATCACCTGGCGCGGGGCCTGGGGACGTGTGAAGCCGGCGCGCTGGTCGCTGCACCTGCTGCGCGGCGCCTTGAGCGTGGCCATGCTGTCGCTGTTCACGCTGGGCGTGCGCGACCTGCCGCTGTCGGCCGCCTACACCCTGTTCTTCGTGGCCCCCTTGCTGATCACCCTGCTGTCGGTCCCGGTGCTGGGCGAGCGCGTGCCCTGGGTGCACTGGGTGGCGGTGGCGATCGGCTTTGCCGGCGTGCTGGTGGCCCTGCGCCCCAGCGGGCAAGACCTGCAGGTCGGGCTGGTCACGGCCGGCGGGCTCGCCGTGCTGGGCGCGGCGCTCTGTTACGCCATCTCGGCCGTGGTGGGCCGGCTGGCCAGCCGCACCGACAGCAGCGAAGGCATGGTGCTGTGGATGACGCTGCTGCTGTCGCTGACCGCCGGCGCGCTGGCGGCGCCGAACTGGCAGGCCATCGCCACCGCCGATCTGCCGCTGCTGCTGGCGCTGGCCATCACCGGCTTCGGCGGCCAGCTCGCCATCACCGAAGCCTTCCGGCACGGTCAGGCGTCGGCCGTGGCACCGTTCGAGTACAGCGCCCTGGCCTGGGGCGTCCTGCTGGACTGGTTCATCTGGCAGTCGCTCCCGGCCGCGCACACCTGGCTGGGCGCGGCCATCATCATCGGCAGCGGGCTGTGGCTGGTCCGGCACGAACAGCGCATCACCGAAGCGCACGCCAACCCGGATCGGGTGTGACCTCCGGTCACCCGGTGGCATCGATGGGCGCCGGGTGGGGACTCATGAGCGTCCCAACTTTGAAATAGCCAGATCATGATTTCGACATCAATCCGCCAGCCTGCCGCACGCACCCGATCGGCCCCACCCCGCCTGGAGCACGCCCGGCCTGCCACCGGCCTGGCCCAGGTCCGTCATCAACCTCGGCGAACCATGGCCGTCGGCCCGACGCAGCCCCACCTGGCGCCACCGGTACCGCCGCGAATGTCCTTCGGCGAGCTCCATGACCTGATGGGCGACGTCTTTCACCTGAGCACCACCGTGGAGGTGTCCGCGAGCGCTCTGGGGGGCATGTCACCCGCACAGATAGCAGAACTGGTCAGTTCGGCGTCAAACCTCGCGCAGAGGATGAACCTGCTCTCCAGCCAGCGCCAGCACTGGGGTGGGTCACCGTCGATGCTGGCCGCCATCGACGAGGCGCTGGAGGAAGGCGCCGCCGTCATGGCCCGGGTCAGCAGCTCCTGACCAGGGGCTTCAGCGCCCCGGCCAGGCCACGCCGGTGTCGCACAGGATGGCGTCCAGCGGCTGGTCGTGCGGCTCCGGCTCCATGTCGGGCAGGTAGCCGAAGTCGTAGCCCAGGCCGACGGTGAAGGGCTTGGGCTGCAAGGCGGCCAGGGTGCGGTCGTAGAAACCGCCGCCATAACCCAGCCGGTAGCCGCCCGGCCCGTAACCCACGCAGGGCACGAAGATGAGGGTGGGCACGATCACCTCGGTGTCCTTGGGTTTCGGGATGCCGTAGGCGTCTTCTTCCATGGGACAGCCGGGGTACCAGGTGTGGAAGGTCAGGGTGCGGTCGACCTTGTTGACCACCGGCAGCCCGATGCGGCGGTGGCGGGCCGCCCCGGCCGCGTCTTCCTCCAGCCCGGCTTCCTGCCAGCGGAACAGCGCCGGCAGGGGATCGAATTCACCCTTGATGGGCCAGTAAGCGCCGATCACCGTGTCGGGCCGGTGGATCAGCCAGACCCGCATGACCCGTTGCAGCAGGTCGTTGCGCCAGGCCCGGTCGGCCAGGTTCTGGCGCTTCTCCACCAACGACTTGCGCCAGGCCATCTTGCGGGTGGCCGCGGGGGAACTCTCACCGGTTTTGGTATCCATAATCGGGCGATGTCTTTCGTGATTCCATCGATCTCGGCCAGCGGGTGGCGCCGGCCCATTATGGCGGCGCTGCTGAGCTGTGCCCTGGCGCCGACCTGGGTCTTTGCACAGGGCCAGGGCGGTGGCGCTGTCGACAGCACCCTGCTGGAGATGCGCGAGTCGTTCCGGC
This sequence comes from Comamonadaceae bacterium, assembly GCA_013823485.1. Lineage (GTDB taxonomy): Bacteria > Pseudomonadota > Gammaproteobacteria > Burkholderiales > Burkholderiaceae_C > Hydrogenophaga. The sequence goes on from PNMF01000014.1 coordinate 18,993, forward strand.
TCGGGCGTACCGCCCAGCTGACCCAATCGCTGCCGGCCGCGCGCGGCCACGCGCTGGAGCCGCTGGCCCGCTACTGGGACATGCGCGCGCGGCTGGATTCGGCGGCACCCGCCCAGATTCGCGCCGCGATGGACGCCATGGCCGGCACCTATTGGGAGGACCGGCTGCGCAACGACTGGCTCCTGCTGCTCGGGCGCCAGCGCAACTGGGTCGAGTTCGAGCTGGAGCGGCCGCGCTTCCGCATGAACGACGACCGACAGGTGCGCTGCTACGGCCTGATGCTCGACGCCGTGGCCGGCCGTCTGGATGCCGCGCAGGCGGCGGCCCGGGTACAGAACGAATGGCTGGCCCAGAAGGACATCGACACCGGCTGCGCCACTGCCGCCGAAGCCCTGCTCAAGAGCGGACACCTGAGCGAGCAGGCGGTCTGGCTGCGGGCCCGGCTCATGATGGAGACCGGCAAGACCCGGGCGGCCAGCCAGGCGGTGGCCCTGCTCAACCCGGAATGGGCCGGCCGGCTCGACGCCATTGCCGCCGAACCCCAGCGCTACCTCGACGGCAAGCTGACCGCATTCCGCACCCACACCAAAGAGCTGGTCACGCTGGCCATCATCCGGCTGGCCAGTGCCGATCCGGCGGCCGCGGCGGCCGAGGTCGACCACCTGCGCTGGCGCACCCAGCTCACCCGCGACGAGCGCGACTGGCTCTGGGGCGTGATCGGCAAACGCGCCGCCCAGAAATTCATGCCCGAGGCGACCGGGTATTTCGCCCGTGGCAGCGACCGCGGCATGGCCGACGACCACCTGGCCTGGAAGGTGCGGGCCGCGCTGCGCGCCGGCCGCTGGGGCATGGTGCGGGAAGCCGTGGACGCCATGGGGCCGGCCCAGCAGTCGGACCCGGCCTGGGTGTACTGGAAAGCCCGCAGCCTGCTGGCCCAGGCCGGGCTGGACTCGGCAGCCGGCGTGCCCGATGCGGGTGCGCCGCCACTGCCCCCGGGCACGGCCGTGGTGACCGCCTCGCCCCCGCCCGAAGTGCTGCAGGCCCGCCAGCTGCTGGCCGGCATCGCATCGCCGCACGGCTTCTACGAGCAGCTGGCCCTGGAGACCCTGGGTCTGAAGGTCAGCCTGCCGCCGGCGCCGCCACCCCCCACCGCCGCCGAGCTGGCCGACATCACGGCCGATCCCGGCATCCGCCGCGCCCTGGCGGCGTTCCGGCTCGGTCTGCGCAGCGAGGGCGTGCGCGAGTGGAACTACAGCGTGGCCCTGCACACCCCGGGCGGCATGTCGGAGCGCGAGCTGCTGGCGGCCGCCACCGTGGCCTGCCGCGAGGAACTCTGGGACCGCTGCATCCACACCAGCCTGCGCAACCGCTCGCAGGTCGACATGGCGCTGCGGTTTCCGACACCGTTCCGCGACGCGGTGCTGAGCCGCACCCGGGACATCGGTCTGGACCCCGCCTATGTGTACGGCCTGATCCGGCAGGAAAGCCGCTTCGTCACCGATGCGCGCTCCGGCGTCGGCGCTGCCGGGCTGATGCAGGTCATGCCGGCCACGGCCCGCTGGACGGCCCGCCGCATCGGCCTGACCGATTTCCGGCCGGCCCGGATCAATGAGCGCGACACCAACATCCAGATCGGCACCGCCTACCTCAAGTTCGCGCTGGACGATTTTGAAGGCTCGCTGCCACTGGCCGCAGCGGCCTACAACGCCGGCCCGGGGCGCGCCAGGGCCTGGCGCGAAGGCCCGGTGCTGCCGGGCGAGATCTGGGCCGAAACCATTCCCTTCGACGAGACCCGTGACTATGTGAAGCGGGTATTGGCCAACACCACCCTGTACGCCGCCCAGCTGGGCGGCCAGCCGCAATCGCTGCGCCAGCGGCTGGGCACGGTCGGGCCCCGCGCCGCGACCGCACCCCCCACGAACACCGAACTCCCCTGATCCAGCCTGCCATGAAAAAAGTCCTCATCACCGGCGGTACCGGCTTCGTCGGCCGCCACGTCTGCGAGAAGCTGCACCGCCTGGGCTGGCAGATCACCGTGCCCACGCGCCGCATGAACAAGGCCGCTGCGGTGCAGCACCTGCCACGGGTCACCGTCATCGAAGCCGACGTGCACCGGCAGGAAGACCTGCTGCGCCTGCTGCCCGGACACGACGCGGTGGTGCACCTGGTGGCCATCCTGCACGGCACCGAGGCTGCGTTCGAACAGACCCATGTGGCGCTGCCCCGCCAGCTGGCCGCCGCCATGAACGCCAGCGGCGTGCGCCGCCTGGTGCATGTGAGTGCCCTCGGGGTGTCGGAGAACGGCCCCTCGCGCTACCAGCGCAGCAAGGCGCGGGGCGAGGCGGTGCTGCAGGCCGCCGGCCTCGACCTCACCGTGCTGCGCCCCAGCGTCATCTATGGCCAGGGCGACCGCTTCCTCAACCTGTTCGCGCAACTGCAGTCGGTGTTTCCGTTCGTGCCGCTGGCCAGCGCCGGCGCCCGTTTTCAGCCGGTCTGGGTGGAAGACGTGGCCGAGGCGGTGGCGGCCTCGCTCGACCCGCAGCGCCACGGACTCGACAGCATCGGCCGGACCTTTGATGCCGCCGGACCGGATGTGCTCACGCTGGCCCAGCTGGTGCAGCTGGCCGGACGCTTCGGCAGCCGCCAGCGCCCGGTGATCCCGCTGCCGGCGGCCATCGGCCGGCTGCAGGCCCGGTTGATGGAACTGGCACCGGGCGAGCCGTTGATGAGCCGGGACAACCTGGCCGCCATGACGGTGGACAACGTGTCCGACGGCAGCCACCCCGGCCTGCAGGCGCTGGGCATCGAGCCAGCCGCCATTGCGGCGGTGGCCGAACGCTACCTGGGCCACCGGGGCGGGCGCGATGCCCTGCTGGCCTACCGCCGCCAGCCGCCGCACTGAGCGCCGGGTCGATACCCCACACACAACCCTACCGCCAGTCGACTGATTAACCCATTCGGCTTACATGAAGTGATTTTTTGGCACACTCCCCTCGGGTATTGAATGAATACCTTTTGCCTAAAGGGCGCTGATCATGTCACTCACCAAACCCGGCATCACCAACCTCACCGAATCGCAGCGGGACGTCATCAACCGGCTCAAGCGCATCGACGGTCAGGTGGGCGGGCTCATCCAGATGATCGTCGAGGGCCGCAACTGCGAGGAAGTCGCCCAGCAGATGGCGGCGGTCCGCAAGGCCATGGACAAAGCCTTCTACCGCATGATGGCCTGCGACATGCTCGAGGCCATTGCCAGCACCGTGGCCGAATCGTCGGCGGTGCGCGACGTCGAGCGCTCCACCCGCATCCTCGAGAAGTACGCCTGAGCTGGCGCCCGGTCGGCAGCGCCTAACATCGGGACTCCAACCACCGGGGTCCCCGTCATGGCACTGCAGCTCTACATCGGCAACAAGAACTACTCGTCCTGGTCCATGCGGCCCTGGGTCCTGCTGCGGCAGGCGGGCATCCCGTTCGAGGAAATCATGGTCCGGTTCGACTCTTTCGACGCCGGGTCGAGCTTCAAGCAGCAGCTCAAGGCGATCAGCCCGGTCGGCAAGGTGCCGGTGCTGGTCGACGAAGGCTTCCCGATCTGGGACACCCTGGCCATTGCCGAATACGTGGCCGAACGCTTCCCCGACCGCCAGCTCTGGCCGGCGGACCCCAGGGCACGCGCCAGGGCCCGCAGCGTCTGCGCCGAAATGCACAGCGGCTTCACGGCCCTGCGGGGTGCCTGCCCCATGAACATCGAGGCCAGCCTGCCCGATGTGGGTCGCCTCATCTGGCGCGACCAGCCCGGCGTCCGCGCCGACGTGGCACGCCTCTGCGGCCTGTGGGGCGAGCTGCTGGCGGCGCAGCCGGCCGGCTCGCTGCTGTTCGGCGCCTTCACGGTGGCCGACGCCTTCTTTGCACCGGTCTGCATGCGCATCCGGACCTATGACCTGCCGGTCCCGGCCGACATCCGGGCCTATGTGGACCGGGTGGTCGCCCTGCCCGGCGTGAAGGACTGGATCGACGGCGCCCTGGCCGAGCAGGACTTCCTGGACTTCGAAGAACCCTACCGCCTCGGCCGGAGCTGACCGGTCACCACCCCCGGACCATGGAGATCTATCTGGTCGGCGGCGCGGTCCGCGATGCCCTCATGCCACGGTCGGCAGCGACCCCGGCGCACAGCGATCGCGACTGGGTGGTGGTGGGGGCATCGCCGCAGGCCATGGCGGATGCCGGTTTTCTGCCGGTGGGTCGCGACTTCCCGGTGTTCCTGCACCCGCAGACCCGCGAGGAATACGCCCTGGCCCGCACCGAGCGCAAGACGGCACCGGGCTACCACGGCTTCGCCTTTCACGCCGATCCGGGCGTGACGCTGGAAGACGATCTGGCCCGGCGCGACCTCACCATCAATGCGATGGCCGTGCCCGAGGCCGACGCCGACGACCCGGCTCGCGGCCGCCTGATCGATCCCCACGGCGGCGCCCGGGACCTGCGTGACCGGGTGCTGCGCCATGTGACCGGCGCCTTTGCAGAAGACCCGGTCCGCATCCTGCGGCTGGCCCGGCTGGCCGCCCGCTTCCCCGACTTCTCGGTCGCCCCCGAGACCCAGGTCCTGATGCGGCAGATGGTGGAGGACGGCGAGGTGGACCACCTGGTGCCGGAGCGGGTCTGGCAGGAGCTCTCACGCGGCCTGATGGAACAGCGCCCGAGTCGCATGCTGACCGTGCTGCGCGACTGCGGGGCACTGGCCCGGCTGCTGCCCGAGGTGGACCGCCTGTGGGGCGTGCCGCAGCGGGCCGAGCACCACCCCGAGGTGGACACCGGCGTGCACCTGATGATGGTGCTCGACATGGCCGCCCGTTTGCAGGCGCCGCTGCCGGTGCGTTACGCCTGCCTGGGCCACGACCTGGGCAAGGGCACCACGCCGCCGGCCGAATGGCCCCGCCACATCGGCCATGAAGCACGCAGCGCACGGCTGCTCAAGGGGCTGGGCGAGCGGCTGCGGGTGCCGATCGCCTGCCAGGAGCTGGCCGATGTGGTGGCACGCGAGCATGGGCACATCCACGGCAGCGCCGGGCTGTCGCCGGCGGCCACGCTGCGCCTGCTGGAGCGCTGCGACGCCATCCGCAAGCCCGAACGGTTCGAGCAGGCGCTGCTGGCCTGCGAGTGCGATGCGCGGGGCCGGCTGGGCCACGAGGAACGGGACTACCCACAAGCCCCCCGCCTGATGGCGGCGCTGCGGGCGGTGCTGGCCGTCGACACCTCGGTGATCGCGGGCGCCGCCATGGCCGCAGGACTCAGCGGCCCCCGCATAGGCGAGCGGATCCATCAGGCTCGCGTGGACGCGCTGCAGGCGCTGTGCGACGATGCCTGACCCCTTCAGGAGACCGCATGCCGCAGCGCAACCCGCTCAACCGACCGCTGGCCGACGGCATTCGGCAACTGGGTTTTCGCAAGTGGTACGAGCGTGAGCTGCTCTCCAGCCACGCCCACATGACGCTGGCCATCCTGGCGGCCGTGGCCATGCTGGCCAGCTTCGAGGCCTTCCAGGGCGCCAGCCCGGTGGACAAGCTCATCAACACCGGCTTCGTGGTGGCCAGCGCGGCCATCGCGCTGTGGTCGCTGCGCCGCTACCTGTTCCTGCTCATGCACGCCGAGGAGCTGGCCAACCAGGCCAACTGCCCCAGCTGCAAGGCCTATGGCCAGCTGAAGCTGCAGGAAGACCCCGCCGCTCGCCCGGGGCCGGGTCTGGTGCCGGTCTGCTGCAAGCGCTGCGGCTTCCGCTGGAACCTGAACGACGGCTGAGACCGCCTCAGACCAGGTAGCCCACCAGGCTGGCGATGAAGCTCAGCAGCACGGTGGAGGCGATCGGCAGGAACCAGTCGCGGCCGAAGGCCCGGAAGCGCAGGTCGCCGGGCAGCCGGCCCAGCCCCATCTTCTGCAGCAACGGCGTGGCCCAGCTGATCAGCAGCAGGGCCAGAAAAATGACGAGCATCCAGCGGAGCATGGGCGCTTTCAGAGCCGGTGGGTGCGGTCGCCGCTGGCAAAGCCGAGTGGCACCCAGCCGTTCGCCGACGCCGGCGGGGCCAGGGCGATCACCTTGAACAGCTCGCCCATTTCGTGTTCGAGCACCAGCTTCTGCATCAGCGCGTTCTCGCGCGGGCCGGCCTCGCGGGCCAGCTCCAGCAAGCCGGCGTTGAGCAGGAAGCGGCCCTGGCTGGTGTAACCCAGCACGGTCAGTCCGGCGTCCTGCGCGGCCAGGGCCACGCCGGTGAAGTTGACGTGCGCGGTGATGTCCTTCTGGCCGGGGTCGGCCAGCGGGTCGCTGTCGCTGCGGTGGGCCCGGTGGCACACCAGCGTGCCCATGTGGCGCTGCGGGTGGTAGTACTCGGCCTCGGGGAATCCGTAGTCGATCAGGAAGGCCGCGCCGCGCTCCAGCCGGTCGGCCAGGGTGCGGACGAAGGCCTCGGCCTGGGGGTGGATTTCAGTCAGGTAGTCGTGCGGCCCCTTGATGGCCAGGGGCGGGCGGGCATCGGTCGGGCGGTCGGACCAGCACAGCCCTTGCCGGGCATCGAGCGCCACGCCGCGCTCGTGCCAGACACCGCTGCGGCGGTGCAGCAGCCGCACCGGCATGGCGTCCAGCACCTCGTTGCCCAGCACCACGCCAGCCATCCGCTCGGGCAGCGCCGAAACCCAGTCGACCCGGCTGCCATGGGCGGCCAGGGTGGCGGCCTGACGTTCACGCAGGCTGCCGGAGAGGTCGACGATGGTGTAGCGGGCCGGCGCGCAGCCCAGTGCGTCGAGTTCGTCGAGCAGCTGGCGGGCCAGCGCGCCCGAGCCGGCACCGAATTCCCAGAGGGTGTCGGTGCCGGTGGCTTCCAGGGCCTGCTGCACCTGCCGGGCCAGCGTGCGACCGAACAGCGGGGAGAGTTCGGGCGCGGTGACGAAGTCGCTGCCGGACTGCGGCAGGTGCCCGAACTTGGGCGCGGTGTTGGCGTAATAGCCGAGCCCGGGCTCGTACAGGGCCAGGGCCATGTAGCGGTCAAAGGGCAGCCAGCCACCGGCCTCGCCGATGGCCCGGTGCAGGCGCTTCAGCAGGTCGGTCGTTACACTGGAGGGTTCGTTCACGGCAGCGGGTGGCACCCGCCGATTGTCCCCCATGAATCCCTCATCCACAGGCGCCGGACAGCCCGGCGCGGTCCTGATCACCGGCGGTTCGCTGCGGCTGGGCGCCGAGCTGGTCCGGGCCTTTGCACAGGCCGGCTGGCATGTGTGGTGCCACTACAGCCGCTCGGCCGATGCGGCCGCGGCCCTGGCCGCCGGGCTGCGGCAGACCGGGGCACGGGTCGACACGGTGAAGGCCGATCTGGCCGACAGCGCACAGGTCGAGGCCATGATGGCGCACATCGAACAGCAGGGCGGCCCGTTGCGGGCACTGGTCAACAACGCGTCCACCTTCGAGCCGGACACCGGCATCGATTTCGACCCCGCCATGGCTCGGCTGCAGCTCGAGGTGAACCTGATCGCCCCGCTGCTGCTCGGCCGCGAGCTGGCCCGCATGCAGCAGCGCCACCACCTGGCCGACGCCTGCGTGGTCCATGTGCTGGACCAGAAGGTGCACAACCTCAACCGCGACTACTTCTCGTACACGGTGTCCAAGCTGGCGCTGGAGCGCTCGGTGGCGCTGCAGGCCCAGGCGCTGGCGCCGGGGGTGCGGGTGAACGCGGTGGCACCGGGCCTGATGTACCTCAGCGGCCCGCAGCAGCCCGAGAACTTCGAGCGCGCCAGCCGCATCAACCTGCTGCGCCGCCCCACCGACCCGGCCCAGGTGGCGCAGACCTGCGTCTTTCTGGCCAGCAGCACCGGCATCACCGGCACCACGGTGAATGTGGACAGCGGCCAGCACCTGGTGCCGCTGGAACGCGACGTGATGTTCGTGGTGGAAGAACTCATGCAGGAGAAACCCCTTTGACCGCCCCCGACCTCAACGCCCTGCTGCTGACCTGCCGCAAGCTTTTCTTGCGCCGCCACGAGGTGCTGGTGCAGATCGGCATCCACGACTTCGAGAAGACCGCGCCGCAGCGCCTGTGGATCGATGTCGATCTGTACGTGCCGCTGGCGCAGTCCACGCCCAGGGGCGACCGCATCGACGAGGTGGTCGACTACGACTTCGTGCGCGAAGTGGTGGCGCAGCGCATTGCGCAAGGCCACATCGGCCTGCAGGAAACGCTGGTGGACGAACTGGTCGACCGCTTGCTGCAGAACCCGGGCGTGGCCGCGGTGCGCCTGTCAACCTGCAAGCCCGACGTCTACCCCGACTGCGAGGCGGTGGGGGTGGAGGTGTTCCGGCTGCGGGCGCAGGAGGCGGCATGAACCAGATGCCATCGGGCATGCAGGCCGGAACACAGGCCGGCACCCAGATCCTCACCCTCACCGGGCTGCGCTTCAATGCCAACCTCGGCATCCTTGACCACGAGAAGGTCAGTCCGCAGCCGATCCAGGTCGATGCCGAGCTGAACCAGGGCACCCAGCCGCTGCTGCCGCACGACGACGACATCACCCATGTGCTGGACTACCGCAAGGTGCGCCAGATCATCATCGACGAGTGCACCGCCGAACACGTGAACCTGCTGGAGAGCCTGATCGGCAAGCTGGCCCGCCGCCTGATGCAGCTGCCCGGCGTGATCGGCGTGCGGGTGAAGATCGCCAAGCTGGAAATCTTCGACGACTGCGAAGTGGCCATCCGCATGGAAAGCGGACAGTGGTGATGCCGCAGATGGCCCGACAGCCGGAATCAAGTGAGTTTAGTCAAGTTATTAAGATTCGATAACTTCTCAAATATCGCTTGATATGAACCCGATCTCCAATCCGTTTGCCCCGGGCGCCGGTGCACCGCCGCCGGAACTCGCCGGGCGCGACACCCTGCGCGAGGGCCTGCGGGTGGCGCTGGAGCGGTCCCGGCTGGGCCGTCCGGCCCGCAGCGCCATCCTGATCGGGCTGCGCGGCGTGGGCAAGACAGTGCTGCTGGACCGGGTGCGCGACGACGCCGAGGCAGCCGGCATCCACACCATCCGGCTCGAAGCCCCGGAAGGACGCTCGCTGCCGGCCATGCTGGCTCCGCAGCTGCGTCAGGCCCTGCTGCGGCTGAGCCAGACGGAAGCCGCCAAGGCCTACGCGATACGGGGTCTCAGGGCGCTGGCCGGCTTTGTCGGCCGGCTCAAGCTCACCTACAGCGACATCGAGGTCGGCATTGACTACGAACCCGAGCCGGGCCTGGCGGACAACGGCGACCTCGAACACGACCTGCAGGCCCTGATGGAACAGGCCGGGCTCGCGGCCAAGGCCGCCGGAACGGCACTGGCCCTCTTCATCGACGAGCTCCAGTACGTGGGCGAGGCCGAACTTGCCGCCCTCATCACCGCCCTGCACCGCATCTCGCAACGGCAACTGCCGGTCGTGCTGGTCGGCGCCGGCCTGCCGCAGCTGCGGGGCCAGATGGGGAACGCCAAGTCGTATGCCGAACGGCTCTTCGACTTTCCCGACATCGGCGCCCTGCCGCCGGAAGCGGCCCGACAGGCCATCGAGAAGCCGCTGCTGGACGAAGGTGTCCGCATCACCGGGCAGGCGCTGGACGAGATCCTTGAACGCAGCCAGGGCTACGCCTATTTCCTTCAGACCTGGGGCAGCGAAGCCTGGCTGGCGGCCGACCGCAGCCCGATCGAAGCGGTCGATCTGGACAAGGCCAGCGCCAGCGCCGTGGCCTCGCTGGACCGCAGCTTCTTCCGGGTGCGCTTCGAACGCTGCACCCCCAAGGAGCGCCGATACCTGCGGGCCATGGCCGAACTGGGGCCCGGACCGCACCGTTCCGGCGACATCGCTGTCTGCCTGGGCGAGAAGGTGTCGTCGCTGGCGCCGACCCGGGCCACCCTGATCAACAAGGGCATGGTCTGGAGCCCCACCCACGGGGATACCGCCTTCACCGTCCCGATGTTCGACGGCTTCATGAAGCGCATCCTCCCGGGTGACGGCTGGCGCCAGCCCTGAACCCCATCCGCGTGCCGCAAGGAACCCGCCATGAACGAACAGCTTGAAAACCACAAACTCGAAAAACGCCTGTGCCGCGAGGTCGGCCGCGCCATCACCGACTACAACATGATCGGCGAGGGCGACCGCGTGATGGTGTGCGTGTCCGGCGGCAAGGACAGCTACGCCATGCTCGACATCCTGCTGAAACTGCAGAAGCGGGCGCCGGTGAACTTCGAGCTGATCGCGGTCAACCTGGACCAGAAGCAGCCCGGCTTTCCCGAGCATGTGCTGCCCGAGTACCTGACCAAGCTGGGCGTGAAGTTCCACATCGAGAACCAGGACACCTACTCCATCGTGAAACGCGTCATTCCGGAGGGCAAGACGCTGTGCAGCCTGTGCAGTCGCCTGCGTCGGGGCATCCTGTACCGGGTGGCCGACGAGCTGGGCTGCACCCGCATCGCCCTCGGCCACCACCGCGACGACATCCTGCAGACGCTGCTGCTCAACATGTTTTTCGGGGCCAAGCTCAAGGGCATGCCGGCCAAGCTGGTGAGCGACGACGGGCGCCATGTGGTGATCCGCCCCATGGCCTATGTGGCCGAGAAGGACCTGAGCCGCTGGGCCGAGGTGCAGCAGTTCCCCATCATTCCCTGCACCCTGTGCGGCAGTCAGGAAAACCTGCAGCGCAAGCAGGTCGGCAACCTGCTGCGCGAGTGGGAGAGCAAGTACCCCGGCCGGGTCGAGAACATGTTCAGCGCGCTGCAGAACGTGGTGCCCAGCCACCTGATGGACCGCCAGCTGTTCCCCTTTGGCGGCCTGGAAGCCACCGGGGTGCCCGACCCCGACGGCGACAAGGCCTTCGACTCCGAGATGCCGTCGGCCCCCGCCGATGCCGGGAACCCGACAGCGGCACGGCCGGTCATAACCATCGCCGCCCAGTAAGCCGCAGCGCCTCAACCCCGCCCCCCGCCCCCCGCCCCCCGCACCCCTCACCCCTCACCTGATGTCCGCCCGATGCCCCTGCACGCGAAGCTCCTGAGCCCCCGACACCTCGGCACCGCCCTGCTGCTGGTCGGCTCGCTCGCGCTGGCGGGCTGCGCCACGGTGATGCGGGTGGACAACGAGGTGCAGAGCCACCCCCGGTGGGCCGAGCGGGGCGGCGGCATTCCGCAGGCGCCGCAGGTGTTCCGGTTTGAGCGCCCGCCCTCGCAGGAAGGCGGGCGGGCCGGTGCCAGCCTGGACATGCTGGAGCGGCTGGCCGCGCAATCCCTGGCACGGGCCGGCTGGACCCCGGCCGCCGGTAACGTGCGGGCGCCCTGGACGGTGGAGGTGAGCGCCCTGGTGGTGCAGCTGCCGCGCGCGCCCTGGGAGAGTCCCTACGACAGTTTTTACGGCCCGTTCGGACCGCGCTGGGTGTACCCCTATGGCCCGGGATACGGCTTCCATGGCCCGGTGTTTCCCCGGCTGGAGTCGCCCTACTACCAGCGCCGCGTGACGGTGCTGGTACGCAACGCCGGCAACGGCCAGGTGGTCTACGAGACCAGCGCCGCCCACGACGGACGCTGGAACAGCACCGAATCGCTCTGGCAGGCCATGCTGGATGCGGCCCTGCAGGGCTTCCCGAGCGCTCCCGAAGGCCGCCGGCGGATCGACATCGACGTGCCGCGCTGACCGCCACGCGGGCCCGGCAGCCGCTACAGTTCGGCGACCGGTGCCGAGACGGTGCCGAGGAGACCCCTTTGGAAGCCACCCGCATCCTGGCCGTGCGCCACGGAGAGACCGCCTGGAACCGCATCACGCGCATCCAGGGGCACACCGACATCGAACTCAACGACCACGGCCGCTGGCAAGCGGGCCGGCTGGCCGAGGCCCTGCGCGACGAGCCGCTGGCCGCCGTCTATGCCAGCGACCTCAAGCGCGCCCGCGAGACCGCCGAAGCCGTGGCCCATGCGCGCGATCTGCCGGTGCACATCCACATGGGCCTGCGCGAGCGCGGCTTCGGCCGCTTCGAGGGCCACACCTGGGACGAGCTGGAGCTGCGCTTTCCGGCCGAAACCCTGGCCTGGCGCAAACGCATGCCCGACTTTGCCCCGCCCGGTGGCGAGACCCTGCTGCAGCTGCGCGAACGGGTGCTGCACGCCGTGAACGACCTGGCCGCACGCCACCCCGGCGAGCAGGTGCTGATGGTGGTGCATGGCGGCGTGCTGGATGTGCTGTACCGGGCGGCCACCCGGCTGGAACTGCAGGCCCCGCGCAGCTGGGCCTTGCCGAACACCGCCGTCAACCGGCTGCTGTGGTCGCCCGAGGGCCTGGGCCTGGTGGGCTGGGCCGACGTGCGCCACCTGCAGACCGACAGCCTGGACGAGCAGCATGCCTGAGCCCGCGGTGGGCCAGGGTGTGGCGGCCATCGACACGCCGGCCCTGGTCATCGACCTCGACGCCATGGAGCGCAACCTGCGCCGCATGGCGGACTTCGCAGCGGCCCGGGGCGTGCGGCTGCGGCCCCACGCCAAGATGCACAAGTGCGCCGAACTCGCGCGGCTGCAGATGGCCCATGGCGCAGTCGGCGTGTGTGTGCAGAAGATCGGCGAGGCGCTGGCGCTGGCCCGGGGCGGCGTGACCGACATCTACATCAGCAACCAGGTGGTCGACCCGGGCAAGCTGCTGCGCCTGGCGGACGCGGTGGCGCAGCAGCGCGGGGTGCGCTGGGCCATCGCGGTGGACAGCGCCGATGGTGTGGCGCGGCTGGCCAGTGCCATGGCGAAGGCAGGTGTGCAGACCACCGGGGCGATCGATGTGTTCGTGGAAATAGATGCCGGTCAGAACCGCTGCGGCGTCGTCCCCGGCGATGCGGCGGTGACGCTGGCCCGGCAGGTGCTGGCCTGCCCGGTGTTGCGGTGGGCCGGCCTGCAGGCCTACCACGGCCGCGCCCAGCATCTGCGCAGCGCCGAGGAACGCACGGCGGCCATCGACCACGCGGCAGAAGCGGTGCGGGCCAGCTGCGCTGCGCTCGCGAAGGCCGGCATCGGGGTGCCGCTGGTGACCGGGGCGGGCAGCGGCAGCTTCCTGCTGGAAGCCGGCAGCGGCCTGTGGGGCGAGATACAGCCGGGCTCCTACCTGTTCATGGACGCCGATTACGCCGCCAACCAGCCGCTGCCGGGTGCTCCGGTGTTCGAGCACGCCCTCTTCGTGAAGTCGCAAGTGATGAGCCGCGGAGCCGACCGCGCCGTGGTCGACGCGGGCCACAAGAGCCACGCCATCGACAGCGGGCTGCCCCGGGTGGCGCACCCGCCAGGCCTGGAGTTCGCCAACGGCGGCGACGAACACGGCATCCTGCGCGCGGCGCAGGAGGGTCCGCTGCCCGGACTGGGCGAGACGGTGTGGCTGATACCGGGCCACTGCGACCCGACGGTCAACCTGCACGACGTCATGTTCGGCGTGCGCGGCGGGCTCCAGCACGGGTGGGTCGAGCGGGTGCTGCGGGTCGATGCGCGCGGCGCGGTGGGCTGATCCGGCTGCCCCTGCCCGGCCTCTCGGTGGTCACGGCCCGTAGACCCGCGCCTCCAGACCCAGATCCCGGACCTGCCGGGCAGCGGCGTCGGCAGCCGCCCGGTCGGGCAGCGGACCGACCCGCACACGGGTGAGCGTGCCGCGCGACGACTCCACCGGATCGCTCAGCACCGGCAGGCCGGCCTCGCGCAGACGGGCCTCGGCCCGCTGGGCATTGACGGGGTCGGCAAACATGCCGACCGCCACACCATGGGCACGGATGCGGGGGCGGATGGCCTCCGGCGCTGCAGCGTCGGCCGGCGGTACGGCCGGCTCGGTGGCACCGGGGGTTGCCGGCGGCGGATCGGCTGGTGACTGCACAGGCACAGGCAGAGGCACAGGCACCGGAGCGGGCGCGGGCTCTGCGGCCACCGGCACCACCGGCACCGGAACCGACGCCGGCTCAACCACCGGCGTGGTCACGGACGCAGTCACCGGCAACGGCATCGGCCGCCCCCGGCTCTGCTGCCACCACCAGCCGGCCGCCGCCGAACCCAGCACCAGGTACAGGAACACCAGCAGGCCGAACAGACCCGGTCCGCTGGCCCGCGCTGCCAGCCGCTCGCGGGCCTGCTGCACCGTGGCGGCCTCGCGGACCGCCTCGGTCATGCGGCGACGCAACTCGCCGTGCAGCAACACGTTGGCGTAAAAACCGGGCAGCAGCCACAGGCCCGCCGCCAGTGCGGCCCCGGCGGCCCACCGGCCTTCGTCGGGCCAGGCCGACCAGGGGCCGAGGTCGAACCACAGGGCCGCCACCAGCGCGGCCATCAGCACCGCATACGAGAAGGCCGCACCCCACAGGCGGCCGTAGATCAGCCAGCCCAGCGTGAAGCAGGCGGCCATGGTGTTCCAGGCCGGCCCCGGCAACCCGGCCTCATCGAATCGGCCGAACACCCGCAGGTAGTAGGTGGCCCCCACCGGCCCGAGCGCAGCGCGGTACAGCGCCGTGGTGGCGTTGTCCTGCGGGGGCAAGGTGGCCGGGCGGGACGGCATGGCGAGCGGTGCGTCAGGCGTCGGGGGTGAACAGCCCGCCCTCGGTGCGCGGCGGGCTGACCCCCAGGTGGCGGTAGGCCGCCAGCGTGGCGGTGCGGCCGCGCGGCGTGCGCTGCAGGAAACCCTGCTGGATGAGATACGGCTCGATCACATCCTCGATCGTGTCGCGCTCCTCGCCGATGCTGGCGGCGATGTTGTCCAGCCCCACCGGCCCGCCGTCGAAACGGTGGATCACCGCCTCCAGCAGCTTGCGGTCCATCAGGTCGAAGCCCTGGGGATCGACATCGAGCATGGCCAGCGCCTTCTGCGCGATGTCGTGGGTGATGGTGCCGCTGCCCTTGACGTCGGCGTAGTCGCGCACCCGGCGCAGCAGCCGGTTGGCGATGCGGGGCGTGCCGCGCGAACGGCGCGCGATCTCGAAGCCGCCTTCGGCCTCCATCGGCGCGTTCAGCAGGCGGGCGCTGCGCTCGACGATGCGCGCCAGCTCGGCCGGGGTGTAGAACTCCAGCCGCGCCACGATGCCGAAACGGTCGCGCAACGGGTTGGTCAGCATGCCGGCGCGGGTGGTGGCGCCCACCAGGGTGAAGGGCTGCAGGTCGAGCTTGATGCTGCGCGCCGCCGGGCCCTCGCCGATCATGATGTCGATCTGGTAGTCCTCCAGCGCGGGGTAGAGGATCTCCTCCACCACCGGGCTCAGGCGGTGGATCTCGTCGATGAACAGCACATCGTTGGGCTCCAGGTTGGTCAGCAGCGCGGCCAGGTCGCGCGGCTTCTCCAGCACCGGGCCGCTGGTCTGGCGCAGGTTGACCCCCAGCTCCTGGGCAATGATGTGCGAGAGCGTGGTCTTGCCCAGGCCCGGCGGACCGAACAGCAGCACATGGTCCAGCGCCTCGCTGCGCTTGCGCGCCGCGCCGATGAAGATCTCCAGCTGCTCGCGCACCTTCTGCTGGCCCACGTATTCGTCCAGCAGCTTGGGGCGCAGCGCGCGCTCGATGGCCTCCTCCTTCGGAGACACCGGGGTGGCCGACACCACGCGCGGTGCCGGGGTGAAGTCGTCGGTCTGGATGCTCATGGCTTAACGCGCCAGCGCCTTGAGCGCCAGCTTGATGCCCTCGGCCACGCCCACGCCGGCCGGCAGGGCCTTGAGCGCGGCGGCGGCGTCCTTCTCGTTGTAGCCCAGGGCCATCAGGGCCTGCTGGATGTCGGCGGCGGCGTCGCCCACCGCACTGGCGGCCGCACCGAGCGCCGGCAGGTCGGCACCCAGCTTGCCCTTGAGTTCGAGCAGCAGGCGCTCGGCCGTCTTCTTGCCGATGCCGGGCACCTTGACGATGCGGCCGGCCTCCTGGGCGGTCACCGCCTGGGCCAGCTCGGTCACGCTCATGCCCGAGAGCACCGACAGCGCGGTGCGCGGTCCCACGCCACTGATGCGGATGAGCTGGCGGAAGGCTTCGCGTTCGGCGGCGCTGGCAAAGCCGTAGAGGATCTGGGCGTCTTCCCGGACCACAAAATGGGTCAGCAGCGACACGCTCTGGCCGATGGCGGGCAGCTGGTAGAAGGTGCTCATGGGCACGTCCACCTCGTAGCCCACGCCATGGCAATCCACCAGGATCTGGGGCGGGTTCTTCTCCAGCAGCTGGCCGGTCAACTTGCCTATCATCGGGGCTCCTGTTTTGCTCCGGAATTATCAGCTTGATTCTCAGACACACCTTCAGCCCGCCGGACAACACCCGCATGGCCCACCTGTGCGGTCCGCTGGACGCGCACATCCGCACCATCGAGGCGGCGCTGCAGGTCAAGGTGGCGCACCGCTTCGAGCAATTCCGCGTCGAAGGGCCCAAGGCCCGGGCCGAACAGGCCATGGAGACGCTGCAGGCCCTCTACGAGATGGCGCGCAAGCCCATTCCGGCCGAACAGGTGCAGCTGATGCTCACCGGCGACACCGCCGTGGCCGAGCCGGGGGACGGCGCGCTGGCCATGCAGACCCGCCGCGGCGAGATCAAGGGCCGCACACCCAACCAGGCGCGCTACCTGGAGAACATGGCCACGCACGACATCACCTTCGGCATCGGTCCGGCCGGCACCGGCAAGACCTACCTGGCGGTGGCCTGCGCGGTCGACGCGCTGGAGCGCAGCGCGGTGCAGCGCATCGTGCTGACCCGCCCGGCCGTGGAAGCCGGCGAGAAGCTGGGTTTCCTGCCGGGCGACCTGGGCCAGAAGGTCGACCCCTACCTGCGCCCGCTCTACGACGCCCTCTACGACCTGATGGGCCATGACAAGGTGCAGAAGGCCTTCGAGCGGCAGCAGATCGAGATCGCGCCGCTGGCCTTCATGCGCGGGCGCACCCTCAACCACGCCTTCGTCATCCTGGACGAAGCCCAGAACACCACGCCGGAACAGATGAAGATGTTCCTCACCCGCATCGGCTTCGGCAGCAAGGCCGTGGTCACCGGCGATGTGAGCCAGATCGACCTGCCGCGCACCCAGCTCAGCGGGCTGATCGATGCCGAGCGCGTGCTGAAGCGGGTGCAGGGCATCGCGTTCTCGCGCCTGTCCAGCGCCGACGTGGTGCGCCACCCGCTGGTGGCCCGCATCGTCGACGCCTACGATGTCCGCACGCCCGGGGCCGACGATGCCCCGCCGGCCCGCCGCACACGCCGCCCCGCGGCCTGAAGGAGCCCGCCATGAACGCACTGCCCTGGCGCGCCGGCCTGCTGGCTGCCGCGCTATCGCTCACAGCGCTGGCCGGCTGCGCCCAGCCACCCCGGCACGGCGGTGCAGACGCCTCCGCGCCCTTGCCCGGACTGATCGAAGGCGACCGTTTCCAGAGCCGCACGGTGCGCTACCGCTGCGCCGGTGGCGCCCGGCTGGACGTGGTCTACCTCAACCTGCAGGACGGCCGCTCGTTCGCCAGCCTGCATTTCGATGGCCGCACCGCCCTGCTGCTGAACCGCCCCGCCGCCTCGGGCGCCCGCTACATCGCGCTGGACGAACAGCACAGCCTGCGCTGGCACACGAAGGGCGATGAAGGCTCGCTGCGCTTCATGGAAGCCAGCGACACCGCCCGCGAACAGACCCTGCTGACCGACTGCCGGGCCCTGCCCGCCTACCGCTGATGGCCCTGCACCAACTCTCCCTGTCGCTGCAGTTCGGCGACCTTGCCGACGCCGCCACGCACCGCGCCGCCCTGCCCCGCCACAAGGTGGTGCGCTGCATCCGCCATGCGCTGGACGCCGATGCCGAGATCACGGTGCGCATCGTCGCTGCCGAAGAAGGGCAAGCCCTGAACCGCGACTACCGCGGCAAGGACTACGCCACCAACGTGCTGACCTTCGATTACGCCACCGAGCCCCTGGTCATGGCCGACCTGGTGCTGTGTGCACCGGTGGTGGCCGCCGAGGCGAAGCAGCTGCGCAAGCCGCTGGCCGACCACTATGCCCACCTGCTGGTGCACGGCACGCTGCATGCCCAGGGCTGGGACCATGAAACCAGTGAGGCAGATGCCGAGGCCATGGAAGCGCGCGAGGTCGAGATACTGGCCGGTCTGGGCCTGAAGAACCCGTACCGCTGAAGCCGGCGGGCCTGCCCCGGGTGGGGTCAGGCCGTCATCCGCATCGGGATGGTCACCGGGCCGTCGTTGACCAGATGCACCCGCATGTCGGCGCCGAATTCGCCGGTCTGCACCACCGGATGGGTCGCGCGGGCGGCCGCCACGAACGCGTCGTACAGCGCGCGCCCCTGGGCCGGCGGTGCCGCGCCGGTGAAGCCGGGCCGGTTGCCGCTGCGGGTGTCGGCGGCCAGGGTGAACTGGCTCACCACCAGCAGGCCGCCCTGCACGTCCTGCAGGCTGAGGTTCATCTTGCCGGCGGGGTCGCTGAAGATGCGCAGCTTCAGGATCTTGGCCAGCAGCTTCTCACCCACCGCCGGCGTGTCGTCGGGTTCGGCGCACACCAGCACCAGCAGACCGTGGTCGATGCGGCCCACGGTCTGCCCGGCAATGTCCACCCGGGCTTCGGCCACGCGTTGCAGCAAGGCGATCACACCAGGTCCTTCGGGTCGTCGAAGTGCGCTTCCACGTCGGTGGGCAGCAGCTGGATGGTGGCGCGCAGCCCCGGCACCGCCTCCATCAGCAGCCGCTCAAGGCGGTTGCGCAGTTCGGCGGCGTGGCCGAGGGTGCAGTCCGCCGGCACATGCATGTGCAGGTCCACAAAGCTGCGCTGGGCCGATTTACGGGTGCTGACATGGTCAAAACGGATCGGCGTGTCGGCCCCGTGTCCGGCAACGAAGGTCGCCAGCGTCCGGTCGATGACGGCCCGGTCGGCCGGCGAGAGCGCCTCGTCCATCAGCCCCTGGGCGGAACGCCAGATCAGGTGCACGCCCTCGCGCAGGATGTTGAGCGCCACCCCGATGGCCACCAGCGCATCCAGCCACAGCCAGCCGCTCAGGTGCACCAGCACCAGACCGATCACCACGCCGGCCGAGGTCCAGACGTCCGACACCAGATGGCGGGCGTCGGCCTCCAGTGCGATGGAGCGGTGTTCCCGCGCGGCCCGGAACATGACCCAGGCCAGCAGGCCGTTGAGCGCGGAACTGCCGATGGACAGCGCCAGACCCCAGCCCAGCTGCTGGATGGGTTGCGGATCGACGATGCGGTGACCCGCTGCCCAGATGATGCCGAGTGCCGCCGCGATGATCAGCACGCCCTCGAAGCCGGACGAAAAGTACTCCGCCTTGTGGTGGCCGTAGGGATGGTCGTCGTCGGCCGGCCGGGTGGCGATGGTCACCATGACCAGTCCGAAGATGGCGCTGGCCAGGTTGACCAGCGACTCCATGGCGTCGGACAGCAGGCCGACCGAATCGGTCACATGCCAGGCCAGCGTCTTGAGCACGATGGTGACCATGGCCACCACCACCGAAGCGGCCAGCAGACGCTTCGGGGTGAGCCAGGTCAGCGCCACCATGGCTTCAGCCCAGGGTGACGCGCGCGAACTTGCGCTTGCCCACCTGCACCACATAGGTGCCGGCGGGCAGCTTGAGCCCCTTGTCGCTGATCACCGTACCGTCGATGCGCACCCCGTTGCCGTCGATGAGGCGGTTGGCCTCGCTCGACGAGGGTGCCAGGCCCGCCGACTTCAGCAGCGCGGCAATGCCCAGCGGCGCGCCCGACAGGCTCACGTCCGGAATTTCGTCCGGCACGCCGCCCTTGCTGCGGTTGATGAAGTCCTGCTCGGCCGCATCGGCGGCGGCGGCGCTGTGGAAGCGGGCGGTGATCTCCTTGGCCAGCATCACCTTGGCGTCCTTCGGATTGCGACCGGCCTCGACCTCTTTCTTCAGCGCCTCGATCTCGGCCATGGAGCGGAACGACAGCAAGGTGAACCAGCGCCACATCAGCGTGTCGCTGATGGACAGCACCTTGGCGAACATGGTGTTGGGCTCTTCGGTGATGCCGATGTAGTTGCCCTTCGACTTGGACATCTTGTCCACACCGTCCAGGCCTTCGAGCAGCGGCATGGTCAGGATGCACTGCGGCTCCTGCCCGTATTCGGCCTGCAGGTGGCGGCCCATGAGCAGGTTGAAC
>PNMF01000015.1 GCA_013823485.1 Comamonadaceae bacterium
CCGACCTGGAACATCAGCCTGTTCCACTACCGCAACCAGGGCGCCGACTACGGCCGCATCCTGGTCGGCATGCAGGTGCCGGCCAAGGACCACAAGGCGTTCGACCGGTTCCTCGACGCGCTGGGCTACCCGTACGTGGAAGAGACACAGAACCCGGTCTACCGCCTGTTCCTGCAGACCTGATTCACACCCGCCACGCTGCCGCCATGGCCTCCGGTGCACTTCCCCCGCTGCGCAGCCGAGTGGCACCGCTGCCGCCCGATCTGGTGCTGCCGCCGGTGGTTCACACCCGGGACAGCGCGATCGACGCGGCGGTCAGCGAGCAGCTGCTGCTGACCGGACAACCGGCCCACGCCTACGGGCGCCTCGGTGATCTGAGCCAGCAGATGGCGCGCATCCGGGCCGGCACCGCGTGGTCGGCCGAACCGCCCCAGCTTCTGGTGTTTGCGGCCGATCACGGGCTGGCCGACGAAGGCCTGTCGGACGAGCCTCAGACCACCACCGGCCAGCGGGTGATGGATCTGCTGGCGGGCCGCACACCGGTGAACCGGCTGGCCCGTCAACACGGCGTGGCGCTGACCGTGGTCGACGCCGGCCTCGGCCATGCCCTGCCGCCGCTGCCGCCGCCGGACGCCATGCAGGCCACGCTGCAACTGCGCAAGATCGCCTATGGCACCCGCAATGCACGGCTGGGGCCGGCGATGTCGGTGCCGCAGGCGGTGGCAGCGCTGCATGCCGGCATGGACCTGGTGCGCCAGCTGCCGGGCGATGTCCTGATGCTGGGCGACACCGCCGTGGCCAACGAAGGCAGCGCGGCGCTGCTGCTCTCCCGCCTGTGCGGTGTTCCGCTCTCCGACGCGTTCGCCCCCGGCATGCTGCAGATGATGGAGACCGAACCGGCGCTGTGGCAGAAGCGGCTGGACGTGCTGCTGGCCGTCGGCACCCGGCACCGCCACGCGGTGGGGCCGGTGGCGGCACTGGCCGCGCTGGGGGGCTACGAGATCGCCATGATGGCCGGGGCCATGCTGCAGGCGGCCAGCCAGCGGCGGCTGGTGCTGCTCGACAGCGTGGCCGCCGGGGCTGCCGCGCTGATCGCAAGGGGTCTGGTGCCGGCGGTGGGCGATTACCTGGTGTTTGCCCAGCGCAGCGCCGAGACCGGACACCGGCTGATGCTGATCCATCTGCAGGCCCAGCCGCTGCTCGATCTGGACATGCGGGTCGAACAGGGCCTGGGCTGCCTGCTGGCCTGGCCCACCGTGCTGGCCGCCCGCAGGCTGCTGGAGTCCGGAGTTCAGTGAAGGCGTGAGATCAGCCAGCGGCGCTGGGCAGCCAGGCGCTGCACATCGCGCCAGCTGCTGCACTGCCGCGAGAGCACCGGCCAGATCCGCAGCAGCAGTTCGCACTCGGCCAGGGTGTCGGCTGCGGCCTGATGACGGCGCGGACACTGGATGCTGAAATGCGCCATCCATTCGTCCAGCGACCGGGCCTGCACCTGTTCGTGCGTGACCGCGCATAGGTGCTCGATGTCGACCCAGGGGTTGGGCAGGGCCCGACCCAGGTGCTGGCGGCAGTGGCGGCCGATCAGGGTCTGATCAAACGCGCTGTGGAAAGCCAGCAGCGGGTCGCTGCCCACGAAGTCGGCGAAAGCCCGCAGGGCTGCCACCGGCTCGATGCCGGCCAGCTGCGACTGCACGCCGATGCCGTGCAGCAGGATGTTGTCGCGGCTGGAGGCCTGCTCCTGGCGCAGCACCACCTCGAAACTGTCGGCCAGTTGCACATCGATGCGGCGCGCGGCCCAGTCCACCCGGACGCCGATGGCCGCCATGGCAAGCAGCCGGTCCCGGTGCATGTCCAGGCCGCTGGTCTCGACATCGACCACCACCCAGCGGGCATGGCGCGCCTCGGGCACCGGCCGGGCCGGCCCCACCGCTTCGCGCAGCCGACGCAGCCAGCTCATCGTTCGTAGTCCAGCCGCACGCGCTGCTGCAGGGTGCGCAGCACACGCAGGGTTTCCTTGAGGATGCGGCGGTCGATGTCGTTGAGGCTGCCGACATCGATGCAGTTGGGGTTGTCGCCCACCGTGGTGCCGTCGAGCTGGGCATGCAGGCGCAGCAGCTGCAGGAACTCGAAGCCGCCGATCCAGGCCTCGGACTCGCCCTCGGGTACGCCCAGCAGCGGTCCCACGGCCTGCAGCCGGTCGCGGGTGCCGGTGGCCGCAACGCCGTGGGCCAGCGCGTAGAGCCGGGCCACATCGACGAACAACGCGGTGCCTTGCAGCTTGAGGTCGATGGTTTCCTTGCCGCCGATCTCGGTGCTGTCGATGCTGCCCAGCCAGTTCAGGGGCGCGGCGCGCTGGAGCGAGTTGACCGCCATCTGCCGCAGGAAACGGGGGTTGATGCGGGCCAGCCGCTGCACGCCTTCGCGCAGGGTACGGGCCAGCGCGTCGTTGCCGGCCAGCGGGCGAAAGTCGAAATAGATGCTGGCATTGAGCAGGTCCTGCGGTGCGCCCTGCTCGATCCAGCCGGCAAAGCGTTCCTGCCACTGCGCCAGCGTGAGGCAGCAGGCCGGGTTGCTGGCCATGATCTGGCCCTTGCACAGCGGGTAGCCGCAGGCGTCCAGCGCCTGGTTGATGTCGAGCGCCATGGCCAGAGCGGCAGCCACCGGCAGGTGCGGGGCCAGGATGAGGGCGTTGTCCTGGTCGGTGGCGATCGTCTGCTCATGCCGCCCTTCGGAGCCCAGCGCGATCCAGCAGAAGTCCTGCTGGTCGATGCCGTGGCGCGCCGCCATGATGTCCACCAGCCTGGCGGCCAGCACATCGTTGAGGTGGCTGATGAGCGCGGTGAGCTGCTGGGCGTGCACGCCCTGGCCCAGCAGCGTGCGGGCAAACCGACGGATGTCGTGCGCCACCACGCGCAGCGTTTCGACATCGGGCGCGTTGCGGATGCTGCTGCTCACCTGCTTGAGGCTCAGGCGCTGCAGGGCGAACAGATCGCGCTCGGAGACCATGCCGATCACCCGGCCCTCCTGGGTGACCGGCACATGGCGGATGCCCTGCGCCGACATCAGCAGCGCGGCGTCCTGGGCGGTCTGGTCGTGGCGCAGCGAATGCACCGGGCTCACCATCACCTGCGCGATCGGTGCATCCAGCGGCACCTCGGCCAGCGTCACCCGGCCGAGCACGTCGGAGCGGGTCAGGATGCCGAGCAGTCGCTGCTGCGCGTCGACCACCAGCATGGAGCCGATGCGCTGGGCCTGCATGATGGACAGCACCTCGCGCAGCGGCGTCTCGGGCAGGCAGGTCACCGGGGGTTTCTGCCCGGTCTGGCCCAGTCGGGACAGCGGGGTCTCCAGCGACTGCTCGGCCAGCGCCTGGGACGAATAGGCCACCTGCAGGGCGGCCCGGGAGAGTTCCAGAAACTTCAGGATGCGGCGGTTCAGGAAATCACCGAACAGCGCGCTGCGTTCGGCCAGTGCCTGCATGGCCTCGACCGGTACGGCCAGCACGAAGGTGTCTTCCGTGGCGCTGTAGCTGGTGGTCGGCGCCCGTTGTGCCAGCACCGCACTGATGGGAAACAGGTCGCCGGCCTCGTACTGGAACGCTCCGCCGGACACATCCGACAGGCCCCGCTTGCCGGTCACGGCACCGCGGCGGATGAAGAACAGCTCCCGCACCGGACCGTCGTCGGGCGAGACCACGGTTTCGCCCGGCGCGAAGTAGGCCTGGCGGGATGCGGCCACGAACTCGCGCACATGGGCCACATCCATCTCGTTGAACGGCGCATGCCGCTGCAGCTCGTCGCCCAGGTTGACCAGCAGGCTGCCGGACGGCCGCAGGTGTTCGGCAGCGGGGTCGATGGCGTCGGTCCGCCCGGTCATGTCGGTTGGGGCGTCAGGGCGCCGGATCGGGCAGGCGCAGCTCCACGGTGGGCGCACTGCGGGTGGAAGGTGCCAGCCGGGCGGTACGGCCCTGGACCGAGTGCAGCACCAGACCCTCGTCCACCGCCATGCCGATGCGGAACGGCCGCGCCGGCCGGCCGGCCACGGCAATCAGCGCGGCCACGCCATCACCCCGGTCGCCCACCACGCCTTGCAGCACATGGCGGGCATCGCCGGCGGCCAGCGGGGCGGCGTCGTCGGGCACGGCCTCGCTCGACCCCAGCGCACCCAGCGCACGGGCCACCGCTGCGCCATCGGGAGCCGCCGGGGCGGTGGCCGGTGGCGGCACCGGCACTTCCGGCGAGCGCCCGAGCAGTTGCAGACCCCAATAGCCGGCAGCCAGCCCGGCCAACAGCCAGAGAACGACCCCGGTGGTGGCCGGGGCCCAGCGCTGCAGTCGGCTTGTCATGTTCATGCGACATTATGATCACCGAGCCGTGACAGAACGATCACGGCATGGACCCTCAGAACGGAGACCGCCGTGCCCTCCCCTTCCCGTCCGACCCCCCTGCGGACCCGCCTGCCGCGCGCCCTGGCGCGGGGTTTCACCCTGATCGAGCTGATGGTGGTGCTGGTCATCATCGGCGTGCTGGCCGCCCTGATCGTGCCCAACGTGCTCGACCGCGCCGACGATGCGCGGGTCACCGCCGCCCGCACCGATGTGAACAACCTGGTGCAGGCGCTCAAGCTGTACCGGCTGGACAACCAGCGCTACCCCACCACCGAACAGGGCCTGGCCGCGCTGGTCAACCGGCCGAGCGCCGCGCCGGCACCGACCAACTGGCGGCGTTACCTGGACAAACTGCCGGCCGACCCCTGGGGCCGGCCCTACCAGTACATCAACCCGGGCGTGCACGGCGATGTGGACGTGCTCTCGCTGGGTGCCGACGGCGCCCCCGGCGGCGATGGCCTGAACGCCGACGTCGGCAGCTGGCAGTGAGGCGGCCCGCCCGCTGAGCCCGCATGCGCGCCCACCGCGGTTTCACGCTGCTGGAGCTGATGGTGGTGGTGGCGCTGATCGCCCTGGCCACCACCAGCGTGGTGGTCAGCCTGCGCGACAGCAACGAGACCCGGCTGGAAACCGAAGCCCTTCGGCTGGGCGCCCTGCTCGACGCGGCCCGGGCCCAGTCGCGCACCAGCGGCGTGCCGGTGCTGTGGCGGGCCGGCACCGACGGCTTCGGGTTCGGGCCGGCGGGTGCGGCCACCCCGACCGCCTCGACACCGGTACCCCAGCCGAAGCCGTGGCTGCACGAGGGCACCACGGTGCAGATCGTGCAGCCCGCCGAAGCCCGCTGGCTGGTGCTGGGCCCCGAACCCCTGACCGTGCCGCAGCGCATCGAACTGCGCCTGGGCGAGGCCCGGCTGACCCTGGCCAGCGACGGCCTGGGGCCGTTCAGCGTGCTCCGGGGCACACCATGAAGGCGGGCATGAAAAGCCCGCGCGGCTTCACCCTGATCGAGGTGATGGTGGCCCTGGCGGTGGTGGCCGTGACCCTGCTCGCCGGGCTGCAGGCCAGCGCCGCCCTCACCCGGGCCAGCGAGCGCCAGGAGGAACAGTGGCTGGCCGAGATCTGTGCCGCCAACGAGCTGGCCCGGCTGCGGCTGGTGCGCCAGCTGCCCGGCACCGGCACCACCACCGTGGGCTGCGAGCAGGGGCGGCGGCAGCTGCAGGTGCGGCTGACGGTGCAGACCACCCCCAACCCCAATTTCCGGCGCATCGACGCCGCCGTGCTCCGGCCCTCGGCCGATGGCGAGACCGACGCCGGCACCCTGCTGCAGGTGTCCACCGTGATGGGGCGCTTCTGATGCGCCCGCGCGGCTTCACGCTGGTGGAGATGCTGGTCGCCATCGCGGTGATGGCGGTGGTGGCGTTGCTCGGCTGGCGCGCCATCGACGGCATGCAGCGCGGGCGCGACATCAACCGCGACCACGCCGCCGGCCTGCAGCGGTTGCAGGCCGCCACCGGGCAATGGACGGCCGACCTGGATACCCTGATCGACACCGGCGAGATCCGGCCGATCGAATTTGACGGCCGGGTGCTGCGGCTGACCCGCAACGACGCGCTGCAGTCCCGGCTCGACAGCGAAGGCCTGCGGGTGGTGGCCTGGGCCCGACGCGACAGCGCCGGCGGTTCGCGCTGGATGCGCTGGCAGTCGGAACCGGTGCGCAGCCGCGAAGCCCTGGCCCGCGCGTGGCAGGCGGGTGGCGACTGGGGGCGCGGCGGGCAGGCCACCGAGGGCGTGGTCGATCTGCTGCCGCTGACCGACTGGCAGATCTATTTCCACCGCGGCGGCAGCTGGACCAACCCGCAGTCGTCGATCGGCAACGAAACCCCGGCCAGCGCGCCGTCGGCCTCCACGGCGGCCAGCGCCGAACTGCCGGCCGGGTTGCCGCCCGACCTGGCCAAGGCAGCCCAGGCGGCGGCTGAAGCCGTGGTGAACGACGCCGCCCCGCTGGTGTCGGACGAAGCCCCACCCGCCGCCAGCAGCCGCACCACCGCGTCGGTCGTGCCGGACGGGGTGCGCCTGGTGCTCGACCTCGGTCCCGGGCTGCCCCAGGGCGGACGCCTGCGCATCGACTGGGTCCGCCCGACGCTGGAGGCCGCGCGATGAGGCCACAACGGCACCAGCGCGGCGCCGCCCTGCTGCTGGCCATGCTGATGGTCACGCTGGTGGCGGTGCTCGCCAGTGCCTCGCTCTGGCAGCAATGGCGGGCCATCGAGATCGAACGGGCACAGCGGGTGCGGCTGCAGGCCGGCTGGCTGCTCACCGGCGCGCTGGACTGGACACGCCTGATCCTGCGCGAGGACGGCCGTGCCAACCAGATCGCCGGCCAGCCCGACCACCTGGGCGAACCCTGGGCGCTGCCGCTGCAGGAAGCCCGGCTGTCCCGTTTTCTGGCGCTGGACGCCAACGAGCGCGGCGACGAGCTGCTGGAGGCCTTTTTCTCCGGCGAGGTCATCGACCTGCAGTCGCGCCTGAACTTCGGCAACCTGGTGCGCCAGAGCGGCAGCGGCAACGAACTGAAGGCGGAAATCTCCCCGGTGGACCTGGAAGCCTTCCGGCGCCTGTATGCGCGGCTGGGTCTGCCGGTGGGCGAGCTGGAAGCCGCCGCCCAGGCCTGGCGGCAGACGCTGCAGCAGGCCCTGACCGACCCGCGCCCCTCGGCCACCGCCCTGATACCGCAGCGCTTTGCCCAGTTGCGCTGGCTGGGCATCTCCAGCGCCAGCCTGGCGGTGCTGGAGCCGCACGCCACGCTGCTGCCCGGCCGCGCGCCCCTGAACCTGAACACCGCATCGGCCGAGGCGCTGGAAGCGGCCATTCCCGACATCGACGCCACCCAGGCCCGGGCGCTGGTGCTGGCCCGCACACGCCAGCCGCTGGTCACCCTGGCCGAGGCGCGCCGCGCGCTGTTCGGCGACCGGGTGGTGGAGGGCAATCCGCTGTCGGAGATTTACCACGACGTGCGCAGCCGCCATTTCGAGATCCGGGGCCGGCTGCGGCTGGACGACATCACCATCGAGGAGCGATCGGTGGTGCAGCGCAGCAACCAGGGGGTGAAGGTGCTGTGGCGGGAGCGGTTTTCGCGCAGTTGACAACGCTGCGGCCGAATCGCTGCAGGGCCGGACGCCATTTGTCACACGGCTTCCCTAGAATGGTCATAAACCCCGTGGAGTAATGCTTCGGGGTGACTTTTCGGCCTTTTCTGCGGCCCCGTGGCCCCCCTTCTGTGCTCATCGTCTGTCCTGTCGAATTCGAGGCCGGCGCGGCCGTGCGCCCCACCAGCGAGCTGGACTGGGTGCAGCCGGGCCCGGACGCCGCATCCCCCCGCCACGGTCGAGGGCCGGTCTCGTTGTTGCCGCGCGACGACGACGTGGTGCTGGTGTTGCCCCCGCTGGCGGTGTCGTGGCATGCGGTGGCGCTGCCGCGCATGCCGGCCAACCGGGTGCGGGCGGCGCTGGACGGCCTGCTGGAAGACCGGCTGCTGGACGAGGTGGACCAGCTCCACCTGGCGCTGGAGCCGGGCGGTCGGCCCGGCCAGACGCTGTGGGTGGCCGCCTGCCGGCGCGAACCGCTGGCGGCCTGGCTGACCTTGCTGCAGGAAGGCGGACACCGGGTGGTGCGCATCGCGCCGGCCCTGTGGCCGCAGGCCGAGGGCAGCCCGCCGCTGCACTGGGGCTTTGAATGGCAGGGCGAGGCCTGGGTGTCGCGCCAGGACGACCAGGGCGTGACCTGCCTGCCGCTGGCCGGCATGGCCAACCTGCCGACCCCGACCGAAGCCGGCGCGCGCTGGATGGCCGACGCCCCGGTGGCCGGCGCCACCGAGGCCGCGCTGCAACGCCCGGTGTCGGTTGTCACCTGGCCGCAATGGCTGCAGCGCAGCACCGAAGGCCCCTGGAACCTGGCGCAGTTCGGCTTCAGCCTGAGCAGCAGCGCACGCCAGGGCCAGAAGATCGGCCAGTGGTGGCAACAGTTCTGGCGCGCCCCGGCCTGGCGCCCGGCCCGCCTCGGCCTGGCCGGGCTGGTGGTGGTGCAGCTGCTGGGCTTGAACCTGGCGGCCCAGCAGGAACGGCGGTCGCAGGCGGCGCAGCGCGCTGCCATCGATCAGGTACTGCAGCAGAACTTTCCAGCGGTCACGCTGGTGCTCGATGCGCCGGTGCAGATGCAGCGCGAGGTGGAGCGGCTGCAACGCAGCGCCGGCGTGCTGGGCCGGTCCGACCTCGAATCGCTGCTGGCCGCCCTGGGCGCGGTGCTGCCGGACAACGGCGCCCTGCCCACGCCCGACCAGATCGCCTTCCGCGACGGCCAGTTGCGGCTGGACGGCTGGCGGGTGGAAGCGGCCCGGCTGCAGGGTCTGCAGGACGGTCTGGCGCAGGCCGGCTGGCGGCTGCAGACCGACAGCGAGGGCCTGGTGCTGACGGCCCTGCCCACCGGGGAGGCCCGCCCATGAACGCCCTGACCTCGTTGCTGGCACCGCTGCGAGAAGAAGCGCGGCAACGGCTGTCGGCACTCAGCGCCCGCGAGCGCCGCCTGCTGGCCGTCATGGCCGGGGTGGTGCTGACCGGCCTGTTGCTGGCGGTGGCCGTCTTGCCGGCGTGGCGCACGCTGGCAGCAGCACCGGCGCAGCAACAGGCGCTCGACCTCCGCATGGCCCGCATGCAGCAGCTGGCGGCCACGGCCGCCGGCCTCAAGGACAGCGGAGCCGCGCAGGCACCGGCGCCGTCGGAGGTGCAGCGCTCGCTCGAAGCCGCCACCACGCGGCTCTCGGGCAGCTCGCGGGTGAGCATCACCGCCGGCCAGGCCACCCTGACGGTGCGCGACGCCGAACCGGCCGCCCTGGCGGCCTGGATCGAGCAGGCGCGCATCAATGCCCGCATCACACCGGTCACGGCCGAGCTGCGGCGCGGCGACGACGGCCGCTGGAACGGCACCCTGGTCCTGAGCGGCCCCGCCACGGGCGGCAACTGACACCCCGGCCCCATGCGCAGCGCCCCCGCCATCGCCCGCCCTGCCCTGTTGTGGGCCGCCGCCGTGCTGGGCCTGCTGCTGGCTTTGACTTTTTTTGCGCCGGCCCGCTGGCTGACCGACCGCGTGACCCAGGCCACGGCCGGGCAGGTGCAGCTGGTGAACGCGCGCGGCACGGTCTGGAACGGCTCGGCCGATCTGGTGCTCAGCGCCGGTGCCGACAGCCGGGACCGCGCCGGACTGCCCGGCGGCCTGCAGTGGCGGCTGCGCCCCGGTCTGGCCGGCGCCTGGCCCGCGCTGCGTCTGGGCCTGAGCCTGCCCTGCTGCGCCAGCACCGCCCTGCAGCTGGCCACCCACCCTTCGGCCAGCGGCTGGCGAGTGGCTGCTGCGGCCTGGGATGTGGCCTGGCCGGCGGCCCTGCTGGCCGGCCTGGGAACGCCCTGGAACACGCTCCAGCTGGAAGGCCAGCTGCGGCTGCAGACCGACGCCCTGGAGGCCCGCTGGCAGGACGGCGGCTGGGCGCTGGACGGCCAGGCCAGCCTGCAGGCCACCGACATCGCCTCGCGGCTGGCCACGGTGCGGCCGCTGGGCAGCTACCAGGCCACGCTGGAGGCCACCGACGGTCTGCCACCCCGCATCGGCGTGCGCACCGAATCGGGCGCCCTGCAGATTCAGGGCCAGGGCAGCTGGCGCGCCGGACGCCTGCGCTTCGCCGGCGAAGCCCGGGCCGCTCCCGCCCACGAGGCCGATCTGGCCAACCTGCTCAACCTCATGGGGCGGCGCCGCGGCGACCGCTCCCTGCTCCAGATGGGCTGATGCCCGTCCACGCCCGACACCCCACAGGGACACCGACATGAACGCCTCGCGCCCCGACACCCGCCGCAGCGAACGCCCGGCCCGCACCGGCTCCACCACCCACCGGCTGCGCCGGACCCTGACCGGCACGCTGCTGGCCCTGGGCCTGGCCAGCCTGCCGCTGCAAGCCCAGCCGGTGCGCAGCAACGAGCCGGTGACGCTGAACTTTGTGGGCGCCGAGATCGAGGCGGTGGCCCGCACCATGGCCACCATCACCGGCCGCAATGTGGTGGTCGATCCCCGGGTGCAGGGGCAGATCACGCTGGCCACCGACCGGCCGGTCACGCCGGCAGCCGCCGTCAACCAGTTCGCGGCGGCGCTGCGGCAGCAGGGCTTCTCGCTGGTGGACACCGGCGGGCTCTACAAGGTGGTGCCGGAGGCCGATGCCAAGCTCATGGGCAGCGTGGTGGTGGCCGGTGCCGGCCCCGGTGCGGCACCGAACACGGTGGTCACCCAGATCTTCCGGCTCAACCACGAGTCGGCCAACAACCTGGTGCCGGTGCTGCGGCCCCTGATCGGGCCCAACAACACCATCAACGTCAACCCGGGCAACAACTCGCTGGTCATCACCGACTACGCCGACAACCTGCAACGCATCGGCCGCATCATTGCCTCGCTCGACGTGGCGGGCGCCACCGACATCGAGATCATTCCGCTGCAGCACGCGCTGGCCGCCGATCTGGTGCCGCTGGTGCAGCGCCTGATCGAACCCGGCGGCAGCACCGGCGGCGGTGGCGGCAACGGTGCCGCTGCGGCCGGCGACGCCAGCTACCGCACCACCATCGTGGCCGAGCCGCGCAGCAATGCGCTGGTGCTGCGCGCCGCCAACCCGGCGCGGCTGGCGCTGGTGCGTTCGCTGGTGACGCGGCTGGACCAGCCCACCGCCGGCGCGCAGGCGGCGGGCAACATCCATGTGGTCTACCTCAAGAACGCCAACGCGGTAGCGCTGGCCGCCACGCTGCGGGCCGCCATCTCCGGCAGCGCCGGTTCGGCACCCGCCTCGGGCAGCGTGCTGCGCACCGCGGGGGCGACCTCCAGCGGGCTGGCTGGCGGCCTTTCCACCGGCGCCAGTGCGGCAGGGAACTTCGGCGGCAACGCCGGTTCTGCGGCCGCCAGCGCGCCGCTGGCGAGCAATGAAGGGCCGAGCACCGGCGGCCAGATACAGGCCGACCCGGCCACCAACTCGCTGATCATCACGGCGCCCGAGCCGCAGTACCGGCAACTGCGCGCCGTCATCGACCAGCTCGATTCGCGCCGGGCGCAGGTGTATGTGGAGAGCCTGATCGCCGAGGTGAACGCCGACAAGGCGGCCGAATTCGGCATCCAGTGGCAAGGCGCTTCGGGCCGCGACGGCGACCGCACCATCGGCCTGCTGGGCACCAACTTCGGCAGCGGTGGCCGCAGCATCGTCGACCTCTCCAAGCAGGACGACTTTTCCCCCGCGCCCGGCCTGAACCTGGGCATAGCGCGGCGCAACAACGGCGTGTACGTGCTGGGCTTCCTGGCCCGCTTCCTGCAGCAGAACGGCGACGGCAACATCCTGTCCACGCCCAACCTGCTGACGCTGGACAACGAGGAAGCCCGCATCGTGATCGGCCAGAACGTGCCCTTCGTGACCGGCCAGTTCACCAACACCGGCGCGGCCAACGGCGCGGTCAACCCGTTCCAGACCATCGAGCGCAAGGACGTCGGCCTGACCCTGCGGGTGCGGCCGCAGATCAGCGAGAACGGCACCATCAAGATGACCATCTACCAGGAGGTCAGCAATGTGCAGCCGCAGTCGGTGAACTCGCCCACCGGCCTGATCACCAACGTGCGCAGCATCGAGTCCACCGTGCTGGTGGACGACGGCGCCATCGTGGTGCTGGGCGGCCTGCTGCAGGACGAATACGCCGGCAACCAGGACAAGGTGCCCGGCCTGGGCGATGTGCCGGTGCTGGGCAACCTGTTCCGCAGCGAGAGCCGCAGCCGGCGCAAGACCAACCTGATGGTGTTCTTGCGCCCGGTGGTCATGCGCGACAGCCGCGAGACCACCAACCTGGCGCTGGACCGCTACGACCTGATGCGGGCCGCCCAGCGCGAGGTGCAGCCGGCCAGCAGCAGCGTGCTGCCGATCAACGAATCGCCGGTGCTGCCGCCCCCCAACGAAGCGCCCAAGGTCCGGCCGTGAAGTACCCGCTGCCCTACGCGTTTGCCCGCGAGCATCTCTGGCTGCTGGAGCAGGACCGCGACGGCGCGCCAGCCGTGTTGCTGGGCGCTGCGCTGGACAGCCCCGACCCGCTGCGGCAGCGGCAGCGCGCCTCTGCCCTGTCGGAGCTGTTGCGCTGGCAGGGCGGGCAGCCGCCGCGCGAGGTGCGCTGGCTGCCGGCCGACGAGCTGGCCCAGCGCATCAGCGCCGCCTATGCCGGCAACGAATCGAGTGCGGCGGCGGTGGTGAGCGAGGTGCAGGGCGTGGCCGACCTCAGCCGCATGATGCAGGAGCTGCCCGCCATCGAAGACCTGCTGGAGGCCGCCGACGACGCGCCCATCATCCGCATGCTCAATGCGCTGCTGACCCAGGCGGTGCGCGACGGCGCCAGCGACATCCACATCGAGCCCTACGAACGGCACTCCAGCGTGCGCTTCCGGGTCGACGGCACGCTGCGGGAAGTGGTGCAGCCCAACCGCGCGCTGCACGCGGCCCTGATCTCGCGGCTGAAGATCATGGCCGAGCTCGACATCTCGGAAAAACGGCTGCCGCAGGACGGCCGCATCAGCCTGCGCATCGGGACCCGGGCGGTGGATGTGCGGGTCTCCACCCTGCCTGGCGCCCACGGCGAGCGCGCCGTGCTGCGCCTGCTCGACAAGAGCGAAGGCCAGCTGGAGCTGGAGTCGGTGGGCATGCAGGGCGAGGTGCTGCGCCGCTTCGACCAGCTGGTGCGCCAGCCCCACGGCATCATCCTGGTGACCGGTCCCACCGGCTCCGGCAAGACCACCACGCTGTATGCCGCGCTGCAGCGGCTGGACGCCGGCAGCAGCAACATCATGACGGTCGAGGACCCGATCGAATACGAGCTGCCCGGCATCGGCCAGACGCAGGTCAACGCCAAGATCGACCTGACCTTCGCCAAGGCCCTGCGCGCCATCCTGCGGCAGGACCCGGACGTGATCATGATCGGCGAGATCCGCGACTTCGAGACCGCGCAGATCGCCATCCAGGCCTCGCTCACCGGCCACCTGGTGCTGGCCACCCTGCACACCAACGACGCTTCCAGCGCCATCACCCGGCTGGCCGACATGGGCGTGGAGCCCTTCCTGCTGAGCTCATCGCTGCTGGGTGTGCTGGCCCAGCGGCTGGTCCGCAAGACCTGCACCGCCTGCCAGGGTGCCGGCTGCGAGGCCTGCGGACAGACCGGTTATGCCGGCCGCACCGGCGTGTTTGAACTGCTGATGGCCGACGAGGCGCTGCGCGCGTTCATCCACCGCCAGGCCAGCGAGGCCGAGCTGCGCGAATGCGCACTGGCCGGCGGCATGGTGCTGATGCGCGACGACGGTCAGCGCCTGGTGCAGGCCGGCGTCACCACCAGCGAAGAGCTGCTGCGCGTCACCCGCGACGTCTGATCCGGCCGCGCGCCTGAACGCGGTTCAAAAACCCCCGTCAGCTGAAGCTGCGGGGGTTTTTTGTTGACCTTAAGGCCGGCTTTATTTCTCATCTTGTTACCTTGGTTACGTTTGTTAACGTCCGCACCAACTTTGTGACATTCCACTGTCAGTCGGAGGTTTTAGCCCCGAAGGACTACTTTTGTTGAAATAAAGGTATTCATTTTCTCAAGTGACCGATCGGTCACCCCGGTTTATGACACCGGTTCGGTCTACACAGACTGTTGATTGACCCCTTGAAGCCCTCACCGAAAAATCACGCGGACGGATACCGGTTGTAAGCAAATCTGGCGAAGTGCTTCAAAGCCTGCCAGATGTTGACGTTTGTCAACGGCGTCCTCCCCGGCACGGCGACGGCATTTCCCGTCGCATGCCGGCCCCCACACCGCGACGGGAGCTTCGACATGAACAAGAGCCACACACCAGGGCCGGATCAGGCCAGCCGCAGCGCCACCGGCATGAGCCGGCGCGATTCCCTCAAGCTGGGCGCCGCCAGCGCCGTGGCCGCCGGCCTGGGCCTGGCCCCGAGCCAGCAGGCCCAGGCGGAAGACGTGCCGCCCGGACCGCCCACCGCCCCCTGGACCATGCCGCTGACCGTGATGCGGCCCAAGAAGCCGGTGGCCGAACTGCTGCCCCCACCGACCCGTGAAGCCGGGCCGAAAGAGGCCGGGCGGGCACCGCACCAGATCTGGGGCGAACCGCCCCACGCCCTGTACCGGATCGTGGTGAAGGAAGGCCAGCACTCGTTCCACCCCAACCTGCCGACCCAGACCATCCGCGGTTACGACGGCACCTTCCCCGGCCCCTGCATCGTTTCGCGTTACGACGAAGCCGCCCTGGTGCGCTTCGTGAACCAGATCGACCCGTATGCGGTGGGCTTTGGGTCGCCCGAAATCTCGGTGCACCTGCACAACCTGCACTGCGCCTCCGAGAGCGACGGATTTGCCGGTGACTACTGGGGCACGCTGCGCCACGGCCCGGGCCTGACCCGCGCCGGCAACTACAAAGACCATCTGTTCATGAACTACTACGCCGGGTTCTCGACCGACCCCAACGGCGTGGGCGACCCGCGCGAGGCGCTGGGCACCCTGTGGTTCCACGACCACCGCATGGACTACACCGAACAGAACGTTTACCGCGGCATGATCGGCTCGTACATCCTGTTCGACGAGATCGACTCGGGCAACGAGAACGACCCCAACCCGCAGGCCCTGCGCCTGCCCAGCGGTGTCGGCACTTACGACCAGGTGCTGATGATCTCCGACGTGCAGTTCGACGCCAGCGGCAACATGGTGTTCAACCCGATGTCGGAGAACAAGGGCCACCTGGGCAACAAGATCACGGTCAACGGCAAGATCCAGCCCTACTTCCGGGTGCAGCGCCGCAAGTACCGCTTCCGCTTCGTCGACGCCAGCGTCGCCCGCTTCTACGAGTTCTACCTCATGAACGGGACGAACTCGGAAGACTTCCAGTACATCGCCAACGACGGCAACCTGCTGGAGGCACCGCTGACCATGAACCGCGTGCGTCTGGCCCCGGGCGAGCGCAGCGACATCGTGATCGACTTCAGCAAGTACCCGCTGGGCACCAAGCTGTACTTGGTGAACCGGCTGGCCATGAAGGACGGTCGTGGTCCCGAGGGCCTGGTGTCGCGCGGCACCGAGGTGCTGCGTTTCGACGTGGCGGCCAACCCGACCACCCCGGACAACAGCCGGGTGCCGGAGCGCCTGCGCGAGCAGCCCCCTATCGATCTGAGCCAGGTCACCAAGCGCCGCTTCTGGGACTTCGACAAGAAGAACTCGATGTGGGCCGTCAACAGCGAGCTGTTCGATGTCGAGAAGCCGGCCGCCGTCATCCCGAAGGGCAGCACCGAGATCTGGACGCTGCAGGGCCACGGCAGCTGGTTCCACCCCATCCACATCCACATGGAGGAGTTCCGCATCCTCTCGCGCAACGGGAAGGCGCCGCCGCCGCACGAACGCGGCCGCAAGGACGTGGTGGCCCTGGCCCCCGACGAGCGCGTGGAAGTGCTGATCAAGTTCCGCGACTTCACCGGCAAGTACGTCATGCACTGCCACAACCTCTCGCACGAGGATCACGCCATGATGATCCGGTTCGACGTGGTCTGAAGCCCAACCGATTCAGGAGCACCCACATGAACAGCAAACGCAACCTTCTGCGCCTGGCCGGCACCGCCCTGCTGGCGCCGGTGACCGCCCAGGCCGCCCTGCCCTCGCTGCGCCGGCGCAGCAGCATGGCCGACTACTTCCCCAACGTGACGCTGGAAACACACGATGGCCGCAAGGTGAAGTTCTACGACGACCTCATACGCGACAAGCTGGTGGCCTTCAACATGATGTATTCCATCTGCGAAGGCATCTGCCCGAAGAACACCGCCAACCTGCGCCAGGTGCACGAGGAGCTGGGCTCGCGGGTGGGCCGCGAGATCTTCCTGTACTCGATCACGCTGCGGCCGGAGTTCGACAACGCGGCCGCGCTGCGCGACTACATCCGCCACTACAACATCCAGCCCGGCTGGACCTTCCTGACCGGCCGCCGGCAGGATGTGGAGCGGGTGCGGGTGGCGCTGGGCTTCGTCGGCGACGACGCCAAGACCGACGCCGACATCACCCAGCACACCGGCATGCTGCGCATCGGCAACGACCGTCTGGACCGCTGGACCATGACGCCGGCGCTGGGTTCGCACCGCCAGATCAAGCGCACCATCCTCGAGCTGACCTGAAGCCCCGCAGGCCGGGGTTCGTCATGCGGCCGCGCTAACATGACCGGATGCCCGCCTACTCCTTCGAAGCCCTGGACGACCAGGGCAACACCCGCAGCGGCCTGATCGACGCCGACACCGCCCGCGCAGCCCGAGCGCTGCTGCGGGCGCGTTCGCTGGTGCCGCTGGCGGTGGAGCCCGCCAAGGCCGCCCCGGAAGGGGTGCAGAGCAGCCGGGCCCTGCGTGGCCGCCGCGTGTTCAACGCCTCCGGCCTGGCGGTCTGGACCCGCCAGCTCGCAGGGCTGGTCGGTGCCAGCCTGCCCCTGGAACGGGCCCTGGCCGCCCTGGGTGATGAAGCCGAAGACCCGCGCCAGCAACGCCTGGTGGCGGTGCTGCGCTCCGAGGTGAATGGCGGCGCCTCATTTGCCCGCAGCCTGTCGGACCATCCGCAGGAGTTTTCGGCGTCGTACTGCGCGGTGATCGCCGCCGGCGAGCAGAGCGGCCAGCTGGCCGCCGTGCTGGAGCGGCTGGCCGACGACCTGGAGGCCCGCGAAGCCCTGCGCAACAAGCTGATCGCCGCCTCGCTCTACCCGGCCATCGTCACCCTGGTGGCGGTGGTCATCGTCATTTTTCTGGTGGCCTATGTGGTGCCGCAGGTGGCCAGCGTGTTCGAGGGCAGCCAGCGTGCGCTGCCGCTGCTGACCGTGGTCATGCTGGGCATCAGCGGCTTCGTGCGCAGCTGGGGCTGGCTGCTGCTGGGCGTGCTGCTGCTGGGGACCGTCGGCCTGCAGCTGGCCCGCCGCCAGCCCGCCCTGCGGCTGCGCATGGACCAGGCCTGGCTGCGGCTGCCGCTGGCCGGGCGCATTGCCCGGGGCTACAACGCCGCCCGGTTCGCCGCCACCCTGGCCATGCTGGCCGGCGCGGGTGTGCCCATCCTGCGCGCCCTGCAGACCGCCGCCGAAACCCTGCACAACCAGGCGCTGCGGGCCGATGCGCTGGCCGCGCTGGTGCTGGTGCGCGAGGGTGCGCCGCTGGCATCGGCCCTGGCCAGCCAGAGTCGCTTTCCACCGCTGCTGGTGCTGTTTGCCCGCCTGGGCGAACAGACCGGCGACCTGCCGGCCATGCTGCAGCGCGCGGCCGACCAGCTGGGCTCCGAGGTGCAGCGCCGTTCGCTCAACATGGCGACCCTGCTGGAACCCCTGCTGATCGTCGGCATGGGCCTGATCGTGATGCTCATCGTGCTGGCGGTGCTCATGCCCATCATCCAGCTCAACCAACTGGTGACCTGAACCCATGGGCGTGACGCTGGACGGCAAACTGGTGGTGGCGATCTCCTCGCGCGCCCTGTTCGACTTTGAAGCCGAGAACCACCTGTTCGAGAAGGGCGACGACCGCGCCTACATGCGGCTGCAGCTGGAGAAGCTGGACGAGCCGGCCCACCCCGGCGTGGCCTTTTCGCTGATCCGCAAGCTGCTGAGCTTCAACGACGCCGCCAACCAGCGGGTCGAGGTGGTCATGCTCTCGCGCAACGACCCGGTCTCCGGCCTGCGGGTGTTCCGCTCGGTCAAGGACCACGACCTGCAGGTGCAGCGCGGCGTGTTCACCCGCGGCCGCGACCCCTGGCGCTACCTGGCCCCGCTCAAGGCCAACCTGTTCCTCTCGGCCAACGCGGCCGATGTGCGCGCCGCACTCAACATGGGCTTCCCCGCCGCCACCGTGGCCACCCACTCGGCCCGGGCACCCAACAATTACCCCAACGAGGTGCGCATTGCCTTCGACGGCGACGCGGTGCTGTTCTCCGACGAAGCCGAACAGGTCTACCAGAAGCAGGGCCTGCCGGCCTTCCAGCAGCACGAGTCGGCCAAGGCCGGTCAGCCGCTGCCGGGCGGGCCCTTCAAGCCACTGCTCGAAGCGCTGCAGCGGCTGCAGCAGGAAGGCACGCCGCACATGCGCATCCGCACCGCGCTGGTGACCGCCCGCAGCGCCCCGGCCCACGAGCGCGCCATCCGCACCCTGATGGACTGGAACATCGAGGTCGACGAGGCCATGTTCCTCGGCGGCATGGACAAGGGCGAGTTCCTGCGGGCCTTTGAACCCGACTTCTTCTTCGACGATCAGACCGGCCACATCGAATCCGCCGCCCGCCATGTGCCCGCCGGGCATGTGGCCAGCGGCATCGCCAACCCCTGAGGTCTCATGACAGACACCCCGTCCGTGCCGATGTCGCGCTGGCAAGCGTTCCGCGAGTTCACCGGCAAGGTGGCCCGCCTCACCGCCCCCTACTTCAGCTCCGAAGAAAAGTGGAAGGCCCGGGGCCTGCTGGCGGCCATCGTGGCGCTCAACCTGGGCGCGGTCTACATGCTGGTGCTGATCAACGAGTGGAACCGGGTGTTCTACGACGCGCTGCAGAACAAGGACGCCGAGGTGTTCTGGCGCGAGCTGGGCCGCTTCACCTACCTGGCGTTCGGCTTCATCCTGGTGGCCGTCTACCGCTTCTACCTGACCCAGTTGCTGGAGATGCGCTGGCGCGCCTGGATGACCGGCCACTACATGGACCGCTGGCTCGGACAGCAGGCCTTCTACCAGCTGGAGCTGCAACGCCATGCGCGCGGCACCGACGCCCCGCCGGACAACCCGGACCAGCGCATCGCCGAAGACATGAACCTGTTCACCAGCTATTCGGTGAGCCTGTCCATGGGGCTGCTCAACGCCGTGGTCACGCTGGTCAGCTTCGTGGGCATCCTGTGGTCGCTCTCGGGCAGCTTTGCCTTCAACTTCAACGGCCAGAGCTGGGACATCCCCGGCTTCATGGTCTGGATGGCGGTGGTTTATTGCGTGCTGGGCAGCGTCATCACCCACTACATCGGTCGGCCACAGATCGGGCTGAACTTCCGCCAGCAGCGCTTCGAGGCCGACTTCCGCCACCACCTGGTGCGGGTGCGCGAATACAGCGAATCGATCGCGCTGGACCGGGGCGAACCGGTGGAGCGCCGCCACCTCGGCCAGCGCTTCCAGGCGGTGCTGGGCAACTACCTGCAGCTGATCAACGCGCAGAAGCGGCTGACCTGGTTCACGGTCGGCTTCGGTCAGGCGGCGGTGGTGTTCCCCTTCATCGTGGCGGCACCGCGCTTCTTCAGCGGCGCCATCCAGCTGGGCGAGCTGATCCAGATCGCCTCGGCCTTCGGCCGGGTGCAGGACGCGCTCTCGTGGTTCGTCGACAACTACAGCAGCCTGGCCGCCTGGCGCGCCACCACCGACCGCATCACCAGCTTCGAGGAAAGCTTCCAGGCGCTGGCCGTTGCGCCGGCAGCGGAAGGCGTGGCGGCAACGCCGGCCGGGCCGTCCGATGGCCTGTCCATCGACCGCCTCGATTTGACCCTGCCCGGTGGCGTGGCCCTGCTGGGCGCCGCCGGCCTGAGCCTGCGCCCGGGCGACCGGGTGCTGCTGCAGGGGCCTTCGGGCAGCGGCAAATC
Source organism: Comamonadaceae bacterium (assembly GCA_013823485.1). Taxonomy (GTDB): domain Bacteria; phylum Pseudomonadota; class Gammaproteobacteria; order Burkholderiales; family Burkholderiaceae_C; genus Hydrogenophaga. Next base: position 20,090 of record PNMF01000015.1, read on the forward strand.
CACCCTGTTCCGGGGGCTGGCCGGCATCTGGCCCTGGGCGCAGCGCCAGCTGCAGTTGCCGGCCGACTTTGGGTCACGCGCCATGTTCCTGCCGCAGCGGCCGTACTTTCCCACCGGCCCGCTGCGCGACGCCCTGGCCTACCCGGAGCCGGCCGAGCGCTACAGCGACGACCAGCTGCGCCAGGCCCTGCGCGATGCCCTGCTGCCCGAACTCGGCGCGCGGCTGGACGACGTCGACAGCTGGGGACAAAAACTCTCCGGCGGCGAGCAGCAGCGGCTGGCCGCCGCCCGCGCCCTGCTCAAGCAGCCGCGCTGGCTGTTCGTGGACGAAGCCACCAGCGCGCTCGACCCGGCCGCCGAAGCCGCCCTCTACGAACGCCTGCGGGCGCTGGTGCAGCAGCAGGACGGCGCCCTGATCTCCATCGCCCACCGGCCCGCCGTGGCCGCGTTCCACAACCGGCAGTGGACACTGGTGCCGGGCGACGGCAGCGCGGGTGCGCCGCGTTACCGGGTGGCGTCGGCGTAAGCCGCCCAGCCGCGCGCACGCAGCTCGCAGGCCGGGCAGCTGCCGCAGCCCCAGCCCCAGTCGTGGCGGTGGGTGCGGTCGCCCAGGTAGCAGGTGTGGCTGTGTTCCACGATCAGGTCCACCAGGGCCTGACCACCGAGCCGCTCGGCCATGCGCCAGGTGTCGGCCTTGTCGATCCACATCAGCGGCGTGTCGATCAGGAAGCGGTGGTCCATGCCCAGGGTGAGCGCCACCTGCAGGGCCTTCATGGTGTCGTCGCGGCAATCGGGGTAGCCGGAAAAATCGGTCTCGCACACACCGGTCACCAGCACCGTCATGCCGCGCCGGTAGGCCAGCGCGGCGGCCAGGGTCAGAAAGAGCAGGTTGCGCCCGGGCACGAAGGTGTTGGGCAGGCCGCTGGCCTCCATGCGGAAGGCCATGTCGCGGGTGAGCGAGGTGTCGGACACCGCGCCCAGCACGGCCAGATCGAGCACATGGTCGTCGCCCAGGCGGGTGGCCCACTGCGGAAAGCGTTCGCGCAGCTCGCGCAGCACGGTCAGGCGGGCCTGCAGCTCCACATGGTGGCGCTGCCCGTAGTCGAAACCCAGGGTCTCGACGTGTTCAAAACGGTCCAGCGCATGGGCCAGGCAGGTGGTGGAGTCCTGGCCGCCGGAGAACAGGACCAGGGCACGCCGGTGCACCGGCGCTGAAGAGGAAGCGTTTGCCATGGCGTGATCGTACCGCCGGGCAGACGCTCAGCCCGGCTCAGGTCATGCGTTCCGAGCGCCGTCCGGCGTGGCTGTGGCTGGTGGCCAGCATGCGCAGCAAGCTGCGGTTGGCGGTCTCCAGCGAGATGTCGTGCACCCGGCAGACCAGGGGCAGCCGGGTGATGTCGGCCGGCTGACCCATGGCGCGGGCGGTGTCCACCAGCGGGAAGTACGGGCCGTCCCGGCGCAGCAGGGCGTCGAACATCCGGCCGGGCAGGGGCAGCTTGTTGAGCAGCGTGGGCAGCGGCTGGTGCAGCAGCCGCCCCAGTTCACCCATGAGCGCGGTGGCGTACACCTCGCCGCGCAGGGTGTCGTCGGAACCGGTCATGAGCAGGTGCTGGGCCAGCCGGGCCCGCATGACCATGGCCAGGCGCACCGGGTGCAGGTCGGGGTCGGGCTCGACCTCGGTGATCTGCTCGGTGATCCAGCGACCGAGCTCGCGGAAGCCCAGCATCATCAGCGCGTGGCGCAGCGAACCGATCTCGCGGCGGTTGCCGTAGGCGGCGGAATTCACCAGCAGCAGCAGGCGGTAGACCAGCACGGCGTCCTGGCGCACCAGCCGCTCCAGGCGCTCGATGGAACAGTCGTCGTCGTCGATGGCGGACAGCACCGCATGCAGGATGTCGCGGTCGTAGCTGATCGGGTGGTGCCGGTGCGAGGCCAGCACATCGTCCTCCGGCCAGCCCAGCACGCCATGCACCGCCTGGCTCTCCAGCAGGTGGCGCAGCAGGGTCCGGGTGTCGGCACCGCCGACGATGAGTCCGGGCGGCAGCATCGGCGCAGCGCGGCCCGGCACCGCCGGGGTCAGCAGGCGCTGGGCCTCTTCCGCCGTCAGGTGCACCAGCGGCCGGGCATCGACGCTGTCCATGCCGGGGCCGTGCAGGTTCGCCAGCGGGCTGCGGCAGACCAGCCGGTGACCACGGCGCACCGCAATCGACAGGCGGGCAGCGGTGTCGGCGCGGCCGAACAGGTCGGCCGGGACCTCGATGCAGGTGTTGTGCACCGCGTCGACCGCCAGGGTCTGCAGCAGCAGCCGGGGCGACCCGATGGAGAGGATGAGGGTGGGCGCTTCTTCCGGCCAGTGTTCGCCCAGCAGCTCCATGAAATGGGCGGCGTCGATGCCGGTGGGCGTGACCGGGTGCAGGTGCAGCCGCGCCGCCACCAGGTGGCGATCGGGCCCCCACACCGGCTCGTAGGCCAGCGCCAGACTGTCAAGAACCGACTGGGTCGCGAGCACGGGCACCTCAGCCGATCATCGAGAACAACGAGAGCTTCTGCACCTGGGCATAACTCTTGATGGCGGCCTCCAGGCCCTGCTGCTGGGTCTGGAAGTCGGAAATGCCCTTGACCAGATCGATGTCGGTCAGGCGCGAATCTTCGGCCTTGTTGTCGAGCGCCCGGCCTTCCAGCAGGGTGTCGAGCGAATCGGCGCGGTTCAGCAGCTCGCCCACCCGACCACGGGCCAGCAGCACGCGGTCGTGACCGGCGTCGACCTCGGTCATGGCACGGGCCAGTTCCTGGTTGCGGTGGGCCGATTCATTGACGCCGCCATAACGCAGCGCGTCGACCGCGTTCTGCACCACCTGGAAGATGTCGGTGCGGGCGGGCGATCCTTCGATGTCGATGGCGTCGCCCGCCGCCGGGTTGCCGTTGATGACAAAGCCCATGCCGCCGAACTGCACCGACTTGCCCGGCTCGTAGGGCACGCCGGTGTGGCTGGCCAGCGGGGTGTTGCCGTTGCTGACGTCGATCACGGTGTACTGCATCTGCCCGGCCACCTCGGCAAAGCTGATGCGGTAGTCGCCCCCGGTGTAGCTGGCCGGGTCGACCACCTCGCCCACGCCGGTGCTCACACCGCCGGTGTTGGTGTTGGGCAGGCTGACCACGAAGCGGCCGTTGCCCTGGGGCACCTGCATCCAGATGGCCTGGCCGTCCAGTGCCTGCGGCAGCGCGGTGTTGCCGGCTGCCGCCTGGCCACGCTGGCCATTGAAGGCCACGCCGTTGCCGCTGGGGGTGTAGAGGTCCACGAACGGTGTGGCCGCGCCACCCAGGCCGCCGAACAGGGTGCGTCCGGCGCTGTCGGTGCGGTTGGCCACCGCGATCAGCTGTTCGCGCAGGCCTTCAAGCTGGCGGGCCACGTCCTCGCGTTCGCTGTCGGTGAAGCCGGCGTTGCCGGCGGTGACCAGCAGGTCGCGCACACGCTGGATCAGTTCGCCCGATTCGGCCAGACCGCTCTCGGCCTGCTGCAGGCTGGTGCGAGAGGCTTCGAGGGCGCGCTGATCGGCCTCGGCACGGGCCAGCCGGTTGCGGGCCGCTTCCGACAGGGTGGCCGCAACCGGATCGTCGCTGGCGCGCAGCACCCGCTTGCCGGTGGCCAGCCGCTCCTGCTGCTGGGCCAGTTGGGCCTGACGGTCGGCCAGCACCTTGATGGTGCTGTCGTAGTTGTTGGCGGTGGCAATGCGCATGAAGGTCTCCGGGTGTGTTCGGGCGGTCAGCGACCCACCGTCTGCAGCAGGCTGTCGAAGGTGCTCTGGGCGATCTGCAGGAACTTGGCCGAAGCCTGGTAAGCCTGCTGGAACTGCAGCAGCCGGGCGGCCTCTTCGTCCAGGTTGACGCCGGCCACACCGGCCCGCGCCGCTTCGGCGGTGGCCGCCACATTGCCCGAGAACTCGGCAGCGAACTGCGCGCCCTGCACCCGGGTGCCGATCTCGGAGAACAGGCTCACATAACCGTCGGACAGCGAGACGCCGTCGTAGGTGGCCAGGTCGCGCAGGGCCAGCACGGCGCTGGCGTTGCCGGCGTTCTGGGCCAGCCCGTTGGCCGGCGAGGCCTGCACCGAGAAGGTGTCGCCCGCGCTCGGGGCGCCGCGCAAGGTCAGGCTCCAGCCATTGACCTCGATCGGCTGGCCTGGCGTGAAGTTGTAGACCGTGGCGGGGGCAGCAATGCTCGGACCGCTGAGGGTGAAGGTGCCGTTGGCGCCGAAGGTGATGTCGACCGGGCTGGTGAGGTTGGCGTCGGCCTGGGTGGCGTACAGGCTCTCCACCGCCAGGCTGCCGCTGTTGGTGGTGCCGGGGGTGACGGCCACCGGGCTGGCAGCGGCCAGCCTGTCGGGGGCACCGATGGCCACCTGGATGTTGCGCGCAGCCCCCTCGAACGGGCGGGCCCGGAAACGGTCGGTGGCACCCAGGGCGCCGCTGTCCAGGGTGAAGGTCAGGCCGTCCACCTCGATCGGCAGCGCGCCGGTGGCCAGCGGCGGGTTGCCGGCCGGCGGGGTCATGGTGTTGTCGGACAGGCGAATGATGCGCAGGCCGCCGGCTTCGGCGCGGATGTCGTAGTCCGACGCCTTGAGCGCCGTCGGGTCGGTGACGGTCACGCTGAAGGCGGCGGTGCCGGTGTTGGCCGGCGCCGCCAGCGCGGCCAGGGGCGGCGTGGGCGCAAAGAAGGCCTGGCCCGGCTGGCCGGTGAGGTCCACCCCGAGCGCGTGCTGGTCGTTGACGATGGTGGCCGTGGCCAGGGCCATGCGGCCGATCTGGTTCTGGGCCGAGGCCAGGTCTTCGTTCAGGAAACGCACCATGCCGGCCAGTTCGCCACCGCCCAGCGCGGCCAGGCTGAGGTCGGACTGGGTGGTGCCCTGTTTGAACGACACCTGGATGCGCGAGGTGTCGACCGGGTCGCGGGTCACCGCCAGCTGACCGGTCTGCGCGCCCAGCACCAGCGGCTGGCTGCCGCCGACGAACACGTTGACGGTGCCGCTCTCGCCCGGCACGGTGGCGATCTTCACCAGCTCGCTGAGCTGGGCCAGCAGCTGGTCGCGCGAATCGAGCAGATCGTTCGGGGTGTGCGAGCCACCGGCGTTTTCGATGATGCGCTGGTTGACCGAGGCCAGGTCGCGTGCGAGCCGGTTGACCGAGTCGACCGTGGTCTGCACCTGCAGCTCGGTGCCCTGCTTGAGCAGGTCGAGCTGGCCGGCGGTGTTGCGCAGGCGGCTGGCGAATTCGTCGGCGCGGGCAATGGTCACCACGCGGGCGGTCAGGTTGCTGGGCGACGAGGTCACGTCGTTCCAGGCGTTGAGCATGCTGTTGAGCGCCGTGCCGAGACCGTTCTCGCCCATCGGGAACACCGATTCGAGCTGCTGCAGCCGGGACAGCCGCACGCTGTCGGCGGCGGCGGTGGAGCTGGTGGCGCGCGCCTCGCTGGTGAGGTAGGCGCTGTGGGTGCGCTCGACGGTGGCGATCTCGACGCCCTTGCCGAAGTAGCCGCTGCCCATGGCCTGGTAACCCGAGCTCTGCAGCTGGATGTTCTGGCGCGAATAGCCCTCGGTGTTGACGTTGGCGATGTTGTGGCCAATGACCTGCAGGGCCGACAGGTTGGCATTGAGCGCACGGGTGGCGATGTTGAGTGAGGACATGGCGGTCTCGCTGGGGCCTTGGGGCTCAGGTCTGGGCGCGCTGCAGGCTCAGGGTGGTGTTGATGGCACGGCTGAGCTTGGCGGCATAGGCCGGGTCGGTGGCATAGCCGCCGCGCTGCAGCGCAGTGGCAAAGCCTTGCACCGAATGGCGCTGGGCCATGGCGTCTTCGTAGCGCGGGCTGTTGCCGATCAGGCGGGCATAGTCGCGGAACGAATCGGCGTAGCTGTCGTAGGCCCGGAACTTGGCCTTGACCTTCTGCGGCTCGCCGTTGATGTACTCGGTGGTGGTGATCTCGGCCACCTTGCCCTTCCAGCCCGGCCCGGCCTTGATGCCGAACAGGTTGAACGAGGGCGAGCCGTCGGCATGGCGGATCTCGCTGCGGCCCCAGCCGGTCTCGTGGCCGGCCTGGCCGATCATGAAGCTGGCCGGAATGCCGGCCTCGCGCTCCACCTGGGCGGCGGCCGCGCTGTGGCGCGAGACGAAATCGGCCTGGCGCGGGCCGGCCGACACCTTGTCGACGGTGCTGGGCACGGCGGGCGTACCCGGCGTGCCCGGAGCGTTGGGGTTGCTGCCCTGCATCTGGCGGGCGAGCTGGCGTTCGATCGCCTCGGACAGGCCACCGGGCATGCCGGCCAGACTGACCGCGAACTGCTGGTCCAGCAGGTCGGTGCCGAGGTTTTCGCCTTCGCTGTCCATCATCCCGGACTTCTGGGTCGCCTCGCGCATGCTCTTGATCAGCTCGCGCATGAAGAGCGATTCAAACTGCTTGGCCGCCTCTTTCAGGGCGGCCTTGTCCTGCCCCTGGCCGGCCAGTGCCTTGAGCCCGCCGAGCGCGGTGGGGTCGGCCGCCAGGCCGGAGGGCATGAGCGGGCTGGTGTTCATCAGATCACCTCGAGGTCGGCGTTGAGCGCGCCCGATGCCTTGATGGCCTGCAGGATGGCCAGCAGGTCCTGCGGCGTGGCGCCCAGGCTGTTCAAGGCTTTGACCACATCGGACAACTGGGCGGCCGGGCCCATCTGGATCAGCGAACCCTTGTCCTGGCTGATCTGGATGTTGGTCTGCTCGGTCACCACGGTCTGGCCACCGGTGGACAGGGCGTTGGGCTGGCTGATCACCGGGGTGGAGCTGATGCTCACCGACAGGTTGCCGTGCGCCACGGCACACGGGCCGAGCGTGACCGCCTGGTTCATGGCGATGGAGCCGGTGCGCGAGTTGATGACCACCTTGGCCATGGGCACGGCGGCGTCCAGCCGCACGTCTTCCACCCGGGCCAGGAAAGCCACGCGGCTGTTCGGGTCGGCCGGTGCCCGCAGGCGCACCACGCGGCCATCCACCGCGCTGGCGGTGCCCGGGCCGAAGGCCTTGTTGATGGCGTCGGTGACGCGGCTGGCGGTGGTGAAGTCGTTGCTCTGCAGACCCAGGTCGATGGTCTCGCCGAGTGCGAACGGCGTGGGCACCGCCCGCTCCACCTGGCCGCCGCCCGGAATGCGGCCAGCGCTCAGGTGGTTGATCTGCACCTTGCTGCCGCCCGCCGAAGCGCCGGCACCGCCGACCAGCAGGTTGCCCTGGGCCAGCGCATAGATCTCGCCATCGGCGCCCTTGAGCGGGGTCGCGATCAGGGTGCCGCCGCGCAGCGACTTGGCATTGCCCATGGAAGACACGGTCACGTCGATGGCCTGGCCCGGCTGCGCAAATGGCGGCAGTTCGGCCGTGACCAGCACAGCCGCGATGTTCTTGAACTGCGGGTTCACACCCGGCGGCAGCGTCAGCCCGAGCTGCTGCAGGTAGTTGGCCATGCCCTGGCTGGTGTAGGGCATCTGGGTGGTCTGGTCGCCGGTGCCGTCCAGGCCCACTACGAGGCCGTAACCGGTCAGCTGGTTGGTGCGCACACCCTGCACCGCGGCGATTTCCTTGACGCGGATCGACTGGGCTGCGGCAGGCAGGGCCAGCACCAGGGCCATGCCGGTCAGCATCGCGAGACGGCTCAAGTTCTGCAGCAGAGGGACGATATTCATCTCAGTACACCCGGTGAAAGACAGCCCCATTGTGGGCAGGGATCAGAACGGGATAACGCTCAAAAAGAACCGCGCCAACCAGCCAATTGACATGGCTTCGCCCTGCGCGCCGCGGTTGCGCGACTCGATGCGGGCATTGGCCACCTGGGTGGAGGCCACCACATTGCCGGGCCGGATGGTGCGCGGGTCGACCGTGCCGGAAAAACGCATCACGTCGACATTGGCATTCACGCCGATCTGCTTCTCGCCCACCACCAGCAGGTGTCCGTTGGGCAGCACTTCCTGCACCGTGGCGGTGATGGAGCCGTTGAAGGTGTTGTTCGCCTGGTTCTTGCCGTCGCCGGAGAAGCTGTTCTCCGACTGGGCACCGATGTCGAGCTTGCCCAGCGTCGTGCCCTTGAGGAACGGCAGCGCCGAGATGCTGCCCGACACCTCGCCGCTGCGGTCGATCGAGGCCGACGAGTTCTGGCTGGCCGTCACCCGCTCGGTGATCTGGATGGTGACGATGTCGCCCGGCATCCGGGCCCGCGCATCCTCGAAGCCGGGCCGGTAGGTGGCCGGACGGAACAACCCGCCACTGGGCACGCCCTGCGCCTGCGGCGCCTGGGCATATTCCACCGGCCGGGCCGGAGCGACGTCCACCTTGGGCTGCAGGGTTTCGCAGCCGGCCAGAAGGGCCGTGGCGGCCAGCAGAAGAGCAATGCGTTGCATGGGGAACCTCGGCAGAAAGATCAGAGCTGGCTCAGGCGCTGCAGCATCTGGTCGGACGTCTGGATGGCCTTGGAATTCATCTCGTAGGCGCGCTGGGTCTGGATCATGGTCACCAGCTCCTGCACCACGTTGACGTTGGAGGCTTCGGTGAAGCCCTGCATCAGGTTGCCCATGCCCGCCGTGCCCGGGTTGCCGTTGACGGGGTTGCCCGAGGCCACGCTCTCGCGGAACAGGTTCTGGCCCAGCGGCTCCAGGCCGGCCGGGTTGATGAAGTTGGCCAGTTCCAGCACGCCCACCTGCTGCGGCTGGGTGGTGCCGGGCAGCTTGGCGCTGACGATGCCGTCGCCCGAGATGGTGATGCTGGTGGTCTCCGGGGGCAGGGTGATGCCGGCGCTCAGCGGGTAGCCGCTGTTGGTCACCAGCTGGCCCTGGGCGTTGAGCTGGAACGAGCCGTCGCGGGTGTAGGCGGTGGTGCCGTCGGGCATCTGCACCTGGAAGAAGCCCTGGCCGTTGATGGCCACGTCCAGCGCGTTGCCCGACTGCTGCAGGCTGCCCTGGGTGAACGAGCGCGAGGTGGCCACGGTGCGCACACCCAGGCCGATCTGCAGGCCGGTGGGCAGTTCGGCCTGCTCGTTGGCATTGGCCCCGACCTGGCGCAGGTTCTGGTACATGAGGTCTTCGAACACGGCATTCGAGCGCTTGAAGCCGTTGGTGGAGACGTTGGCCAGGTTGTTCGAGATGACGTCGAGCTGGGTCTGCTGCGCCGTCATGCCGGTCTTGGAAATCATCAGGGAATTGATCATGGCGGTGTCCTTTATCCGTTGAGGCTCAGCAGCTGGCTGGCGGTCTGGTCGTTCTTCTCGCCGTTCTGGAGCATGCGCATCTGCACCTCGAACTGGCGGGCCACGGCGATCATGCCGACCATGGCTTCAATGGGATTCACGTTGGAGCCTTCGACGGCGCCGTCCTGCAGGCGGGCCACATCGCTGGCCGGCAGCGGGTCGCCGCCGGGCCCGCGGAACAGGCCGTCCTCGCCGCGCTTGAGCGGGTTGTCGGCGTCGGGCGTGACCATCTTCAGGCGGCCGACCACCTGACCCGGCTCGTTGCCCACCCGAGCGCTCACTGTGCCGTCGGCACCGATGTCGACCCGCGCGTTGGCCGGAATGGTGATGGGGCCGCCATCGCCCAGCATGGGCAGGCCGGAGGCCCCCACCAGCGTGCCTTCGGGGTTGACCTCCAGGCCGCCGGCGCGGGTGTAGGCCTCGGTGCCGTCCAGCGCCTGCACCGCGAAATACGCGTTGCCCTGGGCCGCCACGTCGAGGTTGCGGCCGGTCTGGCTGATGCTGCCCGGCAGGTCGGAATGGCCGGCCGTGGCCTCCACCGAGAACACCCGGGTGCTGGCGCCGTCGCCGCGCACCGGCACGGCGCGGAAGGTGGAGAGCTCGGCGCGGAAGCCGGGCGTGGACACGTTGGCCAGGTTGTTGGCCAGCACCTGCTGCCGGTACTGGGCCGCGCTGGCGCCAGTCATGGCGGTGTAGATCATGCGGTCCATGGGGACTCCTGCGGGTCAGCGTTTCAGGCCGGGCTTCAGCGCATGTTGAGCAGGGTGGTGAGCACCTGGTCCTGCGTCTTGATGGTCTGGGCGTTGGCCTGGTAGGCGCGCTGGGCGGTCATCATGTTGACCAGCTCGGCGGTGATGTCGACGTTCGAATCCTCCAGCGCACCGGAGCGCAGGGCACCGAAGTTGCCGGTGCCCGGCTCGCCATGCAGTGCCTCGCCGGAGGCAAAGGTGGCCTGCCAGTTGCCGCCGCCGGTGGGCTGCAGGCCCTGGGCGTTGCGGAAGTTCACCAGCGCCACCTGGCCGGCGGCGCGGGTCTGGCCGTTGGAGTACTGGCCGGTGACGACGCCGTTCTGGCCGATCTTCAGGCCGATGAACTGGCCCGGCTGATAACCGTCCTGGGTCAGGTTGGTGACCGCAAAGCTGGTGCCGAACTGGGTGATCTCTTCCAGGTTCAGCGTGGCGGTGAAGGGGCCGTTGGGCGAGGTCATGGCCACGGTGGCCGGGTCCGGCGTGACGGTGTTGAAGGTGCCGTCGGCGTTGAAGGTGACGTCGATGAAGGGGCTGGTGGCCGCGTCGGGCGGGGTGCCGTCGCCGCTGGTGTAGATGCGCCAGGCGTTGTTGCCGGTCTTGGTGAAGGCCATGGCCACCGGCACCTCGATGCCCTGCGCGTCGTAGCCGATCAGCGAGGTGCCGTAGGTGGACAGGGGCGGGGTGTTGGTGGCGGCGTCGTACACATCCGACCGGGCATCCAGGTTGAACTCGGCGGTGATGCCGGCGGTCTGGCGGGCCGGGATCGGGCCGCCGGTGGGCAAGGTCAGCGGGCCGGTCTCGAAGCTCAGCCGGTTGCCGGTCTCGTCGGTGGGGTAGCCCATGAGCTGGGCGCCCATGTTGGTGACGATGCCGCCGTTGCGGTCGAGCTTGAACTGGCCGGCGCGGCTGTAGGCGGTGCCGCCGTTGGGCATGGTCAGTTCGAAGAAGCCGGAGCCGTTGATGGCCACGTCCAGGTCACCACCGGTGACCGTGATGTTGCCCTGGGTGAACGACTGGGTGACCGCCGTCATGGCCACGCCGATACCCGAATTCACGCCACCGGCGGCGTTGACCGAGCTGGCGTAGAGCTCGCCGAATTCGGCGCGCGAGGCCTTCATGCCGACCGTGTTGCCGTTGGCGATGTTGTGGCCGATGACGTCGAGGTTCTTGCTCGCGCTGTTCAGGCCGGAGAGTCCTTGCTGGAATGCCATGGTGGTGTCCTTTGCAGATGATTCGGTGGGGTGTTGCCGGGGCTGCGGGGCCCGCTCACATGAAGCTGCTGACCTGGTCGTAGGCCAGGCTGCGGCCGTCCTGCAGCTGCAGGCTCATGGCGCCGTTGTTCAGGCCGGTGGCGGTGACGGTCAGGCGGCTGTAGCCGGTGGCATTGACCGGCTGGCCGCCGTTGGCGGCGCGCACCTTGAAGCCGGCCACCTGGGTCGGGTCGGTGCCGCTGCCGTTCCAGTTGAAGGAATGCTGGCCGGCGGTGAGTGCGCCGAAGTCCAGCGTGTCGATGACGCCGCCGGCCTTGTCCAGCACGTCCACCTGGACCGAGGCGGCCGGGGCATCGAGGCGGAACGCGGCCTTGCCCACGTTGCCGTCAAAGCCGAACTGGGTGCCCTCCACCAGGGCCTCGCGGCCGATCAGCGAGGTGCCCTGCAGCGACTGCATCAGGCCGAACTGGCTGGCCATGCCCTTGAGCGTCTCGTTGAGCTGCTGGATGCCGCTGACCGTGTTGATCTGCGTCATCTGCGTGGTCATCTGGGCGTTGTCCATCGGGTTCATCGGGTCCTGGTTGTTCAGCTGCGCCACGAGCAGCTTGAGGAACCGGTCCTGGGTAGCGGTCGCGTCGGTCTGCGCGGTGGCCGCCTTGGCGGTGGAACTGCCCACGGCCGAGCCGAGGTTGGTGAGGTCCAGGGGTTGGGCCAGCATCATGGTGAATCTCCTTAAGCGCCCATCTGCAGCGTCTTGAGCAGCAGCGACTTGGCGGTGTTCATGACCTCGACGTTGTTCTGGTACGAACGCGAGGCCGAAATCATGTTGACCATCTCCTCCACCGGATTCACGTTGGAGTGGGTCACATAGCCCTCGGCATCCGCGCTGGGATGGGTCGGGTTGTGTTCGCGGCGGCCGGGCGCCTGGTTCTCGTTGATGTCGCGGACCTTCACACCGGCGTTGCCTTTGCCGCCCATGTCGACCGACTGGAACACCACCTGGCGCGCCTTGTAGGACTGACCGTCGGGGCCGGCCACCGCATCGGCGTTGGCCAGGTTGCTGGCCACCACGTTGAGGCGCTGCGACTGCGCACTGACCGCGCTGCCCGACACATTGAAGATGCTGAACATGGACATGGGGTGCTCCCTTACTGGCCGGTGATGGCGCTGAGCATGGTCTTCACATGCCCGTTGATGAAGCGCAGCGTGGACTCGTAGCGGATGCTGTTGTCGACGAAGGCGGCGCGTTCACGGTCCAGGTCGACGGTGTTGCCGTCCTGGCTGGGCTGGGTCTGGACCGAATAGCCCATCTTCGGATCCCGCGGGTCGGTGCCGCCGCTGCGCAGGTGGCGGGCATCGGTCAGGGCCACGTCGCCGCGCGCCGGCGCGCCGGACACGTTGCGCAGCGCCTGGGCAAAGTCGAAATCGCGCGCCACATAACCCGGGGTGTCGGCATTGGCGATGTTGCTGGCCAGCACCTGCTGGCGCTGCGAGCGCAGGACCAGCGCATTCGCATGGAAGTCCAGGCGGGCGGTCATCTGTTCAAGCATGGTCACCTCGAAACGGTGGGTGGATGACCCGCCCGGCGCACGCACGGACGGGGGTTCGAGGTGATTGTGGGAATTCTTGAGGGTGGCCAATCCCCCGAACAAAGGGGGTGTTGCCCCCTTGTTTCCGTCCTTCAACCGGTCAGAGCCGGACCTCCTGCGCCATGCGCGCCAGGTGGGTGCGCTCCTGCGCCGTGACGGCCGGGCAGCGCCCCAGGATGTCGGGCAGCACCCGCATCAGATCGGTCACCGCATGCCGCAAGGCCAGGGCATCGGGCTGCTGGCCGAGCCAGCCGTAGGCAGTGAAGACTTCGAGCCGGGTGATGGTGGCCAGCAGGCGCAGCAGCAGGTCCAGATCGGCCGCAGACGGGGTGTCGGCCGTCGGGCGGAGCAGCGTGGCACGCACCGACTGCAGCCAGACCGCCATGGGGCCGGGCTCCAGCGGGCACAAGCCCTCCTGCAGCAGGCAGACCTGCACCGCCAGCCGGGCAGACCAGTCCGGCATCGGGGGCACCCGGTCCGGGTGGACCAGCCGCCGCAGGGTGGCCATCGCGCAGGACCGCTCGCCGGTCAGACCGAACGCCTCGATGCTGGATGGCGATTCGGTCAGGAAAAAACACAGCTGCGTTGCGCCGGTGCGGTACAGGTGGTCGTGCCAGAGACCGACCACCTCCTGCGGCAGGGGCTGGGCCATGTCGCTGCCATGGTCGTCCAGCAGCCCTTTCAGCCCGTTGCGGTGCAGCCGGGCCATGGTGGCCCGGTGGTCGGCCTTGTCCCTGGCGCGCTCGGCCAGCAGCCGTTCCTGCTGCTCCGCCCACCGCCGTTCCTTGCGGACGGACGGGGTCACCTTGTTCGGATGTGATGACTTCCTCCGCCGGGGTGATGTTTCATCACGCACCGAATCCGGTTGTCGGGGTGACGGGAACGGCGTCGGCGCATCCCAGGGGGGCGACAGGGTCGGCGAAGTGCGGGCCACCGGCAACAGCGGCAGGGTCTGGTGCGACCGGGCCCCGGGCTCGGGCAGCTTCAACAGCGGCAGCGCCCGCGTCTTGCGCAGGCTGCCCTGGTTCGGGGGCAGGGACGGGAGGGGGGAAGTCGTCGGGGTCGAGGGAAGGGAATGGGGAGTCACGGGCCACCGGAGAGTTGGACATGCCCGGATCGGGCACACCGGTCAGTCACCGGAGGGCGGCCTGCGGCATCTCGCAACCCTCACCTTTTGCCCGCTTCAAGAATTGGGCGTGATTTGCCCTCCTTTTTGCCGCTTCACCCCGGCCGGCCGGCTCCTACAGTGGTGGCATGAAAACCTGTCTGCCCCTCGTCCGTGCCGCCGCAGCCGCCGCGCTGTGCCTGGCGCCCCTCTGGCCGGCCCAGGCCACCACCGCCCCGGCGGAGGGCGGCCTGGAGCAGATGGCCCACGATTACCTGCAGCCCGCCCTGGCCCAGGCCATCGGCAGCGAAGCCGGCGTGGCCCTGCGCCCCGAGGTGGTCATGGGGCGCCTGGACAGCCGGCTGCGACTGGCCCCGTGCGCCGCCATCGAACCCTACCTGCCGCCCGGCACCCGCCTCTGGGGCCGCAGCAAGGTGGGCCTGCGCTGCGTGGACGGCGTGACCCGCTGGAATGTGTTCGTGCCGGTCACGGTCAAGGCCTGGGGGCCGGCCTGGGTGGTCAAGGCCACGGTCCCGGCCGGCGAAACCCTCACGGCCGAGCATGCCGAGCAGGCGGAGGTCGACTGGGCGGCCCACCCGTCGCCGGTGCTGGCCGCCAGCCAGCGCTGGATCGGACACCAGACGGCCTATGCCCTGCAGCCGGGCCAGCCGCTGCGCGAAAACATGGTTCGGGCGCCCCAGGCTTTTGAAGCCGGGGCCCAGGTCAAGGTCAGCAGCGGCGGCGCCGGCTTCTCGATTTCGGTCGTCGGCCAGGCGGTGGCGGCCGGCCGGGTGGGTGAGCCCGCCCGGGTGCGGCTGCCCAACGGCCGGGTGGTCACCGGTACCGTCCGTGCCGACCAGACGGTCGAATTGACCCTCTGAGCGTTGCAACAAAAAACCTCAAGTTCCCGATCGGATGGACGATAGTTCCTGCACAGAGCCCCTCAACAGGGGGTGTGGAGCGTGACATGAAGATCGAATCAACCCCGGATTCCTATATTGGCTCGGTGGCTGGCGGCCCGAACAAGGCCGCCCCCACCACCGCTGGCGAAGCCGCCGCTGCAGGTGCGGCGTCGTCGGCGTCGGCTGCCAAGCCGCAGGCGGGCGTGCAGGTCACGCTCTCCAGCGCCACCCAGTCGCTGACCGCCAGCGGCTCGGGCAACAGCGACGTGTTCAACGCCGAAAAGGTCGAGGCCATGAAAGCGGCCATTGCCAACGGTTCGTTCCAGGTGAACGCCGAGGCCATCGCCGACAAGATGCTGGCCAACGCGGCCGAAATGCTCAACGGCGCCCGCGGCGCCTGACCTCAGGAGTGATGCCCATGCCCGCCGTTGCCCTCTCCCATCCCTGGATCCTGCAACTGCAGGGCGCACTGGACGCGCTGGAGAAGGCCCTGCTGGCCGGCGAGGCCATGGCGGTCGAAGCTGCAAGCGCCCAGGTGCAGACCATCCTGAAGAACGCGCCGCGCACCGCCGAATTCCAGGCCGAAGGCAGCACCCTGGCCAAAGACCTGCCGGCCGCCGCCCAGCGCTTTGCCCAGCTGCGCCAGGCGGTGCTGCGCGCCCAGGCCCAGAGCCAGCGCGCGGTGGCCAGCCTGATCCCCCAGACCGCAGCGGCACCGGTGTACGGCCGCTCCGGCCAGGGCAGCGCGCGCGCCAGCCGGGGTTACCTCAGCGCCTGACCCGGGCGGGTTCCCCCATGAAAAAAAGCGACCTGCGGGTCGCTTTTTTTTGTGGTCTCCGGATCGCGGAAACCGGCCGGGCAGCCGGGCAGCCGCCCGGTCGCCCGGCGTTCAATGCTCGCGCAGCTTGGCGCGCAGCCGTGCGATCGACTGGCTGTGCAGCTGGCAGATGCGCGATTCGGTCACGCCCAGCACGGCGGCGATTTCCTTGAGGTTCATGTCGTGCTCGTAGTACATCGACATGATCTGCTGCTCGCGCTCGGGCAGCACCTTGATGGCGGCCACCAGGGCCATGCGCATGCGCTGGTCCTGCAGCACGGCCGAGGGGTCGACCTCGGTCTCGCCCATGTGGCGGTCGAGGAAGCTGTCGTCGTCGTCCGAGCCGCCGCTGATGTCTTCCAGGTACACCAGCTGGGTGCCGCGCACCTTGGCCAGCAGGCTCTGGTAGTCGGCCAGGCTCATGCCCATTTCCTGGGCGATCTCGCTTTCCATGGGCGAGCGGTGCAGCTTCTGCTGCAGCCGGTTGACCGCCTGTTCGATGTCCTTCTGGCTCTTGCGCGAGCCGCGCGACATCCAGTCGCCGTCGCGCAGTTCGTCCAGCATGGCGCCCCGGATGCGCTGGCTGGCAAAGGTTTCGAACTGCACGCCCTGCGAGGGCTCGAAGCGGGCGATGGCTTCGGTCAGTCCGATCATGCCGACCTGGATCAGGTCGTCGAGCTCCACGCTGGGCGGCAGCTTGGCGATCATGTGGTGGGCCAGCCGCCGCACCAGCGGGGTGTATTGGCGCAGCTGGGCGTCGCGGTTGAGCGTGCCTTTGGCGGTGTACATCGTCAGCTCCAGAGAAAACGGCCGGACGGGCGCCCATCGGCGCGGCCCCCGGTCAGGGCATTCGGGACGGTGGCAGCCTGCGCCGCCTGGGCCACCACCGGGATGCGGGTGTGCCAGGAGTCGGCAGGCCAGACCGGCCATTCGGTATCGAGGTGGCGGCGGGCGCAGTCGATCACCGTGCGGGTGGTGTGGGCTGCGCTGTCGCCCGGCATGTCGAGGTGCAGCGGGCAGAGCACCGGTTGCAGGCCGGCGAACTGCAGCAGCTTGGCGGCGGCATAGGTGTCCAGCCCGTTCTGCGCCGGGCCGATCACCGGGACCAGCGCATGGGCGCCGGTGTCGCACAGCAGTTCACCGAGGGCGGCAGCCGGTGCGAACAGCAGCACCACCACATCGGCGGCAAACGGGGCCAGCAGCCGCGAGACGGCGGCGCGCGGCCCGGCGGCGCGGGCGGTGTCGAGCAGGCGCTCCAGGCCCAGGGCGGCCGGCATGACCAGCCAGTCGGCGTCGTCCAGCGGGCGTTCCAGCTGGACCACCGAAGGGTCGACCAGCGCACGCAGCAGCCCCAGGGGCAGTTCACGGGCCTGGCCGGCGGCATGCACCGAGGCCTGTTCGGTGGCGGTGGCATCCAGCACGGCGACCGCGTGGCCGGCCGCGCTCAGGCGGGCCGCCACCTCACACAGCCAGTCGTACGACTGGGCCGGGCGGGCGCTGCTGGCCAGCGGCACCAGCAGGGCGCTGCCGCAGAGGGCCGAACCCTCCAGTCCGGCGGCCTGGTGGGCGCCGGGCTCAAACACGGGCGCCCCCGAGGTGGATGCCGGCGCTGTTGGCCTGGGCGAAGTAGTAACCGAGGTCGTCGGCCACCGGGTCGTGGGCGGCCTTGGTCTGGGCGCCCATGGAGAGGCGGACCAGGGCGGC
>PNMF01000016.1 GCA_013823485.1 Comamonadaceae bacterium
TCTCTTCGATCACGGCTTCATAGAAGCTGGCCTTCAGGCGCGTGGGGGTCTCGCTCTGGTCGGGGCTGTGCTGGGTCGAGAGCACCACCGTGTCGATGCTGTGCGGCTTGCCGTCCACATAACGCATGGTCACCTGGCTCTTGGCGTCCGGGCGCAGGAACGGCAGGCGGCCGTCCTTGCGCAGCTGGGCCTGGCGTTCCACCAGGCGGTGGGCGTAGTAGATGGGCGCCGGCATCAGCTCGGGCGTCTCGTCGCAGGCATAACCGAACATCAGGCCCTGGTCGCCGGCGCCGGTGTTGAGGTGGTCGTCGCTGGCGTGGTCCACGCCCTGCGCGATGTCGTTGGATTGCTTGTCGTAGGCCACCAGCACCGCACAACCCTTGTAGTCGATGCCGTAGTCGGTGTTGTCGTAGCCGATGCGCTTGATGGTGTCGCGCGCCACCTGGATGTAGTCCACGTGCGCGTTGGTGGTGATCTCGCCGGCCAGCACCACCAGACCGGTGTTGGTCAGGGTCTCGGCGGCCACGCGCGAGCGCGGGTCCTGGGCAAAGATGGCATCGAGGATGGCGTCCGAAATCTGGTCGGCCACCTTGTCGGGGTGACCTTCAGAGACGGACTCGGACGTGAAGAGGAAATCGTTCGCCATGTATTTAAACTCCTGCGTTGGGTGGATCGGCGTTGCCGGTCCTGCAGAAGACGGCGAACGCTTTAGCGGTATTTTTGAATCGCCCCGCAATCAGTTCATCAACTCGGCGATCCGGCGATTTTAGGCCAACTCGCCAAGCTGCCCCGAACCCCTCCCGAACCACCTTGACGTCCGTCCTCACTTTGCTGTTCCGCCTGGGGCGCCATCTGCCGCTGTGGTGTCTGCACGGCCTGGGCAGCGCGCTGGGCTGGGTGAGCTTTGTGCTGTCGCCGCGCTACCGGCGCCGCCTGCTGGCCCATGCCGCCCAGGCCGGCTACGGGCGTTCGGTGGCGCTGGCATCGGTCGGGCAGGCCGGCCGGCTGGTCGCCGAGCTGCCCCGGCTCTGGCTCGGGCGCCCGGTGCCGGTCCGGTGGGACGGCGAGCAGCACATCGAGGCCGCCCTGCGCGACGGGGTCGGCCTGCTGTTCCTCACGCCCCACCTGGGCTGCTTCGAGATCACCGCCCAGGCGTATGCGGCCCGGTTCGGCGCGCGCCGTCCCATGACGGTGCTGTTCCGTCCGCCGCGGCTGGCGGCCCTGCGCGACCTGGTCGTGCAGGCGCGGCAGCGGCCGGGGCTGCAGACCGCCCCGGTCTCGCTGGCCGGCGTGCGCCAGCTCATGCGCGCGCTGAAAGCCGGCGAGGCGGTCGGCCTGCTTCCCGATCAGGTGCCGCCGCAAGGGCAGGGGGTGTGGGCGCCGTTCTTCGGACGCCCGGCCTACACCATGACCCTGTCCACCCGGCTGGCCCAGGCCGGGGGCTGCCGCATCCTGCTGAGCTGGGGCGAGCGGTTACCGGCCGGGCGGGGCTATGTGGTGCATGTGCGTCCCCTGGCCGAAGCCCTGCCCGACGAACCCGACGCGGCGGCCGCCGTGGTCAACCGGGCCATGGAATCGCTGGTGCGAGAATCGCCCGCCCAATACCTCTGGTCCTACGACCGCTACAAGCAACCGCGCTGATGTCGTCCGAGCCGACCGTATCTGCCCACCAGAAAGCCCCCGGGGGCCTGGCCAACTGGCTGGGCCTGGGCTTCATGCGCCTGCTGGCGCGCCTGCCGCTGACCTGGATCCGTGCGCTGGGCTGGCTGCTGGGGCGCGTGCTGCATACCGTGGCCGGGCGGCGGCGCAGGATCGCACTGACCAACTGGGCGCTGTGCTTTCCCGATCAGCCGGCGGCCGCGCGCGAGGCGGCGGTGCGACGGCACTTCGTGCTGTTTGCCCAGGCCTGGCTGGACCGCAGCTGGTTGTGGGAAGCCGGGCCCGAGGTGGTCCGCCGTCGCCTGCTGCTCAAGGGCGATCTCGGTGCGTTGGAGGGCGATCGGCCCACCGTGATGTTTGCGCCGCACTTCGTGGGCATGGACGCCGGCTGGACCGCCATCACCGCCCACCTGCCGCGCCGCTTCTGCGGCATTTACGCCGAGCAGCTCAATCCGGACGTGGACCGCTGGATGGCCCAGGGCCGCCAGCGCTTCGGTGATCCGCACATCGTGGCCATGCGCCAGGGCCTCAAGCCGCTGGTGAGCGCCCTGCGCGACGGCCTGCCGCTGTACCTGCTGCCCGACATGGACTACGGCACCCGGGACTCGGTGTTCGTGCCGTTCTTCGGCATTCCCACCGCCACGCTTACCTCGCTTTCGCGCTTTGCCCGCCTGTCGCGGGCTCAGGTGGTGCCGGTGGTGAGCCGGCTCACGCCCGAGGGCTACGAGGTGGTGGTGCACCCGGCCTGGGAGGCCTACCCCACGGCCGACGTGGAGGCCGACACGGCCCGGATGAACCGGCGCCTGGAGGGTTTCATTGCCGCCATGCCGGAGCAGTACTACTGGGTGCACAAGCGCTTCAAGTCCCGCCCGCCGGGCGAGCCTTCGCTCTACGACGGCCTGCGCTGAGCGCCTTCGCGCCCCAGGCGTTCGGCGATCAGCCGCGTCACCACCGCCGGCTGCTCGTGCACGATCCAGTGGGTGGCGCCGGGCACTTGCACCACATCGAGGTCGGGCACCCAGGTCGCCAGTCCGTCGAGCAGGGCCGGTGGCAGGGCGGTGTCCCCCATGCCCCAGATCACCCGGGTGGGAACCCGCACCATGACCTTGTCCAGCGGCAGCTGCACCGCGGCCGCTGCCGGGTCGTTCGGGGTCGGCGGGCGCAGGGGCGATGCGCCGTAGTAGTGGCAACCGCCGTGCAGACCGAGCCGCCACACCTCGCGGTACTGCTCGCGAACCTGGTCGGTCAGCCAGGCCTGCGGGCCGCTGTCGGCGGCCATGGCGGTGAAGAAGGGCCAGAGGCGGGCAAAGTCGTTCTCGGCCAGCAGGCGTGGCGCGTCCGGCCGCGCCAGGAAGTTCATGTAGCTGCTGGCGGCCTGCTGCGCCGGGCTGTGGGCCAGCTCACGCTGGAACGGGCCGGGGTGCGGGGCATTGAGGATGATGAGCTGCTGCATCAGCGCCGGGTGCTGCGCGGCCACCGTCCAGCCCACGGCGCCGCCCCAGTCGTGGGCGATCAGCGCATCCAGCCGGCCCGGGCTCGGGCTGCCGGCGGTGACGAGGTCGGTCAGCGCGGCGATGTCCTGCACCAGGTGCTTTGCCCGGTAGGCGTTCACGTCGTCCGGCGCACTGGAGCGCTCGAACCCCCGCAGGTTGGGGGCCACGCAATACCAGCCACCGTTGTCTTCCCGGGCGAAATGCGCCAGCAACCCGTCCCACACGAAGGCCGCTTCCGGGAAGCCGTGCAGGAACATCAGCACCGGCCGCCCCGGCGTGCCGGCGGTGCGGCAGCTCAGGGTGATGCCGTGCGGCAGGTCGATCAGGCGCGTTTCGATCATGGCGGGCTTCCGGTGGGGCCGTCCCGCCGGACGATCACTCGTCGAGGGCCGGGGGTTCGTCTTCAGGCACGGCGTCAGGTGCTGCCGCCGCGCCGGGGGAGGTGACCGGGTGCGTCCACTGCCACAGCAGCTGGGCCACCTCGTCCAGACCCTGCTTCTTGAGGGCCGAGAACAGTCTGGCCTCGCCGCCGCCGGATTGCAGTCGCGCGATCGACAGCGCCTTGTTGGCCTCGGCACGGGTCAGCTTGTCGGACTTGGTCAGCAGCACCAGGAATTTCAGCCCCTCCTGCACCCGGGGACGCACCACTTCCAGCAGGGTTTCGTCCAGCTCGGTCAGGCCCAGGCGCGGGTCGATCAGCAGCACGATGCCCACCAGGTTGCGCCGGGTGATCAGGTAATTGCCCATGACCCGCTGCCAGCGCAGCTTGGCCTCGCGCGGCACGGCGGCGTAGCCGTAGCCGGGCAGGTCGGCCAGCACCGCATCGGTGATGCCCTGCTTGCCGAGCGAGAACAGGTTGATGCTCTGGGTGCGCCCGGGCGTCTTGGAGGCGAAGGCCAGCCGCTTCTGCTGGGTCAGGGTGTTGATGCAGGTCGATTTGCCGGCGTTGGAGCGGCCGACAAAAGCGACTTCCGGGACGTCCAGGGCCGGCAGATGTTCCAGCTGCGGCGCGGTGGTGAGGAAACGGGCGGTGTGCAACCAACCGTGCGTGATCCGGGGATCGGGCGTGGCGTCTGGTGGAGTAGGGTATTGGGTCATTGGGGGAATCCCGGTGCGGCATTGTAAAATCGACAGGCTTTGCCGGGGGTCGCCCGGCGCCCCCATCAACCGAAACCGTCGCATCGACGCCCGTCCCGTCATGAAATTGCCTGTTTCCCTCCTTTGCGCCGCTGCCGCCGCAGTGCTGTCCTTCAGTGCCCAGGCGCAATCCGCCAAGCCCGATCTGGCCAAAGGCGCTGCGGCCTACGGCAATGTCTGCGTTGCCTGCCACGCTGCCGACGGCAATTCCAGCACCCCGGCCAACCCGAAGCTGGCGGGTCAGCACCCCGAATACCTGATCAAGCAGCTGCAGGAATACAAGTCGGGCAAGCGGGCCAACGCGATCATGCAAGGCTTTGCGGCCACCCTGTCGGACGACGACATGCGCAACATCGCTTACTGGCTGGCCAGCCAGACGCCGAAGGAAGGCGCCTCCACCGACAAGGATCTGGTCACCCTCGGCGAGCGCATCTACCGGGGCGGCATTGCCGACCGCCAGATCGCCGCCTGCGCCGGCTGCCACAGCCCCAACGGCGCCGGCATCCCGTCGCAGTACCCGCGCCTCTCGGGCCAGCATGCCGAATACACCGAGACCCAGCTGCGCCACTTCCGCGACGGCACCCGCCGCAACAATGCCCAGATGACCGGCGTGGCCGCCAAGATGAACGACCGCGAGATCAAGGCCGTCTCCGACTACATCGCCGGTCTGCGCTGATCGGGCCTCCACCGCCTGGGGTCATATAAGCCGTCGGTAATGTATTGACGGACAATGGCGGCGGTTGGTCGCCGGGCCACAAAAAGCCTGCTGCGCATTGAACTGCCGGCACCGCAAACCGTCATAGCAGGGCGCCATCCGGACCACTCGGATGCGCCCTTTTTTCTTGCACCGCCCTCCGTCCCATGAGCGTCTCCACCGAAGGTCTCCAGCTGCGCACCGGCTCCCGGTGGGTCAGCGACATGGTCGAACTGCTGTCGTCGATGCGGTTCGCCATATCGCTGCTGACGGTGATCTGCATCGCCTCGGTCATCGGCACGGTGGTCAAGCAGCACGAGCCGTTCAACAACTACGTCAACCAGTTCGGCCCGTTCTGGGCAGAGGTCTTTGCCAGCGCCCAGCTGTTCTCGGTCTACAGCGCCTGGTGGTTCCTGCTGATCCTGGCATTCCTGGTGATCAGCACCAGCCTGTGCATCGCGCGCAATACGCCCAAGATCCTGGTCGATCTGAAGTCGTTCAAGGAAAACATCCGCGAGCAGAGCCTCAAGGCGTTCCCCCACCGGGCTGAAGCTTCGCTGGCCGAAACGCCCGAAGCCGCAGCACGGCGCATCGGTCAGACCCTGGTGGGGTCGGGCTGGAAGGTGAAGCTGCAATCCCGCGAGACACCGCAAGGCATCGGCTGGATGGTGGCCGCCAAGGCGGGTGCGGCCAACAAGCTCGGCTACATCGCGGCGCACAGCGCCATCGTGCTGGTGTGCGTCGGCGGCCTGCTCGATGGCGACCTCATGGTCCGGGCCCAGACCTGGTTCAACGGCAAACAGCCGTTCCAGGGCGGCGGGCTGATCGCCGATGTGCCGGAGCAGCACCGGCTGTCTTCCAGCAACCCGACCTTCCGGGGCAACCTGCTGGTGACCGAAGGCACGGCATCGAGCACCGCCATCCTGGCGCAGCCGCAAGGCGTGCTGCTGCAGGAGCTGCCTTTTGCGGTGGAGCTCAAGAAGTTCATCGTCGAGTACTACGACACCGGCATGCCCCGCCTGTTCGCCAGCGAGATCGTCATCCACGACAAGGAAACCGGCGAGAAGAAGGAGGCCCGGGTCGAGGTGAACCACCCGGCCAACCACCGCGGCATCAACATCTACCAGTCCAGCTTCGACGACGGCGGCTCCCGCGTGAAGCTGCAGGCCGTGCCGCTGACCCGGCCGACCCGGCCGTTCGAGGTGGAAGGCACCATCGGCAGCTCGACCGCCCTGAGCAATGGCGATCAGCAGCTGACGCTGGAATACACCGCGCTGCGGGTGATCAATGTGGAGAACTTCGTCAACGCGGACACCACGGGTGGTGCCGGCGGTGGTGCCGGTGCCGGCTCCGGCGCCGATGTGCGCAAGGTCGATCTGCGCCACTCGATCGAAAGCCGTCTGGGCGCCGGCAACAAGACGGTGACCGAGAAGAACCTGCGCAACGTCGGCCCCAGCATCACCTACAAGCTGCGCGACGCGGCGGGTCAGGCGATCGAATACCACAACTACATGCTGCCGGTGGAGCTGGACGGTCAGCGCGTGTTCCTGCTGGGCCTGCGCGAGACGCCCCAGGAGCCGTTCCGCTACCTGCGGCTGCCCGCTGACGCCGACGACAGCATGGATGGTTTCGTCCGCCTGCGCGGTGCGCTCGATGACCCGGAGATGCGCCAGCTGGCGGTGCGGCGCTACGCGGAGTCGTCGGTCGAGCCGGGCCGGCCCGATCTGGCCGAAGCGCTGATGGCCTCCGCGTCGCGCGCGCTCGACCTGTTTGCCGGCGCCGAGCCAGTGCCCGCCACCGACGGCCGGCCGGCCGTGGTCGGCGGCCTGCAGGCCATCTCGGCCTTCCTCGAATCCAACGTGCCCGAGGCGGACCGCGAGCGCGCCAGCGATGTGCTGGTGCGCATCCTCAACGGCACCCTGTTCGAGCTCTACCAGGTGAGCCGCGCGAAGGCCGGCCTGCCGCCCGCCGAACAGGACGATGCCCAGCGCCGCTTCATGACCCAGGCCGTCATCAGCCTGAGCGACACCTTCTTCTACCCGGCGCCGATGACGTTCCAGCTCAAGGACTTCACCCACCTGCAGGCCAGCGTCTTCCAGGTGGCGCGTGCCCCCGGGCAGAACATCGTCTACCTCGGCTGCCTGTTGCTGATCATCGGCATCTTTGCCATGCTCTACGTCCGCGACCGCCGCATCTGGGTCTGGCTGACCCCCGGCGCAGACAACCGGTCCGAGGCCCGCATGGCCCTGTCGTCCAACCGCAAGACCATGGACGGCGACCGCGAATTCGACCAACTCCAGTCCCAGCTCCTCAAGGTGACCCCATGAATACCGCCACCCAGACCATCGAGCTCAAGAAAGACGGCACCGCCCAAGGCGTCCAGCCCGGCTACCTCGCCCGGCGTGACCTGTGGGACTGGCTCTTCGCCGCGCTGGTGACGGCGGGTGCGGTGTGGGCCTTCGCGCAGTACCACGGGGCCATGAACGTCTATGAACAGTGGATCCTGGCCGGAAGCGTGCCGTCGCTGATCTGGCTCGGCTGGTTCTGGCGCCCGCTGCGCACCCTGAGCGTGGTGGTCGGATTCTTTTCGCTGCTGGCGATCTGGCTCTACCAGACGCCCGAGGGTGCCGACCTGGCCCGGGCCGATCAGGTCTTCATGCTGAAGTACTTCATCTCCAGCCAGTCGGCCATCCTGTGGATGAGCCTGCTGTTCTTCATGAGCACCGCCTTCTACTGGATCGGACTGCTCACCCGGGCGGGCAGTGCCTTCGAAGCGCTGGGTTCGCGCCTGGCCTGGGCGGCGGTCACGCTCGCGCTGATCGGCACCATGGTGCGCTGGTACGAGAGCCACCAGATCGGCCCCGGCATCGGCCACATCCCGGTGAGCAACCTGTATGAAGTGTTCGTCCTGTTCTGCTGGATGACCGCTGCGTTCTACCTGTACTACGAAGACCAGTACCAGACCCGCAGCATGGGCGCGTTCTCGATGCTGATCGTGAGCGCGGCCGTGGGCTTCCTGCTCTGGTACACGCTGGTCCGTGAGGCCCATGCCATCCAGCCGCTGGTGCCGGCCCTGCAGAGCTGGTGGATGAAGGTCCATGTGCCGGCCAACTTCATCGGCTACGGCACCTTTGCCATCGCCGCCATGCTGGCGTTTGCCTACCTCATCAAGCAGTCGGCTGGCGAGACCCGCTGGTACAAGCTGGCGCCCCTGTGGCTGCTGGGCGTGGTGCTGTGCTTCGAGCCGATCGTGTTCCGCCAGGGCGCGCAGGACCAGGGCGGCAGCTACTGGTTCATCTATTTCGGCATCTCGGCCCTGATCGTGGGCGGCATCCTGGCCGGACGGCGCCGCATTGCCGAGCGCCTGCCCAGCTTCGAGGTGCTGGACGACGTGATGTACAAGGCCATCGCCGTGGGCTTTGCCTTCTTCACCATCGCCACCGTGCTGGGCGCGCTGTGGGCCGCCGAGGCCTGGGGTGGTTACTGGAGCTGGGACCCGAAGGAAACCTGGGCCCTGATCGTCTGGCTGAACTACGCCGCCTGGCTGCACATGCGCCTGATGAAGGGCCTGCGCGGCACCGTGGCGGCCTGGTGGGCGCTGGTGGGTCTGGCCATCACCACCTTCGCCTTCCTGGGGGTCAACATGTTCCTCTCGGGGCTGCACAGCTACGGGGAACTTTGATCCCGGCCGGCCAAGCTGCCGGAACTTTGCAAGAATTGCTGCGGTCCCACGACCAACCCGAACAGCGGCGGCGGAATCCTCCGCACCGCTGTTTTCATTTGAGGTTCGCAGCATGATCATCCGCACCGGCCAGGACGGCTTCCAGCACCCGATCTCCAGCGAGATCACCCCCCAGAGCGTTTACCAGAACCGCCGTCAGTGGCTCATGACGGCCGCCGCCGCCGGCGCTCTCGGGTGGTCGGGTCGCGAAGCCTTCGCGCAGGCAGGCACCGAGCGGCCCGGACGCCTGGCGCCGCTGGCCTCCACCCCGAGCAAGCTGGCCGGGGCCCAGGCGCTGGACAAGCCCACCGCCTACAAGGACGCCAGCACCTACAACAATTTCTACGAGTTCGGCACCGACAAGTCCGACCCGGTGGCCCGTGCCGGATCGCTCAAGACTCGCCCCTGGACGGTGCAGGTCGAGGGCCTGGTGAACAAACCCGGCACCTACGACATCGAGTCCCTGCTCAAGCTCGCCGCGATGGAGGAGCGCATCTACCGCATGCGCTGCGTCGAAGGCTGGTCGATGGTGATCCCGTGGGTCGGTTATTCGGTGGCTGAACTCATCCGCCGCGTCGAGCCGCAGGGCAGCGCCAAGTTCGTGGAATTCCACACCCTGGCCGACAAGGCCCAGATGCCGGGCCTGCGCAGCCCGGTGCTGCTGTGGCCGTATGTGGAAGGTCTGCGCATGGACGAGGCCATGCACCCGCTGTCGATGCTGGTGTTCGGCATGTATGGCGAAGTGCTGCCCAACCAGAACGGTGCCCCGCTGCGCCTGATGGTGCCCTGGAAGTACGGCTTCAAGAGCGGCAAGTCGATCGTGAAGATCCGCTTCACCGACAAGCAGCCCAACACCGCCTGGAACATCGCCGCGCCGCAGGAGTACGGCTTCTATTCCAACGTCAACCCGCAGGTGGCCCACCCCCGCTGGAGCCAGGCCACCGAGCGCCGCATCGGCGACGAAGGCGGTCTGTTTGCCAAGCGCCGTCAGACCCAGATGTTCAACGGTTATGAAGCCCAGGTGGGGCAACTCTACGCCGGCATGGACCTGCGCAAGTTCTACTGATCCGCGCCGCCATGGCCACGGTGAATCCGTCGTTGCAGCGGCCGCAGCCCAGCCTGCCCAACCGCCTGCTCCTTAATCCGGCGGCCAAGCCGTTGCTGGGCCTGCTGTGCCTGCTGCCGCTCGGCTGGTTGTTCTGGGCCGCGTGGCATCACCAGCTCGGCGCCAACCCGGCCGAAGCGCTGATCCGGGAGCTGGGCGACTGGACCTTGCGCTTCCTGGTGCTGGTGCTGCTGGTCACCCCGGTGCGCACCGTGGCCGGCTGGCCGGCGCTGGCCCGCATGCGGCGCATGCTGGGTCTGTTCGTCTTCTTCTACGCCAGCCTGCACCTGCTGGCCTACGCCTGGTTCGACATGGGGCTGGACCTGGCGGCCATCGTCCACGACACCGGGCAGCGGCGGTTCATCCTGGTCGGCATGTTGTCCTGGCTGCTGTTGCTGGCCCTGGCAGCTACGTCGTTCAACCGGGCCATCCGCTGGCTCGGGGCTGCCCGCTGGCAGGCGCTGCACCGGGCCGTGTACGCGGTGGCGGTGCTGGGCATCCTGCATTTTTTCTGGATGCGCGCCGGCAAGAACAACTTTGCCGAGGTCTGGGTGTACGCCGCCATCCTGGGCGGCTTGCTGGGGTGGCGTCTGTGGCGCCGACTGGAACGCCGGCGCGGCCTTCAGGCCAGCGGCACTTCCATGCGCAGCTGATCGGCAACGCTCTCGCGCTGGCGGATCAGCCGCACCTGGTCGCCGTCGACCAGCACCTCGGCCGCACGGCCCCGGGTGTTGTAGTTGCTGGCCATGCTCATGCAATAGGCCCCGGCCGACAACACCGCCAGCAGATCGCCCGACTGCACGTTCAGCGCGCGGTCGCGGCCGATCCAGTCACCGCTCTCGCACACGGGGCCGACCACGTCCCAGGTCATGCCGTCGCCGGAACGGGGCACGACCGGTTCGATGCGGTGAAAAGCCTGGTACATGGCCGGACGCGGCAGATCGTTCATGGCCGCATCCACGATCAGGAAGTTCTTCTGTTCGCCGGGCTTGAGGTAGAGCACCTCGGTCAGGCAGACGCCGGCATTGCCGACCAGCGACCGGCCCGGCTCGATCATGATGCGCCGCTGCCCGAAGCCGCGCGCGTCCAGCCGGGCCAGCAGCTGCGCCCATAGGTCGTCGGCCGCCGGCGGGGTGTCGCCGTTGTAGTCGATGCCCAGACCGCCGCCGAAGTCGATGTGGGGGATGGGCACGCCCGCCGCCTCGATGGCGGTCACCAGGTCGAGCACCCGGTCCATGGCGTCCAGGTAAGGGCCGGCCTGGGTGATCTGGGAGCCGATGTGGCAGTCGATGCCCACCACCTGAAGCCCGGCACAACCGGCCGCGTGGCGGTAGGTGGCGATCACCTCCTCATGGGCGATGCCGAACTTGTTGCCCTTCAGGCCGGTGGAGATGTAGGGGTGGGTCTTGGCATCGACGTTCGGGTTGACGCGGATGCTCACCGGTGCGCGTCGGCCGAGGCTGCGGGCGACTTCGTCCAGCACGTCGAGTTCGGCCCGGCTCTCCACATTGAAGCAGCCGATGCCGACCTCGATGGCGCGTCGCATTTCTGCGCGCGTCTTGCCCACGCCGGAGAAGATGATGCGGTCGGGTTGCACGCCGGCCGCCAGCGCCCGCTCCAGCTCGCCAGCCGAAACGATGTCCAGACCACAACCGGCCCGCACCAGCGTCTGCAGGATCGCCAGCGACGAATTCGCCTTCATGGCATAGCAGATCAGGTGGTCGCGCCCGGCCAGACCCCGCTGGTACGCCGCCAGCGACGCCAGCATGGCAGCGCGGCTGTAGACGAAGAGGGGGGTTCCGTGTTCGCGGGCCAGCCGCGACAGGGCCACGCCCTCCAGGTGCAGTTCACCGTTCTGGTGTGTCAGGAAGGCGGGCAGCTGGGACATTCTGGGCGGGAGCAGAGAGGGGGGAGGGAGCGGGAGGGGTGGCCGTGGTGGACACGGCGGGGGAGGTCTGCGGGGGCAGGAAGAGCGGGCCTTTCTGGCCGCACCCTGAGAGCCCGACGCAGGTCAGGAGCGCCAGAACCCCGAGGCGGGCGGGGCCATGGCAGCGGCCTAGAATGCGTTGGTACCCGAACATCCGCGCATTGTAATGACCGACACCGAATACCTGGACCGCGCCGAAGCCCTGCTCACGGCCATCGAACTGAACTGCGACCGGCTCAACGACGACACCGACGCCGACATCGACAACCAGCGGGTCGGCGGCATGATCACCCTCACCTTCCGCAACCGCAGCCAGATCATCATCAACCTACAGAAGCCGCTGCAGGAAGTCTGGCTGGCGGCCAAGGCGGGGGGCTTCCATTACCGGCACGACGGCAGTGCCTGGATGGACACCAAGGGCCACGGCGAGTTTTTTGCCAACCTGACCCGCCACGCCAGCGAGCAGGCCGGTCAGCCGCTGGATTTCAGTTCCTGAACAGGTCGAGGATCGAGCGCCGGTCCTCGATGACCGGGGCGCGTGGCTGCTCGCCGGGCGGCAGTTCCCCGGCCGGACTCTGGCCCGGGAGCGGGTCCTGCATGCCGAGCGACTGAACGCCGCGGTCCGGACCGTATTCCTCGTAGTACCACTCGCCGCCGACGTTGACCACACCCGGGGGCGGATCGTAGGGCGCGACCGGGACGTCCTTCAGCGCGGTCTGCATGTACGAGATCCAGATCGGCAGGCTCAGCCCGCCGCCGGTTTCCCGGCTGCCCAGGTTGCGCGGGGTGTCGTAGCCCACCCAGGCGGCCGCCACGACGGTCGGCTGGTAGCCCACGAACCAGGCGTCGACCGCGTCGTTGGTGGTGCCTGTCTTCCCGAACAGGTCCGGCCGCTTGAGGGTGGACTGCGCCCGGGCGGCCGTGCCGGAGCGGGTGATCTCCTGCAGCAGGCTGTTCATGACGAAGGCGTTGCGCGCGTCGATCACCCGCGGAGCGCTGTCCAGCGTGGTCTGCGGCGCCTCGAACAGCACCTGTCCCCGGTAGTCGGACACCTTGGTGATCAGGGTGGGCGTGACCCGGTAGCCGCCGTTGGCGAACACCGCGTAGCCAGCGGCCATCTGCATCGGCGTGACCGACCCTGCGCCCAGTGCCATGGTCAGGTAGGGCGGGTGGCGGGCCGGATCGAAGCCGAATCGCGACACCCATTCCTGGGCGCTCTGGGTGCCCACCAGCTGCAGCACCCGGATCGACACCATGTTTTTCGATTTGGCCAGTGCGCGGCGCACCGACATCGGGCCATCGAACTGACCATCGTAGTTCTTGGGCTCCCACGGCTTCCCGCCGGTCTGTTCCGCACTGTAGAAAAGCGGTGCGTCGTTGACCACGGTCATCGGCGTCAGGCCCTTTTCCAGCGCCGCCGAATAGATGAAGGGCTTGAAGCTGGACCCGGGCTGTCGCCATGCCTGGGTCACGTGGTTGAACTTGTTCTTCTGGAAGTCGAAGCCTCCGACCAGTGCCTGGATGCGTCCGTTGCGGGGGTCCATGGCCACAAAGGCCGACTCCACCTCCGGCAGTTGCGTGATCCGCCAGTTCTTGTCGTCCACCTTGACCACCCGGATCACCGCGCCCGGCCGGATCCTGACGTTCGGCCCGGCCTTGTCAGACAGGCCCGACTGGGCCGGCTTCAGCCCTTCGCCGGTGATGTCGAACGGCTCGCCATCCTGCCGGACGGCCACCACCTTGCGGGGCGTGGCTTCCAGCACCACGGCACTGAGCAGGTCACCGTTGTCGGGCCGGTCCGACAGCGCTTCATCGATGGCGGCATCGCGTTCGGCGGGGTCCGCCGGCAAGGTGATGAACAGCTCCGGCCCCCGGTAGAACTGGCGACGCTCGAAGTCCAGAATGCCGGCCCGCACCGCCTTGTAAGCGGCTTCCTGGGCCGTCGAACGCACGGTGGTGGTCACCACCAGACCGCGCGTGTAGGCCTCCTCGCCGTACTGATCGACCATGGCCTGGCGGACCATCTCGGCCACATAGTCGGCCTGGATGCCGGCGGTGACGGTCGGCGTGCGCAATTTCAGGGGTTCGGCTTTGGCCTGTTCGGCCTGGGCCTCGGTGATGAAGCCGTTTTCCACCATCCGGTCGATGATGTGCAGCTGCCTGGCCCGTGCGCGCTTGGGGTTGCGGATCGGGTTGTAGGCCGAGGGCGCCTGCGGCAGGCCGGCCAGCATGGCCGCTTCCGCGATGGTGATGTCCTTGAGCGTCTTGCCGAAGTAGGTCTGGGCGGCCGATTCAAAGCCGTAGGAGCGCTGACCCAGGAAGATCTGGTTCATATAGATCTCGAGAATCTGCTCCTTGGTCAGCAGGTGCTCCAGCTTGAAGGTCAGCAGCACTTCGTAGATCTTGCGCGTGTAGCTCTTTTCTGCCGAGAGGTAGACGTTGCGGGCCACCTGCATGGTGATCGTTGAGGCCCCCTGGCTCTTGGCCTGCCGGAGGTTGGCCAGCGCCGCGCGCAGCATGCCCCGGTAATCCACCCCGCTGTGCTCGAAGAACCGGGCGTCCTCGATGGCCAGGACCGCGTTCTTCATGACATCCGGGATGTCGTCGATCCGCATCAGGTTCCGGCGCTCCTCGCCGAACTCGCCGATCAGGCGGCCATCGGCACTCAGCACCCGCAGCGGCAGCTTGGGCTGGTAATCGGCCAGTCCGGTGACATCCGGCAGGTTCGGGTAGGCGACGGCCAGCGCAATACCCACTCCTATCAGCACGCATGCAACACCGGCTGCCGCCAGTCCGGCCAGACCCACCACCAAGCGTCCGATCAGGGCGAGCGGACTCGACGGTGCAGATACTCGTTTGGACTGGGAACGGGTGGGGGTACTGTCGTCAGCGGGCATGAAAACAATCGTTGGAACGGTCGGCCATTATAAAAACGCCCCCTTTTTTTCCTGCCCACCCGAATGCAGCCAACTTGTGAGGGGATGTGAGGCGACCTCGCAAGCCGGCTTCGGTGGCCTGCCACGGGATCTTGTCTCGTGTGGTTTTGACAACGTTTCCATTTGTGGGGCGTGTCAAAAATCTTTGCTGGTCAAGGGGCTTACTGCTAGCATTGAAGTGACTTCTTAAGTTTTGAAACCGCCTTGAGTCGATGTTTTGGGGGCCGCCTTGATCTCACTGGGATCGTTATTCAGCCGTGAACCGGCGCCCATGCTGGGCATAGACATCAGCACGTCCAGCGTCAAGCTGGTGGAACTGAGCCGCAATCGGTCAGGCGAGCTGGTCCTGGAACGCTGTGCCATGGAGCCGCTGGAACGCGGCTGGATCGTGGACGGCAACATCGAGAAGTTCGACGAAGTCGCGGATGCGCTGCGTCGGCTGGTCCGTAAGAGCGGCAGCAAGACCAAGCAGGTCGCGCTGGCGTTGCCGGCCTCCGCCGTGATCACCAAGAAGATCATCCTGCCCGGCGGCCTGACGGACAAGGAGCTGGAGGCCCAGGTCGAGTCCGAGGCCAACCAGTACATCCCTTTCTCGCTCGACGAGGTGAGCCTCGACTTCTGCGTCATCGGCCCCAGCGCCACCGCGGTCGGCGATGTGGAGGTGCTGATCGCTGCCTCCCGCAAGGAAAAAGTGTCCGATCGGCAGGGTCTGGCCGAAGCGGCGGGCCTGAAGCCCGTCGTGATGGATGTGGAGTCTTATGCGTCGCGGCTGGCCGCAGGGCGGGTCGTCGAGTCCCTGCCCAATCAGGGCGCGGATGCGCTGGTGGCCCTGTTCGAGATCGGCTCCCTGACCACCAGCATGCAGGTGATCCGCAACGACGAGGTTCTGTACGAGCGGGATCAGGCCTTCGGCGGCGCCCAGCTGACCCAGCTCATCGTCCGCCAGTACGGTTTCTCCGCTGACGAAGCGGAGGCCAAGAAACGTTCGGGTGAATTGCCGGAAGACTACCCGCAGGCGGTGCTGAATCCCTTCGTGGACAGCCTGGCCCAGGAAGTGGGTCGTGCGCTCCAGTTCTTTTTCACCAGCACGCCGTTCAACAAGGTCGATCATGTCCTGCTGGCGGGCGGCAGTGCCGGTCTGTCCGGCCTCACTGAGGCCGTGACCCAGCAGACCTCGTTCAATTGCATGGTGATCAACCCGTTCGACACCATGGAAATGGGCGCCTCCGTCCAGGCCCGCAAGATCAGCCGGGAAGCCCCCGCCTACCTGACATCGACCGGGCTGGCCCTCAGGAGGTTCCACCAATGATCCTGATCAACCTTCTGCCTCACCGCGAGGCGGCCCGCAAACGGCAGAAAGAGCTGTTCTTCACGCAGCTGGGCGCCTCGGCACTCGCCGGTGTCCTGGTGTCTGCGGCCGTATTCCTGTGGTACCAGGCCCGCATCGAGGAGCAACAGGCCCGCAACGAATTCCTGGTGGCGGAGACCGCCAAGCTGGACGCCGAAATCAAGGACATCGCCAGCCTGCAGCAGCAGATCGCATCGCTGCGCGCGCGGCAGACCGCCGTTGAAGATCTCCAGGCGGACCGGAACCTTCCCGTTCACATGCTGGAAGAGCTGGTCACCCAGCTGCCCGAAGGCGTCTACCTCAACACCATCCGCCAGGAGAACCTCAGCATCCTGCTGACCGGCACCGCCCAGTCCCAGGAGCGGGTCTCCGAACTGCTGCGCAACCTCGGCAACAACAGCCCCTGGCTGACCCGTCCCGAGCTGGTCGAGATCGTCGCCGGTTCGGCTGCGCTGGCCGGACGCGAACAGCGCCGGGTGTCCAACTTCACCGTCCGGGCCACATTGAAACGCCCTGTGCCGGCAGCCCCGGCGACACCAGCTCCTGCTGCCGGTCAGCCGCCGGGCAAGGTCTGATCAGGGGTGCATCATGGCGAAATCTCCCAACGTCAACATCGATTTCAAGGTACTCCAGGACAAACTGCGCAGCCAGTTCTCCGACCTGGACCCCAATGACCCGTCGCTCTGGCCCGCTCTGCCCCGCAACCTGCTGCTGGTGGGTGTGTGCGCGGCCATCATCGGCGGACTGTGGTTCTTCTGGCTCAAGGACGTCGACGCCGAGCTGCTCGGCGCCAAGGCCCGGGAGACCGAGCTCCGGACCACCTACCGCGCCAAGCTGGTCCAGGCCGTCAACCTGGACGCCCTCAAGAAGCAGCTCGAGCAGGTCCAGCAGTACGTGACCCAGCTCGAGAAGCAGCTCCCCAGCAAGGCAGAAATGGATGCCCTGCTGTCGGACATCAACCAGGCCGGGCTGGGCCGCAGCCTGCAGTTCGAGCTGTTCAGGCCAGGCCAGGTCACGGTGAAGCAGTACTACGCCGAACTCCCCATCACGGTGCGGGTGACCGGCAGCTACCACGACGTGGGACTGTTCGCCGCCGACATCGCCAACCTGTCGCGGATCGTGACCCTCAACAACCTGTCCCTGGCCCCGGGCCGCGATCGGGGAACGCTCACCATGGACGGCGTCGCCAAGACCTTCCGGTACCTGGACCAGGACGAAATCACGGCCCAGCAGGGCGGTCAGCCAGGAGCCAAAAAGTGATCCAGCGCCATCTTTCCGTCCTCGCGCTGGCGTCCTTGTCGGTCCTGGTGTCGGCCTGCGGCGGTTCCGAGCAGGACGACATCCGTGCCTGGATGCTGTCCGAGAGGAACAGCATCAAGCCGTCGGTACAGCCGATTCCGGAGCCGACCAAGTTCAATCCTGAGCCCTACAGCGCCGCCAACGGCATGCAGCCGTTCAGCACCGAAAAGCTGGAGGGCATGCTGCGCGGTGCCGCAGGCCCTGCCACCAGTTCCGCCCTGATCGAACCTGAACTCAACCGTCGGCGGGAGCCCCTCGAGGCCTTCCCCCTGGACACGATGAGCCTGGTCGGCAGCCTGGACCGCAACGGCGCTCTGGTCGCGCTGGTCAAGGTGGGCGGGCTTCTGTATCAGGTCAAACCGGGCAATTACCTGGGTCTCAACTACGGTCGCGTGGTTCGCATCACTGAAACCGAGGTCGTGCTGCGAGAAATCGTTCAGGACTCCACGGGCGAATGGACAGAGCGCCCTGCAGCGCTGCAATTGGTAGAGGGAAATTCCAAATGAACAAGGCATATCGGACTACCGGCAGCATCGCAGGGTCCCGGTTGAAACAGGCGGCGGCATGGGCGCTGCTGTGCACGGTGTCCGCGTGGGCCCATGCCCAGAACGCGATCGAGTCGGTCACCGGCGGCATGCAGAGCGGTACCGAGGTGATCCGCATCGTGACCAAGGAGCCTCTGAAGGCGCCGCCGGCCGGCTTCACCATCCAGACACCCGCGCGCATCGCGCTGGACTTCCCCGGGGTGACCAACGCCATCGGCCGCAGCACGGTCGACATCAACGAAGGCAATCTCCGGTCGGCCAACGTGGTGCAGGCGGGTGATCGCACCCGGGTGGTCATCAACCTGAAGCAGTCGTCCGCCTACCAGACCCGTATCGAGGGCAACACCCTGCTGGTGCTGATGGAGCGTGCCGAAGCCGTGACGGCCCAGACCCAGCCGGCGGCACCCTTTGCCGAAGGTCGCGCGCTCGACGTGGCCGCCCTGCGCGACATCGATTTCCGGCGTGGCAACGGCGGTACGGGTCGTATCGTGGTGGACCTGGCCAGCAGCCAGGTGGGTGTGGACATCCGTCCCCAGGGCTCCACGCTGGTGGTGGACTTCCTGAAGACGTCGCTGCCCGAAGGCCTGCGCCGCCGGCTGGACGTGAGCGACTTCGGTACGCCGGTCCAGACCATCGTCACCAGCCAGATCGGTGACCGGGTGCGCATGGTCGTGACCCCCACCGGTGCCTGGGACCATTCGGCCTACCAGAGCGACAACCAGTTTGTCCTCGAGGTGCGCGAACAGAAGATCGACCCTGCCAAGCTCAGCCAGGGGCCGGGGTACACCGGCGAGAAGCTCTCGCTGAACTTCCAGAACATCGAGGTCCGATCGCTGCTGCAGGTGATCGCCGACTTCACCAGTTTCAACATCGTGACGTCGGACTCGGTGACCGGGTCGGTCACGCTGCGCCTGAAGGACGTGCCCTGGGACCAGGCCCTGGACATCATCATGCAGGCCAAGGGCCTGGGCATGCGCAAGTCGGGCAATGTGATCTGGATTGCGCCGAAAGACGAAATCACCGCCCGCGAGAAGCAGGAGCTGGAGTCCAAGGCCTCGATCGAAAGCCTGGAAGTGCTGCGCACCCAGTCGTTCCAGATGAACTACGCCAAGGCGGCCGACATTGCCGGCCAGCTGCGCTCCGGTGGCGGTGTGACCTCCGGCACCACGGGTGGTGGCAACGCCAGCATCCTGTCCAGCCGTGGCAGCGTCATCTCCGAGCCCCGCACCAACCAGCTGTTCGTGACCGACACGCCGGCCCGTCTTCAGGCGGTCCAGGAGCTGATCAACAAGCTGGACATCCCCATCCGCCAGGTGATGATCGAGGCCCGCATCGTCGAAGCCGACGACACCTTCAGCAAGTCGATCGGTGTCCGCCTGGGCGGTGGCATCCGGCAGTCGCCCGACACCGGCGGCAACGAGACCCGGGGCAACTTCGGTTCGAACTACGGCGCGGTGACTGGCGCAGGCCAGCCCAGCCTGACCTCGCTGCCCTTCGTCAACCTGCCGGCCAACCCCTCGAACAACGCTGCGGCCACTTACGCACTGTCGCTGTTCAGCCCGAGTGCCACCCGGTTCCTGGCGCTGGAGGTGTCCGCGCTCGAGTCCGACGGCAAGGGTCGCATCGTCTCCAGCCCCCGCGTGGTGACGGCCGATCAGGTCAAGGCGCTGATCGAGCAAGGTACCGAGATTCCCTACCAGACGGCCACTTCCAGCGGCGCCACGGCCATTGCCTTCCGCAAGGCCAACCTGAAGCTGGAGGTCACCCCGCAGATCACGCCCGAGGGCAACATCATTCTGGATCTGGACGTGAACAAGGACAGCCCGGGTGATGTGACGCCGGACGGCATCGCCATCAACACCAAGCACGTGAAGACCCAGGTGCTGGTCGAGAACGGCGGTACCGTGGTGATCGGCGGCATTTTTGAACAGACCGACCGGAACGAGGTCGACAAGGTGCCGCTGCTGGGCGACATCCCCGGCGTGGGCAACCTGTTCAAGACCCGCAACCGGATTTCCAACAAGTCGGAACTGCTGATCTTCATCACCCCCAGGGTGCTGGGCCGCACGGTTTCGAATTGACGCACCGAACCGTAGCCCTGGTCGGGCTGCCCGGTTCGGGCAAGTCCACCATCGGAAGGCAGCTCGCGCGAAGGCTCGGGCTGCCTTTCTTCGATTCCGACGCCGTGATCGAGCAGCGCATCGGCTGCTCCATCGCCGAATTCTTCCGGGAGCAGGGCGAGGAGCGTTTCCGCGACATCGAGTCCGAGGTGGTGGCCTTGCTGGCCGGCGGCGAGCCCAAGGTGCTGTCCACCGGTGGCGGCTCGGTCCTCCGAGAGTCGAATCGACGCGTCCTTCACGGGAATGCCCTGGTGGTGTATCTGCGGTCATCACCGGACGAGGTGTTCCGCCGGGTGCGGCACGACCGGAACCGGCCGCTGTTGCAGGTGGAGGACCCGCTGCAGAAACTGCGCGATCTGCATGCGCAACGCGATCCGCTGTATGCCGAGACCGCGCACTTCACCATCGATACCGGCCGACCGTCGGTGTCCACCCTGGTCAACATGATCGTGATGCAGCTCGACATGTCGGACATCGGCCAGCAGCCCACCTGAGCCGCGCCGGGTTCTGACCCCGATTCCGGCTGGCCGGCATCGAGCCCCTACACTTGCGGGATGGACACCACGGACAGCCGCAGCGCGGACAGCCAGCTCTCCCCCCAGCGCGTGCGCATCGACCTCGCAGAGCGCAGTTACGACATCCTGATCGGTGCCGGTCTGCTCGGTCGGGAAGACAGCTACGAGGGCCTGCCAGCCGGTGGTACGGCGGTGATCGTCACCAACACGGTGGTGGCGCCGCTCTATCTGGACCGGCTGACCGCCACCTTGAGCCGCCGCCACACGCGGGTGCTGCACGTGGTGCTGCCCGATGGCGAGGCCCACAAGGACTGGCAGACGCTGCAATTGATCTTCGATGCGCTGCTGGCATCGGCCTGTGACCGCAAGACGGTGCTGTATGCACTCGGTGGTGGCGTGATCGGCGACATGACCGGCTTTGCCGCCGCGAGCTACATGCGCGGCGTTCCCTTCGTCCAGGTGCCCACCACCTTGCTGGCCCAGGTGGATTCGTCGGTGGGTGGCAAGACCGCGATCAACCATCCCCAGGGCAAGAACATGATCGGCGCGTTCTATCAGCCGCTGCGGGTGATCTGCGATCTGGAAACGCTGCAGACCCTGCCCGACCGGGAGCTCAGTGCGGGGCTGGCCGAGGTGATCAAGTACGGACCGATCGCCGACATGGCGTTTCTGGCCTGGATCGAAGATCACATCGACGCGCTGGTCCGGCGCGACCCGGTGGCGCTGGCGCAGGCGGTCAAGCGCAGTTGCGAGATCAAGGCGCTGGTGGTGGGACAGGACGAACGGGAATCGGGGCTGCGCGCCATCCTCAATTTCGGTCACACCTTCGGCCACGCCATCGAGGCCGGCATGGGATACGGCGCGTGGCTGCACGGCGAGGCCGTGGGCTGCGGCATGGTCATGGCCGCCCGGTTGTCGGAAGCCCTGGGTCGGGTCGACAGCCGTTTCGTGTCCCGCCTGCGGTCGCTGGTGGAGCGCGCCGGCCTGCCGTGCGTGGCGCCGGTGCTGGACCCCGACGACAACGCCGGACGCTGGCTGTCGTTGATGCGGGTGGACAAGAAGGCCGAGGCCGGCGAGATCCGGTTCGTGGTCATCGATCCGCCCGGCCGTGCGGTGATGTGCCCGGCGCCCGACGCAACCGTGGCCCGGGTGATTGCGGCGTCCAGCCACGCATGATGGCCGGCGCCGGTCTGGACCCCCGAGCATCGGATCCTGCCCGGTCGCGCGGCCGGCGGTACCCCGAGCCACCCGCACCGACCCGCTCGGACTTCCAGCGCGACCGCGACCGGGTCATCCACTCCACCGCATTCCGCCGGCTGGTCTACAAGACGCAGGTGTTCCTCAACCACGAGGGCGATCTGTTCCGGACCCGGCTCACCCATTCCC
The DNA here is from genome assembly GCA_013823485.1 of Comamonadaceae bacterium. GTDB lineage: Bacteria > Pseudomonadota > Gammaproteobacteria > Burkholderiales > Burkholderiaceae_C > Hydrogenophaga. Next base: position 21,886 of record PNMF01000016.1, read on the forward strand.
TCGAAGTGGCGCAGCTGGGTCGGTCGATAGCCCGCTCGCTGCAGCTCAACGAAGACCTGGTCGAGGCCATTGCCCTGGCCCACGACCTGGGCCACACGCCGTTCGGTCATGCGGGGCAGGACGCGCTGCACGAGTGCATGCAGCGGTGCATCGAACAGGGCAGGGCGACCGATGGCTGGGGCTTCGAGCACAACCTTCAGAGCCTGCGCGTGGTGGATGAGCTGGAGGAGCGGTACCCGGCCTTCGACGGGCTGAACCTGTCGTTTGAAACCCGCGAGGGCATCCTCAAGCACTGCTCCCGCGCCAATGCGCAGCGGCTGGAGGCGATCGAGCCGGACGGCGTGGCGCGCCGCTTCCTGCAGGGCGGCTCTCCGTCCCTGGAGGCACAGCTGTGCAATCTGGCGGACGAGATTGCGTACAACGCGCACGACATCGATGACGGCGTCCGCTCCGGGTTGATCCACCTGGAGCAGCTGGAGCAGGTGCCGCTGTTCGACGACTACCGCCGCCGCGCGCTGCAGGCCCATCCGCGGCTGAGCGGCCGGCGGCTGTTGTTCGAGTCGATCCGGCTCATGCTGAGCGACCAGGTGTACGACGTGATCGACTCGACCCGCCTGGCCTTGCAGCGGGCCGGTGTGGCCACCCCGGACGAGGTGCGGCGCTGCCGCCCCCTGGTGGGCTTCTCGGCCGACATGCGGGAGCGCAGCCAGGCGCTCAAGACTTTTCTGCTGCGCAACCTGTACCGCCACCCGCAGGTGATGGAGACCACCGGCCGGGCCCGCCAGGTGGTCACCGACCTCTTTGACGCTTATCTGTCCGACCCGGCGCAGCTGCCGCAGGCGCATGCCGGCCGCGAGGATCTGCCCCGGGCCGTGGCCGATTACATCGCCGGCATGACCGACCGATTCGCCATCCGCGAACACGAGCGCCTTTCCGGCGCGACCCTGTTCCCCTGAACCCCGCCCATGGCCCGTCAGCCCCGCCTCACGCTGGCCGGTGAACCGCACCATGTGGTGCTGCGTGGCAACGACCGGCAGGCCATCGTCCGCGACGACACCGACCGCGAACACCTGCGGCAGGCCATCTTCCTGCAGGCGCGCAACCACCGGGTAGCCCTGCACGCCTGGGTGATCGTCGACAACCATTTCCATCTGCTGATCACGCCGGACACCGGCGAAGGCGTGCCGAAGATGATGCAGGCGCTGGGCCGCAGCCACGTGCGCCATTTCAACGACCGGCATCAGCGCAGCGGCACCCTGTGGGAAGGGCGGTACCGCAGCACCCTGGTGCAACCCGACCGGCACCTGCTCGACTGCATGGTGTACCTGGACCTGCATCCGGTGCGCCTGGGCCTGGCCGCCGAGCCGGCGGCCTACCCGTGGTCGAGCCATGCGCACTACGCCGGGCTGGGCACGCACCGGCCAGTGGCGCCGCCCGCCGTCTACTGGGCCTTGGGCAACACGCCCTTTGCCCGGGAGGCGGCCTATGCCGACGCGGTGCGGGTCGGTCTGGGCGCGGAGCGCGAACGCGCGCTCATCGACGCCGCCCTGCACGGGTGGGCCTGGGGCGATGAAGGTCACCTGGCCGAACTGCAGCGGCGCACCGGCCGACGGCTGAGCCGGGGGCAGCCGGGCCGGCCCAGGCGGGATCCCGAGGGCTCAGCCGACGACAATCTGTCCCCAATTACCGATCCTTGAGTTGAATTAGGTTTTATTTAAGTGTCTGACCCCATTTAATTGCGCTTGGCATGCGTGTTGCGTTGCAATAAGCTCCGTCCTCCCGTTTTTGCGTCTCACACGCACACACCGAACAAAGGAAGCGCCATGAACACGGCAGCCGAGCAGCAGTACCTCCAGCAACACGGCCTGTACGACCCGGCCAACGAACACGACGCCTGTGGTGTCGGCTTCGTGGCCCACATCAAGGGCGAGAAGAGCCATGCCATCGTGGAGCAGGCCCTGAAGATCCTGGAGAACCTGGACCACCGGGGTGCCGTGGGTGCCGACAAGCTGATGGGCGACGGCGCCGGCCTGCTGATCCAGATGCCCGATGCGCTGTACCGGGAAGAAATGGCCGCCCAGGGTGTGGTGCTGCCGCCGGCAGGCGAATACGGCGTCGGCATGATCTTCATGCCCAAGGAGCACGCCAGCCGCCTGGCCTGCGAGCAGGAGATGGAGCGTGCCATTGCCGCTGAAGGCCAGGTGCTGCTGGGTTGGCGCGACGTGCCGGTGAACCGCGACATGCCGATGTCGCCGACGGTGCGCGAGAAGGAACCCATCATCCGCCAGGTCTTCATCGGCCGCGGCAACGACGTGATCGTGCAGGACGCCCTGGAGCGCAAGCTGTACGTCATCCGCAAGACGGCCAGCGCCGCCATCCAGCGCCTCAAGCTCACCCACTCCAAGGAGTACTACGTGGTGAGCATGAGCAGCCGCACCGTGGTCTACAAGGGCCTGCTGCTGGCCGACCAGGTGGGCACCTACTTCAACGACCTGCAGGATCCGCGCTGCGTCTCGGCCCTGGGCCTGGTGCACCAGCGCTTCTCCACCAACACCTTCCCCGAGTGGCCCCTGGCCCACCCGTACCGGTATGTGGCGCACAACGGCGAGATCAACACCGTCAAGGGCAACTACAACTGGATGAAGGCCCGCGAAGGCGTGATGAGCTCGCCGGTGCTGGGTGACGACCTCAAGAAGCTCTACCCCATCAGCTTCCCGAGCCAGTCCGACACGGCCACCTTCGACAACTGCCTGGAGCTGCTGACCATGGCCGGCTACCCGCTGGCCCAGGCGGTGATGATGATGATCCCCGAGCCGTGGGAACAGCACACCACCATGGACGAGCGCCGCAAGGCGTTCTATGAATACCACGCCGCCATGATGGAGCCGTGGGACGGCCCGGCCTCGATCGTGTTCACCGACGGCCGCCAGATCGGCGCCACCCTGGACCGCAACGGCCTGCGCCCTTCGCGTTACTGCATCACCGACGACGACTTCGTGATCATGGGCTCGGAGTCCGGCGTGCTGCCGGTGCCGGAGAACAAGATCGTGCGCAAGTGGCGTCTGCAGCCCGGCAAGATGTTCCTGATCGACCTGGAACAGGGCCGCATGATCGACGACGAGGAGCTCAAGGCCAGTCTGGCCAACAGCAAGCCGTACAAGCAGTGGATCGAGAACCTGCGCATCAAGCTCGACGACGTCGAGCCGAACGCCGCCGACCTGCCGCAGGACGGCGCCGTGTCGCTGCTGGACCGCCAGCAGGCCTTCGGCATGACCCAGGAAGACATCAAGTTCCTGCTCGCGCCGATGGCCCAGGCGGGCGAGGAGGGCATCGGCTCCATGGGCAACGACAGCCCGCTGGCCGTGCTGTCCGACAAGAACAAGCCGCTTTACAACTACTTCAAGCAGCTGTTCGCCCAGGTGACCAACCCGCCGATCGACCCGATCCGCGAGGCCATCGTGATGTCGCTGGTGTCCTTCATCGGCCCCAAGCCGAACCTGCTGGACATCAACCAGGTCAACCCGCCGATGCGCCTGGAGGTCGGCCAGCCGGTGCTGGACTTCGCCGACATGGCCAAGCTGCGCAACATCGAGGCCACCACGCAGGGCAAGTTCCGCAGTGCCACGCTGGACATCACCTACCCGGTGGGCTGGGGTCGCGAGGGCGTGGAGGCCAAGCTGGCCTCGCTGTGCGCTGCGGCCGTGGACGCCATCAAGGGTGGCAAGAACATCCTGATCATCAGCGACCGCGCCGTGTCGCCCACCCAGATCGCCATCCCGGCGCTGCTGGCACTCTCGGCCATCCACCAGCACCTGGTGCGTGAAGGCCTGCGCACCTCGGTCGGCCTGGTGGTCGAGACCGGCACCGCCCGCGAAGTGCACCACTTCGCCGTGCTGGCCGGCTATGGCGCGGAAGCCGTGCACCCCTACCTGGCGATGGAGACCCTGGTCCACATCCACAAGGACCTGCCGGGCGACCTGAGCGCCGACAAGGCCATCTACAACTACGTCAAGGCCATCGGCAAGGGCCTGTCGAAGATCATGTCCAAGATGGGCGTGAGCACCTACATGTCGTACTGCGGCGCCCAGCTGTTCGAGGCCATCGGCCTGAACAGCGACACCGTGGGCAAGTACTTCACCGGCACCGCCAGCCGGGTGGAAGGCATCGGCGTGTTCGAGATCGCCGAAGAAGCCATCCGCATGCACAAGGCCGCTTTCGGCGACGACCCGGTGCTGGCCACCATGCTGGACACCGGCGGCGAATACGCCTGGCGCGCCCGCGGTGAAGAGCACATGTGGACGCCGGACGCCATTGCCAAGCTGCAGCACAGCACCCGCGCCAACAACTGGAGCACCTACAAGGAATACGCGCAGCTGATCAACGACCAGAGCCGCCGCCACATGACGCTGCGCGGGCTGTTCGAGTTCCGCTTCGACCCGGCCAAGGCCATTCCGCTGGAAGAGGTCGAGCCGGCGAAGGAAATCGTCAAGCGCTTCGCCACCGGCGCCATGTCGCTCGGCTCCATTTCCACCGAGGCGCACGCCACGCTGGCCGTGGCCATGAACCGCATCGGCGGCAAGAGCAACACCGGCGAGGGCGGCGAGGACGAGCGCCGTTACCGCAACGAGCTCAAGGGCATCAAGATCACCCAGGGCGAGACCCTCAAGTCCATCATCGGCGACGACGTGGTCGAGGTCGACATGCCGCTGGAGGCCGGTGACAGCCTGCGTTCGCGCATCAAGCAGGTGGCCTCGGGCCGTTTCGGCGTCACCGCCGAATACCTGCAGAGCGCCGACCAGGTGCAGATCAAGATGGCCCAGGGCGCCAAGCCGGGCGAGGGCGGTCAGCTGCCCGGCGGCAAGGTGTCGGAATACATCGGCAAGCTGCGCTACTCGGTGCCCGGCGTGGGCCTGATCAGCCCGCCGCCGCACCACGACATCTACTCCATCGAAGACCTGGCCCAGCTGATCCACGACCTCAAGAACGTGGCGCCGCATGCCAGCATCAGCGTCAAGCTGGTGTCGGAGGTGGGTGTGGGCACCATCGCGGCCGGTGTGGCCAAGTGCAAGGCCGACCATGTGGTGATCGCCGGCCATGACGGCGGCACCGGCGCTTCGCCGTGGTCGTCGATCAAGCACGCCGGTTCGCCCTGGGAGATCGGCCTGGCCGAGACCCAGCAGACCCTGGTGCTCAACCGCCTGCGCAGCCGCATCCGCGTGCAGGCCGACGGCCAGATGAAGACCGGCCGCGATGTCGTGATTGCCGGCCTGCTGGGCGCCGACGAATTCGGCTTCGCCACCGCGCCGCTGGTGGTCGAGGGCTGCATCATGATGCGCAAGTGCCACCTCAACACCTGCCCGGTGGGCGTGGCCACCCAGGACCCGGCCCTGCGCAAGAAATTCACCGGCAAGCCGGAACACGTCGTCAACTACTTCTTCTTCATTGCCGAAGAAGTGCGCCAGATCATGGCCCAGCTGGGTGTTCGCACCTTCGACGAGCTGATCGGCCGTGCCGACCTGCTCGACATGCGCGCCGGCATCGAGCACTGGAAAGCCCGTGGCCTGGACTTCAGCCGCCTGCTGGCCACCCCGGCCGTGCCGGCCGACGTGCCGCGCCTGCACACCGAGGTGCAGGAACACGGCCTGGAGAAGTCGCTGGACCGCGTGCTGATCGAGCGTGCCAAACCCGCCCTGGAAAAGGGCGAGCGGGTGCAGTTCATCGAGGTGGCCCGCAACGTGAACCGTTCGGTGGGCGCCATGCTCTCCGGCGAGCTGACCAAGCGCCACCCCGAAGGCCTGCCGGACGACACCATCCGCATCCAGCTCGAAGGCACCGGCGGCCAGTCGTTCGGCGCCTTCCTGGCCAAGGGCATCACCCTGTACCTGATCGGTGACGCCAACGACTACACCGGCAAGGGCCTCTCCGGCGGCCGTGTGGTGGTGCGTCCGAGCATCGACTTCCGGGGCGAGGCCGCGCGCAACATCATCGTGGGCAACACGGTCATGTACGGCGCCACCAGCGGTGAAGCCTTCTTCAGCGGCGTGGGCGGCGAGCGCTTTGCGGTTCGCCTCTCCGGCGCCACCGCGGTGGTCGAGGGCACCGGTGACCACGGCTGCGAATACATGACCGGCGGCACCGTGGCGGTGCTGGGCAAGACCGGCCGCAACTTCGCCGCCGGCATGAGCGGCGGCATCGCTTATGTGTACGACGAGGACGGCCTGTTCGCCGAGCGCTGCAACACCGCCATGGTCAGCATGGAGCGTGTGCTGCCGGCGGCCGAACAGGAAGCCTCGATGGACAAGGCCATCTGGCACCGTGGCCAGACCGACGAAGCCCAGCTCAAGAAGCTGCTGGAAGACCACAACCGCTGGACCGGCAGCAAGCGCGCCCGCGAACTGCTGGACAACTGGGCGGCCTCGCGCGCCCGGTTCGTCAAGGTGTTCCCGAACGAATACAAGCGCGCCCTGGGCGAGATCGCTGCCCGCAAGGCCGCTGCCGGCGCCACTGCCCCTGCTGCCAAGACCCCGGCCAAGCGCGCTGCCGCCGTCAAGTAAACCGAACAACGTACCGACCCGCGAAGGACCAACACCATGGGAAAAGTCACCGGCTTCATGGAATTCGAGCGACTGGAAGAGGGCTACAAGCCCGTTCCGGAACGTGTGAAGCACTACAAGGAATTCGTCATCGGCCTGACCGAGGAGCAGTCGAAGGTGCAGGCGGCCCGCTGCATGGACTGTGGCACGCCGTTCTGCAACAACGGCTGTCCGGTCAACAACATCATTCCGGACTTCAACAACCTGGTGTTTGACGGTGACTGGCAAAACGCCATCACCGTGCTGCACAGCACCAACAACTTCCCGGAGTTCACCGGCCGCATCTGCCCGGCACCGTGCGAAGCGGCCTGCACGCTCAACGTGAACGACGATGCGGTGGGCATCAAGTCGATCGAGCACGCCATCATCGACCGCGCCTGGAACGAGGGCTGGGTGAAGCCGCAGCCGGCCCGCCACAAGACCGGCAAGAAGGTGGCGGTGGTCGGCTCCGGCCCCGCCGGCCTGGCCGCTGCCCAGCAGCTGGCCCGCGCCGGCCACGACGTGACCGTGTTCGAAAAGAACGATCGCGTCGGTGGCCTGCTGCGCTACGGCATTCCCGACTTCAAGATGGAGAAGTCCCACATCGACCGCCGCGTCGAGCAGATGCAGGCCGAAGGCGTGACCTTCCGCACCGGCGTCATGGTCGGCCAGCTGCCCGAGGGCAGCAAGGTCACCAACTGGGCCAAGGAAACCATTTCGCCCGAGCAGCTGCGCAGCGAGTTCGATGCCGTGCTGCTGTGCGGCGGTGCCGAACAGAGCCGCGATCTGCCGGTGCCCGGCCGGGATCTCGACGGCGTGCACTTCGCCATGGAATTCCTGCCGATGCAGAACAAGGTGAACGCCGGCGACAAGCTCAAGGGCCAGATCCGTGCCGACGGCAAGCACGTCATCGTCATCGGCGGCGGCGACACCGGTTCGGACTGCGTGGGCACCAGCAACCGCCACGGCGCGGTCAGCGTGACCCAGTTCGAGGTGATGCCCCAGCCGCCGGAGCAGGAGAACAAGCCGCTGGTGTGGCCGTACTGGCCGCTGAAGCTGCGCACCAGCTCCAGCCACGAAGAGGGCTGCCAGCGCGAGTTCGCGGTCTCCACCAAGGAATTCATCGGCAAGAACGGCAAGCTGACCGGCCTCAAAACGGTGCATGTCGAGATGAGGGACGGCAAGCTGGTCGAGATTCCCGGCACCGAAAAGGAATACCAGGCCGACCTGGTGCTGCTGGCCATGGGCTTCGTGAGCCCGGTGGCCTCGGTGCTGGACGCCTTCGGCATCGACAAGGATGGCCGTGGCAACGCCCGGGCCAGCACCGAATTCACCGGTGGTTACGTGACCAATGTGAACAAGGTGTTCGCGGCCGGTGACATCCGTCGGGGCCAGTCGCTGGTGGTCTGGGCCATCCGCGAAGGGCGTCAGGCGGCCCGCGCCGTGGACGAGTTCCTGATGGGCCATTCCGACCTGCCGCGCTGACCGCGTGGCAGGCCGGGAACCCGGACTCCCGGGTTATCCCGCATCCCTTATCATGAAGAGCCGGGTTTCCAAGCCCGGCTTTTCATTGATGAGCACCCACCTCCCACCTTCCCTTGTCGAACTGCGCGGCGTCACCTTCGGCTACGGTGAACGCGTGATCCTGGACGACATCTCGCTGACTGTGCCGCGCGGCAAGGTCACGGCGCTCATGGGCGCTTCCGGCGGCGGCAAGACCACGGTGCTGCGCCTGATCGGCGGGCAGATCCGGGCCAGCCGGGGCCAGACCCTGTTCGACGGCGCCGACGTCACCACCATGGACGCCACCCGGCTTTACGCCGCCCGCCGGCGCATGGGCATGCTGTTCCAGTTCGGGGCGCTGTTCACCGACATGAGCGTGTTCGACAACGTGGCCTTTCCGCTGCGGGAACACACCACGCTGCCCGAAGCCATGGTGCGCGACATCGTGCTCATGAAGCTCAATGCGGTGGGCCTGCGCGGCGCTCGCCAGCTCATGCCCAGCGAGCTGTCCGGCGGCATGGCCCGGCGCGTGGCACTGGCCCGGGCCATCGCCCTGGACCCCGAACTCATCATGTACGACGAGCCCTTCGCCGGCCTCGACCCGATCTCGCTCGGCACGGCAGCGCGCCTGATCCGCCAGCTCAACGACGCCATGGGTCTGACCAGCATCGTGGTCTCGCACGATCTGGACGAGACCTTCCACATCGCCGACCAGGTCATCGTGCTGGCCAATGGCCGCATCGCGGCCCAGGGCACGCCCGACGAGGTGCGCCACAGCACCGACCCGCTGGTGCACCAGTTCGTCAACGCCCTGCCGGACGGCCCGGTGCGCTTCCACCACCCGGCTCCCGAGCTGGCGGCCGACTTCGGGCCGGGAGGCCGCTCATGAAGGCCCTGCATCCTGCCCGCGTCGGTCGTGCCGTGCGGCTGCAGCTGGCCGGCATCGGACTGGCCGCACGCCTGTTCATGCGTCTGCTGGCGCTGGTCGGCCCCAGCCTGCGCCGCTTCGGGCTGGTGCGAGACCAGATCCATTTCCTGGGCAACTACTCGCTGGCCATCATCGGTGTCTCGGGCCTGTTCGTCGGCTTCGTGCTGGGGCTGCAGGGCTACTACACGCTGCAGCGCTATGGCGCCACCGAGGCGCTGGGCCTGCTGGTGGCGCTGTCGCTGGTGCGTGAGCTCGGGCCGGTGGTCAGCGCCCTGCTGTTTGCCGGCCGCGCCGGCACCTCGCTCACCGCCGAGATCGGCCTGATGAAGGCCGGTGAGCAGCTCAGCGCCATGGAGATGATGGCGGTCGACCCGGTCCGGCGGGTGCTTGCGCCCCGTTTCTGGGCCGGTGTCATCACGCTGCCGCTGCTGGCCGCCGTGTTCAGTGCGGTCGGCATCATCGGCGGCTGGGTGGTGGGCGTGCTCATGATCGGCGTGGACGCCGGCGCCTTCTGGAGCCAGATGCAGGGCGGTGTCGACGTCTGGGCCGACGTGGGCAACGGCGTCATCAAGAGCATCGTCTTCGGTTTCACCGTCACCTTCGTGGCCTTGCTGCAGGGCTTCATGGCCCAGCCCACGCCCGAAGGTGTCTCGCGCGCCACCACCCGCACCGTGGTCGTGGCTTCTCTGGCGGTACTCGGGCTCGACTTCGTCCTCACCGCCATGATGTTCAGCATCTGATTTTCAGGACCCATCCACCATGAACACCTCCAAGAACGATGCCTGGGTCGGCCTCTTCGTGCTGATCGGCGCGGCCGCCCTGCTGTTTCTGGCGCTGCAGTCGGCCAACCTGCTGTCGCTCAACTTCGAGCCCACCTACAAGGTGACCGCCCGCTTCGACAACATCGGCGGCCTCAAGCCCCGCGCGGCGGTGCGCAGCGCCGGCGTGGTGGTGGGCCGGGTCGAGGCCATCACCTTCGACGACAAGACCTTCCAGGGCAGCGTGGTGCTGGCGCTGGAATCCCGCTACGCCTTCCCCAAGGACAGCTCCATGAAGATCCTCACCAGCGGCCTGCTGGGCGAGCAGTACATCGGTATCGAACCCGGGGGTGACCCGGAGAACATCGCCGCCGGCGCGGTGATCACCCAGACCCAGTCCGCCGTCATCCTCGAAAACCTGATCGGCCAGTTCCTGTTCAACAAGGCGGCCGAAGGCAAGCCCGCCGACGAGTCCCAGTAAATCTGTTTTCGCATCCGGAGACTCCCCATGACCACCCTCACGAACCCGTTCGCCCGCCGCCTGCACCTGATGCTGCTGGCCGGCCTGACCGCGCTCCTCGCCGGCTGCGCGACCGGTCCGGACGCCAACCCGCGCGATCCGCTGGAGCCCTTCAACCGGGGCATGTACCGGTTCAATGACGCGGTCGACACGGCCGTGGTCAAGCCGGTGGCCACGGCCTATGTCGAGGTCGCGCCGCAGCCGGTGCGCACCGGCGTCAACAACTTCTTCTCCAACCTGGGCGACCTGTGGTCGACCTTCAACGCCATGTTCCAGCTGCGGCCCAAGGAGGCCGGCGAGAACCTGATGCGCTTCAGCGTCAACACGGTGTTCGGTCTGGGGGGCGTGCTGGACATCGCCAGCGAAGCCGGCATCCCGCGCACCAAGATCGACTTCGGCCAGACCATGGGCCGCTGGGGCGTGCCGTCCGGGCCGTATGTGGTGCTGCCGTTCCTCGGCCCCTCGTCGGTGCGCGACACCACCGGTCTGGTGGTCGACCTGGCTGCCGATCCGCTCAACCAGCTCGACAACAAGGCCAACCGCAACGCCCTGTGGGCGCTGGAGGTGGTGGACATCCGGGCCGGGCTGCTCGGCGCCTCCAACGTGCTGGAAGAGGCCGCGCTGGACAAGTACAGCTTCACCCGCGACCTCTACCTCAACCGGCGCCAGAGCCAGATCGACCGCATGATCGACAAGGGCATCGGCATCGGTGATGGTGAGTGATCACTTTGCCGGCTGTCGAAACGAATCGCTACGAATGACCCGGGAACCGGACACGAAGCCCGGCGGTCGCAACCCTAACATCGGGTTTCCCCCACTGAAAGGAACTTCCATGATCCAGCGCCGTACCTGGCTGGCCATCCTCACCCTCTCCGCCGCCGCGTGGGCTGTGCCCGCCGCCGCTGCCGACGAGGCGCCCGATGCGCTGGTCAAGCGCATCTCCGGCGAAGTGCTCACCGCCGTGAAGGCCGACCCGGCCATCCAGGCGGGCGACATCAACCGCATCGTCAACCTGGTGGACACCAAGATCATGCCCAACGTGAACTTCACGCGCATGACCGCTTCCGCCGTGGGCCGTTACTGGCGCCAGGCCACGCCCGAACAGCAGAAACAGCTGCAGGACGAGTTCAAGACCCTGCTGGTGCGCACCTACTCCGGCGCACTGGGCGAGGTCAAGGACCAGACCCTGAGCTTCAAGCCGCTGCGCATGCAGCCCACCGACACCGAGGTGGTGGTGCGCAGCGAGGTTCGCGGCCGCGGTGAACCGATCCAGCTGGATTACCGGGTGGAGAAGGGCGCCGGCGGCTGGAAGATCTACGACATCAATGTGCTCGGCGTCTGGCTGGTGGAAACCTACCGCACGCAGTTTGCCCAGGAGATCTCGGCCAAGGGCATCGATGGCCTGATCGCGTCGCTGGCCCAGCGCAACAAGGCCAACAGCGCGCGCAGCTGAACCGCCTGAATTGCCTGTGACCGATCCCGTGATCCCCGTGGCCCGCCTGCCTGAACGCCTGACCCTGGACGAGGCGGCGGCCACACTCCAGCTCCTGCAGCAGGCGGTGGCGTCCCAGCCCGGTCCGGCGGTGCAGGTGGACGCCTCCGCCCTGCAGCACTTCGACTCTTCCGCTGTGGCGGTGCTGCTGGAAATCGGCCGCCACCTGCAGGAGCAGGGCAAGACGCTGCGGGTGACCGGTCTGCCCGACCGCCTGCGCGACCTGTTGGCCCTGTACGGCGTGGAGTCGCTTCTGCCCGCCTGAGCGTCGCGCGGCCCCCCGCCTTAAAATGGCCGGTTCACCCGCTGCCGCAGATGGTCTGCGCCCCACCGGTGAAACCTGTGGTCCCGCCTGCGCATGCCTGCTGTTTCCTTCCAGAACGTTTCCAAGACCTACCGCACCGCCCGAGGGGCCTTCCAGGCCCTCAACTCGGTGTCGTTCGACATCGAGCCCGGTGAGTTCTTCGGCCTGCTCGGGCCGAATGGTGCCGGCAAGACCACCCTCATCAGCATCCTGGCCGGTCTGACCCGCGCCACCGAGGGCCGTGTCACGGTGCTCGGCCACGACGTGCAGACCGACTACCAGGCCGCCCGGCGCCAGCTCGGGGTGGTGCCCCAGGAGCTGGTGTTCGACCCGTTCTTCAATGTGCGCGAAGCGCTGCGCATCCAGTCCGGTTATTTCGGCGTGCGCCACAACGACGACTGGATCGACGAGCTGCTGACCGGCCTGGGCCTGGCGGACAAGGCCAACGCCAACATGCGCCAGCTCTCCGGTGGCATGAAGCGCCGGGTGCTGATCGCGCAGGCGCTGGTGCACAAGCCGCCGGTGATCGTGCTGGACGAGCCCACTGCAGGCGTGGATGTGGAGCTGCGCCAGACCCTGTGGCAGTTCGTCTCCGACCTGAACAAGCGCCTGGGCAGCACCGTGCTGCTGACCACCCATTACCTCGAAGAAGCCGAAGCGCTGTGCACCCGCATCGCCATGCTCAAGCAGGGGCAGGTGGTGGCGCTGGAGAGTACGTCATCGCTGCTGGCGCGCTCTTCGTCGCAGGTGCTGCGTTTCAAGACCGATGCAGCGCTCCCCGCTGATCTGATGGGGCAGGCCCGCATCACCGGCCGGGTGGTGCAGTTGCCGGCGGACGACGCGCTGGCGGTCGAGCGCACGCTGGCCCGGCTGCGCGAGGCCGGCGTGACGCCCGAAGACATCGAGATCCGCAAGCCCGACCTGGAAGACGTCTTCCTGGCCCTGACCGGCACGGCCTCGGCCGTGGCAGCGCCGGTCGCCGAGGAGGTGGTGGCATGACCGGCTGGCAGACCCTGTTCTACAAGGAGGTGCTGCGGTTCTGGAAAGTGGGTTTCCAGACGGTGGCGGCGCCGGTCATCACGGCCATCCTGTACCTGCTGATCTTCGGCCATGTGCTCGAAGACCGGGTGGAGGTCTTCGACTCGGTCAGCTACACCGCCTTCCTGCTGCCCGGGCTGGTCATGATGAGCGTGCTGCAGAACGCGTTTGCCAACAGCAGCAGCTCGCTCATCCAGAGCAAGATCATGGGCAACCTGGTGTTCCTGCTGCTCACGCCGCTGTCGCACCGCGCCTGGTTCGTGGCCTATGTGGGCTCGTCGGTGGTGCGCGGCATGGCGGTGGGTGCCGGCGTGATGCTGGCCACCTGGTGGTTTGCCCAGCCCACGGTGGTGGCGCCGCTGTGGATCGTGGCCTTCGGTCTGATGGGCGCCGCCCTGCTGGGTGCGCTGGGGGTGATTGCCGGGCTGTGGGCCGAGAAGTTCGACCAGATGGCGGCCTTCCAGAACTTCATCATCGTGCCCATGACCTTCCTCTCGGGCGTGTTCTACTCCATCCACTCCCTGCCGGCTTTCTGGCAGCAGGTCAGCCACCTCAACCCGTTTTTCTACATGATCGACGGCTTCCGCTATGGCTTCTTCGGCCAGAGCGACGTCTCGCCGTGGGTCAGCCTGGGCCTGGTGGCCGCTGCCCTGGCGGCGGTGAGCCTGCTGGCCCTGCACCTGCTCAAGACTGGCTACAAGATCCGACACTGACATGACCGCCCAAGAGCTCCAGAACCTGATCGCCGCCGGCCTGCCGTGCGACCACATCGAAGTCACCGGTGACGGCCGCCACTGGGCCGCCGTGATCGTCTCCCCGGCCTTCGAAGGCCTGCGCCTGATCCAGCGCCACCAGCGGGTGTATGCCACGCTGGGCGAACGCATCCGCACCGACGAGGTCCATGCCCTGTCGATGAAGACCCACACCCCCGCCGAATGGGCGGCACAGGCCTGACGACATGGACAAACTCCGAATCCGCGGCGGCAACACCCTGAGCGGCGAGGTGCCGGTTTCCGGCGCCAAGAATGCGGCCCTGCCCGAGCTGTGCGCCGCCCTGCTGACCGACGCGCCGGTGACGCTGCAGAACGTGCCGCGCCTGCGCGACGTGGCCACCATGCGCCAGCTGCTCGAGAACATGGGCGTGCAGACCCGTCAGGACGAGCCCGGCAGCGTCACGCTGACCGCGCCCGACGGCCTCCGACCGGAAGCCCCGTACGACCTGGTCAAGACCATGCGCGCCTCGGTGCTGGTGCTCGGGCCCCTGCTGGCCCGCTTCGGGCAGGCCCGGGTGTCGCTGCCCGGGGGCTGCGCCATCGGTTCGCGCCCGGTGGACCAGCACATCAAGGGCATGCAGGCCATGGGTGCCGAGATCGTGGTGGAGCACGGCTACATGGTGGCCCGCCTGCCGGCCGGACGCAGCCGGCTGCATGGTGCGCGCATCGCCACCGACATGGTGACCGTGACCGGTACCGAAAACTTCCTGATGGCCGCCGCCCTGGCCGAGGGCGAGACCCTGCTGGAGAACGCCGCCCAGGAGCCGGAGATCGGCGACCTGGCCGAGATGCTGATCGCCATGGGCGCGCGGATCGAAGGGCACGGCACCAGCCGCATCCATGTGCAGGGGGTCGACCG
>PNMF01000017.1 GCA_013823485.1 Comamonadaceae bacterium
CGTCGGCGCCACCGAGCAGGCCCGCGACCGGGCACTGAGCGAGGCCACCGCCTATGCCATCCGCATCGACGTGGCCGAAGAGCTAACGCGACTGGGTTCCCATCTTGAGGAAATCGAACGCCTCATCCGCAAGGGTGGCGAGATCGGCAAGCGGCTCGACTTCCTGATCCAGGAACTGCACCGTGAAGCCAACACGCTGGGCTCCAAATCGTCCAGCATCGAACTGACCCGCATCTCGGTCGACATGAAGGTGCTGATCGAGCAGATGCGGGAACAAGTGCAGAACATCGAATGACCCCCTGATGCAATACCCCGGCAACCTGTTCGTCGTCGCAGCCCCCAGCGGGGCCGGCAAATCCAGCCTGGTCAAGGCGCTGATGGAGCTGGACTCGCGCGTCCAGCCCTCGGTCTCGCACACCACCCGCGCACCCCGAGGACAGGAACTGCACGGGCGCGAATACTATTTCGTCAGCAACGAGACCTTCGACCAGATGGTGGTCCAGGACGCCTTCCTCGAATGGGCCAAGGTGCATGGCAACCGGTACGGCACCTCCAAGCAGGCCATCGAGCAGCGCATGAAGATGGGCGCCGACGTCGTGCTGGAGATCGACTTCCAGGGCGCGATCCAGGTCAAACGCATCTTCCCGAACGCGGTGCTGGTGTTCATCCTGCCACCCAGCTGGGAAGAACTGCGGTCGCGGCTGGAACGCCGTGCCGAAGACAGCGCCGAGGTGATCGACCTGCGCCTGCAGAACGCAGCCACCGAGATGGCCAATGCCCGCGAATTCGACTTCGTTATAATCAATGAGGTATTCGAGCGCGCCTTGTTCGACCTCAAGGCCATCGTGCACGCGCAAAGGTTGCGCTACTCCGCACAACGAATCGCACGCAGCGAGACGTTCTCGGCGCTCAACATCCACTGACATCCCACCTGGAGCCCGCTCATGGCACGCATCACTGTTGAAGATTGCCTGGAAAAAATCCCCAACCGCTTCCAGCTGGTGCTCGCGGCCACTTACCGTGCCCGCATGCTGAGCCAGGGCCACGCACCCAAGATCGAAAGCAAGAATAAGCCTGGCGTCACTGCCCTGCGTGAAATTGCCGAAGGCAAGGTCGGCGTCGAAATGCTGAAGAAGGTGCCGGTCTGACCGCAGGTCACACCGCTCTGCGGCGCGACACCCAACACCGCTGCGGCGGTGTTTTTTTTCGTCCGCCGATGCCGACCCGGGTGACTGCGCCGGTTTTGCATCTCAAGCTACAGTAACGGGATGATGTCCGACGCGCCGACAGGCGCCCTGCCCTCCCCGACTGCACGGCCGGCCGACAGTGCGGCTGCTGCCAGCTTTGCCGCGCTCCTGGGCAAGCTTGACTACCTCGGTGCGGCCGACATCGAAAGCATTCGGCAAGCCTATCGATTCGCCGACGAAGCCCATCTGGGTCAGTTGCGCAAGAACGGTGATCCCTACATCACCCACCCGATTGCGGTGGCGGCCCAGTGCGCGGAGTGGAAGCTGGACGCCCAAGCCCTGATGGCGGCCCTGATGCACGACGCCATCGAGGATTGCGGCGTGACCAAGCAGGAGCTGGTGGAGCGCTTCGGGGCCCAGGTGGCCGACATCGTCGACGGGCTCACCAAACTGGAGAAGCTGGAGTTCGACACCCGGGAGCAGAACCAGGCGGAGTCGTTCCGCAAGATGCTGCTGGCGATGGCCAAGGATGTGCGGGTCATCCTGATCAAGCTCGCCGACCGCACCCACAACATGCGCACCATGGGTGACATGCCGCGCAGCAAGTGGCAGCGCATCAGCAGCGAGACGCTGGAAATCTACGCACCCATCGCCCACCGGCTGGGCCTGAACTTCACCTACCGGGAGCTGCAGGACCTGGCGTTCCGGTTCCTCAACCCCTGGCGTTACGAGGTGCTGTCCAAGGCCCTGAACAAGTCGCGCACCCGCCGCCGCGACCTGATCACCCGGGTGCAGCGCGAGGTGGAGGCTGCCTTCGCGAAGCAGGGCATGGCTGTTCGCATCATGGGACGCGAGAAGACCCTCTACTCGGTCTACCGCAAGATGGACAGCAAGCACCTGTCGTTCTCGCAGGTGACCGACATCTACGGCTTCCGCATCATCGTGCCGGACCTGACCGACTGCTACACCGGCCTGGGCACCCTGCACCAGCTGTACAAGCCGTTGCCCGGCAAGTTCCGAGATTACGTGGCCATACCCAAGGTCAACGGCTACCAGTCGCTGCACACCACGCTGATCGGGCCGTTCGGCACCAACATCGAATTCCAGCTCCGCACCCACGCGATGGACGTGGTGGCCGAGTCGGGTGTGGCGGCCCACTGGCTCTACAAGGCCAGCGAGCCGAACAGCGACATGTCGCAGCGCCTGGGCACGCAATGGCTGCAGTCGCTGCTGGACATCCAGCAGGAAACGCACGACGCCAGCGAGTTCTGGGACCACATCAAGATCGACCTCTTCCCGGACGCGGTCTATGTGTTCACGCCCAAGAGCAAGATCATGGCGCTGCCCCGCGGGGCCACGGTGATGGACTTCGCCTACGCCATCCACAGCGATGTCGGCAACCGCACCGTGTCGGCCCGCATCAACGGCGAGGAGCGCCCGCTGCGCACCGAGCTGTCGAACGGGGATGTGGTGGAGGTCATCACCGACGCCAAGGCCCAGCCCAACCCGGCCTGGCTGTCGTTCGTGAAGACCGGTCGTGCGCGCTCGAAGATCCGGCATCACCTCAAGACGGTGGCGCAGGAGCATTCGCTGGAGCTGGGCGAACGCATGCTGGGGCAGGCGCTGCGCTCCGAAGGCATCGCACAGCTGCCGCCCACCGACGGAGAGCACGCCGGCACCTGGGAGAAGCTGCTCCGCTTCACCGGCAACCGCAATCTCGAGGAGCTGCTGTCGGACATCGGCATGGGCAAACGGATCGCCAGCATGGTCGGCAAGAAGCTGGCGGTCCTGCTGAGCGAGACCGGCGTCAAGCCGGACGCCCTGCTGATCAGCACCGAACGGTACGCCTCGGGGCAGGAAGACAACCTGGCGCATGGCGTCGTGACGCTCGATGGCAGCGAAGGCCTGTCGGTCCAGTACGCCAGCTGCTGCAAGCCCATACCGGGCGACCGCATCGTGGGTTATCTGGGCCGGGGCGAAGGTCTGGTGGTGCACGCCGAGGATTGCGTCGTGGCGCGCCGGCTCAGGGCCCGGGATGCCGAACGTTTCCTGGAAGTGGAGTGGGCCGACGAGCCGACCCGTCCGTTCGACACCACCGTCGTGGTCACCGTCACCAACGGCAAGGGTGTGCTCGCCCGGGTGGCGGCATCCATTGCCTCGGCAGAAGGCGACATCACCCATGTGGACATGGGCGATGAACCGGCCCAGACCGCCACCGACATCCGCTTCTCGGTGGCCGTGCGCGACCGCCAGCACCTGGCCGATGTGCTACGCAGTCTCAAGCGCACGCCTTCGGTCATCAAGGCCCAGCGCTTCAAGCCGGCCAAGACCTGAGGTCTCGTGACCGGGTCAGGTCGGTTCGGGGTAACGGACCGACAGGACTTCCAGCTCCTGCAGCCCGCCCGGCACGGCCAGCTTCACCACATCGCCCACGCGCGACTTGATCAGTGCGCGCGCCACTGGCGAGATCCAGCTGATCTGGCCACTGGCGCTGTCGGCCTCATCGACGCCCATGATGGTCACCGTGGTCTCCAGGCCCTGCTCGTCAGCGTAGGTGACGGTCGCACCGAAAAACACCTGGTCGTTGCCGTGGTGCAGCGACGGATCGACCACCTCGGCGATCTCCAGTCGGCGGGTCAGGAAACGGATGCGGCGGTCGATTTCGCGCAGGCGCTTCTTCCCGTAAAGATAGTCGCCGTTTTCGGATCGGTCGCCGTTGCTGGCAGCCCAGTGCACGATTTCCACGATCTTCGGCCGTTCTTCGTCCATGAGCTGGAACAGCTCGGCACGCAGCCGGTCGTAGCCGGGGCGGGTGATGTAGTTCTTGCCGCCCGGCGGCAGTGGCGGCAGGCCACCGGCTTCGTCATCGTCGTCCGCGTCGGACTCTTTGGTGAAGGCTTTGCTCATGAACGCACCCGCATGAACGCAAGACAGACAGACAAGAAAAAAGCCTGCAGCTTGTGGCTGCAGGCTTTTTCGTTTTGGTGCGGCTGGCAGGATTCGAACCCACGACCCCTTGGTTCGTAGCCAAGTACTCTATCCAACTGAGCTACAGCCGCGAAGCCTTGAAGTATAGCAGCATTTTTCGCGGTTTCGCAATCTGTTCATGCGCCGGCCGGACCGGTACCCCGGTGACCATCGCTCCGGGGCAACGCTTGAGCGCAAAGCGCCAGTTCATGGGCGTGCGCAGCGGCCAGCACCTGCTCGAAGCTGTCGAAGGTCCGGCGTTCGAAGATGTACTTGCCCACGATCTCGTTGCGCTCCAGCCCGTGACGGCTGACCAGAAACTCACGGTAGCTGGCCGACTCCAGATCGCGCGGCCCCTGGAATGTGTGCTCGGACAGTGGCCGCGCCGGGGAAGGGCCATTCGGTCGGGAACCGTCGGCAGGACGGCGTCGGGCGGGTTGTGTCACAGGGCAGCGAGGTGGTTGACTCAAGGCGCAGGCCGGCATCTGTAGGCCTGACCAGCAGGAGGCCATCAACTCTAGAAGGGGCTCAATCCATTGTCAAATTGACAACCTTCAAACCCGATGCAGTTGGTTCAGTTCTCGCTGGCACGGGTGAGGCACCGGCCCATTTCCTCGAAATAGCTCATCGCCGCCGGGGTGGGCACCAGGTACTTCACGCGGCTGTCGCCGACATCGGTCTCGTTGGCCAGCAGCCCCTTGCCGCGCAAGGCGTTGAGTCGCCGGTGGACGGTGGTGGACGATGCGTCAGGAAGCATCTGCATGGCCTCCAGCACCGTGACACGCCGGCCGGCATGCCAGGCAGCGCCCAGCACATTGAGCAGGCGTTCCTCGGTGGTGTCGAGCGACGGCAGGGCCGGGCTGCGGATGGCCTCCACCAGATTCAGGAACCGCAGGTACGCGGCTGCGCCAGGATGGCTCTTGGTCGATCGGGACATGTCTAAGATCTCCACATCGTCGGATGCTCGACGGGGGTACCGTTTCCAGTATGACAGACCAGATCCGCCACCCAGAGTTCAGCGGCCCCTTGCTGGCCCTGCTCAGCTTCGGGGCCTACTGGGCCTCCTTTCGCCTCAACGGGCTGATCAGCCCATGGACCGAATACGCACCCGGGGTCTCGCTGGTGTTCCTGCCGGCCGGCGTGAAGCTGGTGGCGCTGCTCGTGGCTGGCGGCTGGGGCCTGCTGGGTCTGGCGTCGGCCGCCTTGCTGATGGCCACCGACGTCTGGACGCAATCCGGCATCGGTGAACTGGCGGGCAACATCGCGGTGTGGCTGGGGGTGCCTTACCTGGTCGTCGAGCTGATGCTGCGGGTGCTCGATGTCGACCGCGACCTCGGCAACCTGCGTTTCTGGCCACTGCTGCTGATCGTTGCAACGGCCACCGCCGCGGGCAGCTTCGCGTCGAGCGCTTACGCTGTGGCCTTTCACGGACGGCAGGAAACCGATTACCTCGGGGCCGCCCTGGCCATGCTGCTGGGCGATGTCGTGGGGGCCGGGCTGGTGGTGATCCTGGCGGTGGTTGCGCTTCAGCTGCCGAGATGGCTGCGACGCCGATCGGGCGATTGAAGTGCCCGCAGGAGGGGAAGGTTGGTAGGCCGTGTTGGACTTGAACCAACGACCAAGGGATTATGAGTCCCCTGCTCTGACCAACTGAGCTAACGGCCCGAAAGCGGCGGATTGTAGGCGGTTACTTGCCGTGGCTCAGGGCGTTGCTGACCAGCTTGGCGGTGACGTCCACGATCTGGATCATGCGGTCGTAGGGCATGCGCTGCGGGCCGATGACGCCCAGCGTGCCGACCACCTGGCCGTCCACCTCGTAGGGTGCGGTGACCACCGACAGGTCTTCGAACGGGACGACCTGGCTCTCGCCGCCGATGTAGATGCGCACGCCGTCGGCCTGGGCAGACACATCGAGCAGGCGCACCAGCTGCGTCTTCTGCTCGAACAGGTCGAACAGGCGGCGCAGGTTGCCCATGTCGCTGGAGAACTCGGTGACCGACAGCAGGTTGCGTTCGCCGGCCACCACCACCTCCTCCTGACCGGTTTCCGCCTCGGTGCCGATGTTGACGGCCGCCTTCATCAGGTCGGCGATCTCGCCCCGCAAGGCGTCCAGCTCGGTCTTCAGGCGCTCGCGCACCGCTTCCATGGTGAGGCCCGCGTAGTGGGCGTTGAGGAAGTTCGCCGCCTCCAGCAGCTGCGACTGCGTGAAGTTGACCTGGGTGTGGATGATGCGGTTCTGCACATCACCGTCGGGCGAGACGATGATCACCAGCACGCGCCGGTCCGACAGGCTCAGGAACTCGATGTGCCGGAACACCGACGCCCGCCGGGGGGCCATGACCACGCCCACGAATTGCGACAGGTTGGACAGCAGGTTGGCCGCATGGCTGATGACGCGGTGCGGCTGGCTGGTGTCGATCTGCGGCGCGGTGATGTCGGACACCGGGGCCACCAGGCTTTCCCGGCGCACGGTGAGCATGGTGTCGACGAAAAGGCGGTAGCCCCGCGCTGTGGGAATGCGGCCGGCCGAGGTGTGCGGGCTGGCAATCAGGCCCAGTTCTTCCAGGTCGCTCATGACGTTGCGGATGGTCGCCGGCGACAGGTCCATGCCGGTGGCCTTGGCGAGCGTGCGCGAGCCCACGGGCTGGCCGTCGGCGATATACCGCTCCACCAGGGCTTTGAGCAACAACTTGGCGCGATCGTCGAGCATGGGCGGGATTTTACGGAGGGCTGCGGGGCCTGGGGCGTCACACCCCTATGTTGTAATTTGTCCATGCCTTCGAACGCCCCGCCACGTCCTGCCGTCAGCCGGCAGCGCCTACCGCTGCGATTCGCCCATGTGGTGATCGTCGGCAAGTACCACGCACCGGGGTCGCGCAAGGCGGTCGACGAAATCGCGCACTTCCTGCAGGACGAGGGATGCGTGGTCTCGCTGGAAGAACAGACCGTCCTCAACACCGGCCTGACCAACTTCCCGGCCCTGAGCGTGGCGGCCATCGGTGCCCAGTGCGATCTGGCGCTGGTGGTCGGCGGCGACGGCACCATGCTGGGCATCGGCCGGCAGCTGGCCCGCCATGGCGTCCCGCTGGTGGGCATCAACCAGGGCCGGCTGGGCTTCATCACCGACATCGCTTTCGAGGACTACCGCGACTCGCTGCGCGCGATCCTGCACGGCAACTTCGAGGAAGACTCCCGGGCCCTCATGGCGGCCAGCGTCTGGCGCGATGGCCGCTGTGTGTTCGAGGCCACCGCGCTGAACGATGTGGTGGTCAACCGCGGCGGCGTGGCCAGCATGATCGAGCTGCGGGTCGAGGTGGACGGCCACTTCGTGGCCAACCAGCGGGCCGACGGCCTGATCATCGCGTCGTCCACCGGCTCCACCGCCTATGCGCTGTCGGCCGGCGGGCCGCTGCTGCACCCCGGCATCGGCGGCTGGGTGATGGTGCCGATCGCGCCGCACACGCTGTCCAACCGGCCGGTGGTGCTGCCCTACACCTGCGAGATCGCGGTGGAGATCGTCTCGGGGCGTGATGCCAGCGCCAATTTCGACATGCAGTCGCTCACCAGCCTGTTGCACGGCGACCGGATCGTGGTGCGCAAGTCGGAACATGCGCTGCGCCTGCTCCATCCGTCGGGCTGGAGCTACTTCGACACCCTGCGCAAGAAACTGCACTGGAACGAAGGGGGCTGAGCCTGCGTGACAATGGCGCTTTGCAAGCCGTTGCAGCCCCTTGTCACCAGCCCCACCATGAGCCTTCGACGCATCGCCCTGCGGGATTTCGTCATCGTGCAAAGCCTCGACCTGGACCTGTCGTCCGGGTTCAGCGTGCTCACCGGCGAGACCGGTGCCGGCAAGTCCATCCTGATCGATGCCCTGCAACTGGCGCTCGGCAGCCGTGCCGACGCCGGGGTGGTGCGCGAAGGCGCCCAGCGCTGCGAGGTGGCCGCCGAATTCGACAGCCCCGCCGCGCTGGCCCCATGGCTGGAGGAACAGGGTTTCACCGCCGACGAAGCCCTGCTGCTGCGTCGCACCGTCGACACCGAGGGGCGCAGCCGCGCCTGGATCAACGGCAGCGCCGCCACCGCCACCCAGCTGCGGGCGGTGGCCGATCACCTGGTCGACATCCACGGCCAGCACGCCTGGCAGAGCCTGACCCGCGCCGACGCGGTCCGCGAACTGCTCGACGCCTACGCCGGCACCGACCTGGCCCCGGTGCGCCACGCCTGGCAAGCCTGGCGCCAGCACCGCAAGGCGCTGGACACCGCCCGGGAACAACAGGCCAGCCTGCAGCAGAACGCCGAGCGCCTGCAGTGGCAGATTGCCGAGCTCGACAAACTGTCCCCCGGCCCGGACGAATGGACCGATCTCAACACCCAGCACGGCCGGCTGGCCAATGCACAGTCGCTGATCGACGCCACCGCACTGGCGGTGCAGGTGCTTGATGAGGACGACGGCAGCGCCAGCACGCTGATCAGCCGCGCAGTCTCTGCCCTGCAAGGGCTGGTGGCGGTGGAGCCCCGCTTCGCCTCACCGCTGGAATCGCTGGAGACGGCCCTGGCCCAGGTGCAGGACTCGGTGCACGAACTGCACCAGCTGCAGCGCCACACCGACCTCGACCCGGCCCGCCTGGCGGTGCTGGACGAGCGGCTGGGCCAATGGGTGTCGCTGGCCCGCCGTTACCGCCGCCCCCCGGAAGAACTGGCCGCCCTGCATGCGCAATGGAAGACCGAGCTCGCCGGGCTGGACGCTGCGCTGGACATGGCCTCGCTGCAGGCCGTCGAGCGGGCCGCCTGGAAAGCCCTGGAAACCGCCGCCCGAAAGGTCAGCCAGACCCGGGAGAAGGCCGCACCGCGTTTGTCCGAAGCGGTCACCGCCACGATGCAGACGCTGGGCATGCAGGGCGGGCGTTTCGAGGTCGGACTGATCCGCCAGGACGAGCCGCAGGTGCACGGCTGGGAAGCGGTCGAGTTTCGTGTTGCGGGCCATGCCGGCGCCACGCCGCGCCCGGTGGGCAAGGTGGCCTCCGGCGGCGAGCTGTCCCGGATTGCGCTGGCCCTCTCGGTCGTTACCAGCCAGCTGGGACAGGCGCCCACCCTGATCTTTGACGAGGTGGACTCGGGTGTCGGCGGGGCTGTGGCCCACACCGTGGGCCGCCTGCTGCAGCAGCTCGGGCGGGACCGGCAGGTGCTGGCCGTGACCCACCTGCCGCAGGTCGCTGCCTGCGCCCATCACCACCTGCAGGTCAGCAAGCAGCGCCAGGGGCAGCAGACCTTCAGCACGGTGCAGCCCATCGACCACGAATCCCGCGTGCGGGAACTGGCCCGCATGCTCGGCGGCGGCGAATCCTCCGACATTTCGCTGGCGCATGCGCGCGAGCTGCTGGGCGCCTGAACCGCATGCACACCACTTCGCTCCATCTGGTGCTGATCACCGGCATGTCCGGCTCCGGCAAGTCGGTGGCACTGGCCGCGCTGGAGGACCTGGGCTTCTACTGCGTCGACAACCTGCCGCCCGAGCTGCTCAAGCCCTTCATGGCACTGGACCAGAACCAGCAGGCGCGTCGGGTGGCCGTGGCCATGGACGTGCGAAGCGCCGACGCCCTGCCCGGCCTGCCCGGCCGGCTGCAGGCGCTGCGGGAAAGCCAGGACCGGCCGCTCAGCATCACCTCCATCTTTCTGGACGCGACGACCGACACCCTGGTGCGCCGCTTCTCGGAGACCCGGCGCGCGCATCCGCTGTCGGTGTCCCGGGGGGCCACGGGTGATCCGCAGAGCGCGCTCATCGAAGCCATCGAACGAGAACGCGAACTGCTGGCCGAGCTGCGCGACCAGTCCCTGGTGCTGGACACCAGCCTGGCCCGACCGACCCAGCTGCGGCAGCAGCTGCAGGACCTGGTCGGTCCGGAAGCCCGACCGCTCACGCTGGTGTTCGAGTCGTTTGCGTTCAAGCGCGGCATCCCGATGGACGCCGACTTCGTATTCGATGTGCGGATGCTGCCCAACCCGCACTACGAACCCGAACTCAAGCCCCTGACCGGCCGCGATGCCCCGGTGGTCGCCTACCTGAGTGCCCGGGACGAGGTGGGCCGGATGCAGGAGCAGATCACCGGCTTTCTGCAGGCATGGCTGCCGTCGATGGTCAGGGACCACCGCAGCTACGTGACCGTGGCCCTGGGCTGTACCGGTGGCCAGCACCGGTCGGTCTATCTGGCGGAAGCGCTGGCAAAGCACTTTGAGGACCACTGGACGGTGCGGGTGCGGCACCGCGAGTCCGACCACTGGCCCCGCAGCGGTCAGCACTGAGCGCCGGCGGTCAGGCGACGAGCCAGGGGCGCACCGGCGCTGGCAGTCCCACGGCGGCGAGCTGGTCTCGGCGCACCCAGCGCCCGCCTTCTGCGCCAAGGGTCACCGCCATCGGCGGGTCGGCGTCGGGGGCACAGGCCAGCCGCACCGGATGCAGCCGCAGTTCTCGGTGCGTCAGTGCGTGCGCCACCGCTTCGCCGTCCTGCAGTTGCTCCGCGCACCCGGCTCCTGCGGCTGCGCACAGCGCATCGCGGCTGTCGAACACCGGGGGGCAATACAGGCCAGCCCAGATGCCCCGCTCCGGCCGCTTCTGGAGCCACACCTCAACCGTGCCGTGCTGCCCCGGCCGCTCCACCAGCAACAGCCACCAGGCTTCGAACCGGCGAGCCAGCTTGCGGGTGCGCACCGGAAATCGGGTCGGGTCGCCGGCGCGCCGGCCTTCGCAGAGATCGTTCACCGGGCACAGCGCACAGGCCGGTCGGCTCCGGGTGCACACGGTGGCGCCCAGATCCATCAGCCCCTGGGTGTAGGCGGCCATGTCGTCGCCCTGCGGTCCGGTCGGCACCAGGCCCTGGGCCAGGTCCCACAGCAGCCGCTGGGGAGCGGCCTGGGCCAGGTCCTGGTCGAAAGCCAGCAATCGGGTCAGCACCCGCCGCACATTGCCGTCCAGAATGGAAATGCGTTCGCCGAAACAGAAGGCGGCAATGGCCGCAGCGGTCGAGGCTCCGATGCCGGGCAGCGTGGCCAGATCGGCGGACGTCCGGGGGAACTGCCCGTCCCACTTCGCCACCACGTCCTGGGCGCAACGGTGCAGATTGCGGGCGCGGGTGTAGTAGCCCAGGCCGCTCCAGAGGGCCATGACGTCGTCCACCGCCGCAGCGGCCAGCGCCGACACATCGGGAAACCGGTCCAGAAAGCGCGGGTAGTACGACAGCACGGTGGACACCTGCGTCTGCTGCAGCATGATTTCCGACAGCCAGACCCGGTAAGGGTCGCGCGTGCCCTGCCAAGGCAGCCCGTGCCGGCCGTCACGGCGCTGCCAGCCGATCAGCGCCTCGGCAAAACCCGCCGGCAGCGGCCGGCTCCCGCCGCTCATACCGGCAGCGGTTCGGTCGCGTCCTCGGCCACCGGGGCGGTGAGGAGTTCGGTCAGTTCGGCCAGCTTGGCATCGACCTCGGTGAGGGAAACCTGCATGGCCTGCAGCTCGGCGATGCGTTCATCGAGCCCGCCAGCGGCCTGCTGGATGCGGGACACCGCCTCGATGCGGCGGGTGAAGTGCCGGCGGCGGTCGCGCAACTGGCTGTCGAACTGCGCCGCAGCCGACTTGTTCCAGATCTCGACCTCGTTGACCGCGCTGTCATAGACCGTGCGCAGCCGGCTCATCAGCGCCCGCGCCAGCCGTTCGGCAAATTCCGGCTGGGCCAGCCGCAAGGCATTGCCCAGGCTGAGGTACTGCAGATGGCTTTTCTCGATCAGCACCAGCTCCTGGCCGAAGCGGGCCAGGTCGGGCGGTGTGGGCACCTGGAGGGAGAAACCGTACTCGGCGTTCAGGCTGCGGAAGCTGCCGTCGAGCATGGCCTGGATGTCGGCCGCCATGCGCTGGGCCTTGTCCAGATCGGCGCGCAGCCGGCTGAAGGTGTCGTCGTAAGCGCGTCGCACGCCCAGCTTGATGCCGGGCGCCTTGAGCGCCTTGGCCAGTGCCGACACCTCGTTGCGCAGGTGGGTGGAGCCCAGCAGCGAGAACAGGTCCTTGAGCAGACGCAGGTGAACCGAACGCACCGCCTGGATGCGCGCACCGCTGGCGTCGAATTCGGCCTGCTCCTGCTCGATGCGCAGGCGCATCTGCTTGATCACACCGGCGTTCTTGCCACGCAAGCCCTCCAGTTCCTGGATCTGCTCGACCAGGTCGCGGGTGCGGGTGTGCACCATGCGCCCGGTCTCCACCTGCAGCGAGCGGATGCCGGCGGCCACCGCCGACGACAGGATGCGCCGGCGCTGGGCCAGCAAGTCTTCGCCCAGCGCGTGTTCCAGCTCCAGCAGGTTGCTGGCATCGAGCAGGTTGTCGTCGCCATTGACCTTGGCCAGCAAGCCTTTCTGGGCCGATACGGCCAGCACCTGGCGGGGCGACACGCCCAGGATCTCGGCGGAATCGACCCGCTGGGCGGCAATCTGCAGCTGCACCTGCTCGGGCGTGGAGAGCGCGTCCCAGAGGGTGTCGATCTTGTTGAGCACCACCAGCCGCGAGGCCGAGTCGGCCGAGGCCACGGCCAGGTGCTGGCGCCAGATGGTGAGGTCCGACTTGGTGACGCCGGTGTCGGCGCCCAGGATGAACACCACCGCGTGTGCCTGGGGCAGCAGGCTGACCGTGAGCTCGGGTTCGGCACCGATCGCGTTCAGACCGGGCGTGTCCAGAATGACCAGCCCCTGCTTGAGCAGCGGATGCGCCATGTTGATGAGTGCATGGCGCCACTTGGGCACCTCCACCAGGCCGTCGCTGCCGGGCAGGGGGTTGTCTTCGGGCGCCTCGTCGCTCCAGAAACCCAGTGAACGGGCCTCCTCCTGCGACACCCGCCGGACTTCGGAGACCTTCTGGATCGCCTTGGCCAGCTGCTTCGGATCGTTCACGTCCAGATCGACCCGCTCCCACTTGTCGGTCGCGTTGCGCCAGTCCAGCAGCGACTGGGGCTGCAGGCGCGTCTCGATGGGCAGCAGCCGCAGGCAAGGGGGAATCTCGGGGTCAAAGCCCAGCTCGGTCGGGCACATGGTCGTGCGCCCGGCACTGGCCGGCATGATGCGCCGGCCATAACCGGCGAAGAACATGGCGTTGATGAGCTCCGACTTGCCGCGCGAGAACTCGGCCACGAAGGCCACCATGATCTTGTCGTTGCGGACCTGGGCGTGCAGCTGGTCCAGCCGCTCGCGCACGCCCGCTTCCATCAGGTCGTTCTCGACCAGCCACTCGGACAACAGCTTGAGCCGCAATGCAAACTGGCGGCGCCAAGCGCCATGCTGGTCGAATTCCTGGATGAAGCTCATGGATGTGGGAAAAAGTCTCGGGCAGGCTGCGGATCAATATAGCACCCGATACCCGACCGGGTGTGCGCTCCACCCGCCCGGATCGACCGGCCGTCAGGGCTTCTGACAGGCCGGACAGAAGAAGGTGGAACGCTGACCCTGGCGGATCTGTCGGATGTCGGTGCCGCAGCGGCGGCAGGGTTCGCCGGCCCGTCCGTAGACCAAGGCGTCGAGCTGGAAATGACCGGTCTGGCCTTCGGCACTGGAGAAATCGCGCAGGGTGCTGCCGCCCAGCGCCACGGCCTTGTTCAGGACCTCAACGATGGCGCCGTGCAGCCGTGCCGCTCGGGGCCGGCTGATGCGGTCGGCCCGCACCGTGGGCCGGATGGCGGCCATGAACAGCGCTTCGGAGGCGTAGATGTTGCCCACCCCGACCACGATGTCGCCCGCCAGCAGCACCTGCTTGATGGCCGCCCGCCGCGCCTGCAGGGCGCGGTGAAACTGGGCCGGATCGAAGCCGGCCTCCAGCGGCTCCACCCCCAGCCCGTCCAGCAGTTTCCGGGCGCGGGCATCGGCCAGGTCGGGCACCAGCACCACGGCGCCGAAACGCCGGGGATCGTGCAGGCGCAGCACGCCCCGGTCGGTGTGGAGCTCGAAGTGGTCGTGGGGTCCAGCCGGCGGCAGATCGGGGGCGAACTGCAGGCTGCCGGACATGCCCAGGTGCACCAGCAGCACCCCCGAGTCGAGCCGGACCAGCAGGTACTTGCCCCGGCGATCCACCCCGTGCACCGCCTGCCCCTGCAGCACCGCCGGGTCTGCACCCAAGGCCCAGCGCAGCGGCTTGCCCATGACGGCCTGGCGCACCTTGGCGCCGGCAATGCGTTCGGCAAAACTGCGGCGGGTGACTTCGACTTCGGGCAATTCGGGCATGCGTCCACCTGGAAATGCGACCGGCCCGCCGTGGCGCCAGGGGTGATGCCCGACCGCCCCCGGGGGCCTGAAAGCCTTCCATTATCATGGGCCGATGACTGCTCGCACCCATGGCGCCACCCCTCCCAAGAGTCCGATTCCAGGCCACCAGCGGCCTCTTGCGGGCGCCGGCGCGATCGCGCTCGCCTGCCTGCTGACCCTGGTTTCGGTGCGGGCCGGGGCACAGGCCGCGCCGGCCGGGCAGGAGCCGCCGCCGGAGCCGGTGGTCAACTCCTCGCTGAGTGCGCCGCTGTTCTACCAGCTGCTGCTGGGCGAGCTGAACGTCCGCGAGGGCGACCCCGGCGCCGGTTACTCCCTCATCCTCGATGCAGCACGCCGTACCCGGGACGCCCAGCTCTACCAGCGCGCGGTCGAGGTCGCGCTGCAAGGCCGATCGGGTGACGCCGCCCTGGCCGCCGCCCGGGCCTGGGCCCAGGAACTGCCCGGTTCCCTGGAGGCCGACCGCTTCGCGCTCCAGATCCTGCTGGCCCTCAACCGGGTCGGAGAAACCGGATCGGTCCTGCGCGACCTGATCCGCGACACGCCGCTGGCCGAGCGCAGCGACACCATCAATGCGATTCCACAGACCTTCGGCCGTGTGCAGGACAAGGCACTGGCGGCCAGCGTGGTGCGCGAGGCGGTCACCCCCTCGCTGACCCAGCCGGAAACCGCAGCAGCCGCCTGGACCACGGTCGGGCGCATGGAGCTGGCACAGAACCGGAACGCAGCCGCCCTGGAAGCGGCCCGGCAGGGGCATTCGGCCGACCCCGCATCGCCCTACCCGGCCCTGCTGGCGCTGGAGCTGTTCGAACGCGGCGAGGCCAACGCCGAACCGCTGATCCTGCGGCAGATCAATGCCAGCAGCCGGCGCAGCGCCAACGACACCGCCGTGGCCCTGAATTACGCGCGTCTGCTCATCGACCTGCAGCGCAACGGCGATGCGCGCCGGGAGCTGGCATCGCTCACCACCCGCCAGCCCGACGAAGCCGAGGCCTGGCTGCTGCTGGCATCGGTCCAGCTGCAGGACAACGCCCTGCCGGAAACCAAGGCCTCGGTCAGTCAGTTCCTGCGGCTGGCGCAAGGCAGCTCCGACCCCCGGCTGCGCCGGCTGCAGACCCAGGCCTACCTGATGGCCGCGCAGGTGGCCGAAAAGCAGGGGGACATCGCAGGCGCCGGCGCCTGGCTGGACCGGATCGAGAGCCCGGAGGATGTGTTGGCCGCACAGCTGCGCCGCGCCTCGCTGCTGGCCCGGCAAGGGCGGCTGGGCGAAGGCCGTGCACTCCTGCGCAGCCAGCCGGAACGGCGCCCGGGCGACGCGCGCCTGAAGCTGATCGCCGAAGCCCAGCTGCTGCGGGATTTCAAGGCCTACCGGGAAGCCTATGAGGTGTACGGAGAAGCCGTGCGCCGCTTTCCGGATGACGCCGACCTGCTCTACGAGCAGGCCATGGTGGCCGAAAAGTCCGAACGGCTGGCCGACATGGAGCGCCTGCTGCGTGAACTGATCCGCCGCAAACCGGACTTCCACCATGCCTACAACGCGCTGGGCTACTCGCTGGCCGACCGCAACCTTCGGCTGCCGGAGGCCAAGGCACTGATCGAGAAGGCGGTGTCGCTGGCGCCGGACGATGCCTTCATCCAGGACAGCCTGGGTTGGGTTGAGTTCCGCCTCGGCAACCTGCCGCGGGCCATCGAGATCCTGACGGCGGCCTACCGCAAACGCCCCGACGCCGAAATCGCGGCCCACCTGGGCGAGGTGCTGTGGACCGCCGGCCAGCGCGACCAGGCCCGAAAGATCTGGCGCGAAGGCCTGCTGACGGCCCCCGACAACGAAACCCTGCTGTCCACCCTCAAGCGGCTGCAGGTCCAGCCATGATCCCGGGTGCCCGGCGGATCTGGCTGGCGGCGCTGCTGTCGTCGGCCCTGCTGGCGGGCTGTGCCGCCCCACCGAGGGCGACCCCGGGTGCCGGCGATGAAGCGGTCTGGTATGGCCGTCTGGCGCTCAAGGTGGCGGCCGACCGGCCGCAGTCGTTCGCTGCCGGCTTCGAGCTCCGTGGCTCGGCGCAGGCGGGCGAACTGCTGCTCACATCGCCACTCGGCCAGACCCTGGCCCAGGTGACCTGGTCACCCGCCGGCGCCGAGCTGCGGCAGGGCGACACTGTCACCCGCCGTGGCAACCTTGACCAGCTCACCACCGAGCTCACCGGCACCGCTGTGCCGGTGCAGGCCTTGTTCGACTGGCTTCGCGGCACCGGCACCGAGGCGGCCGGCTGGCAGGCCGACCTGGCTGCCTTCGGCGACGGGCGCATTCAGGCACAGCGACGCAGCCCGCTGCCGGAAGCCGAGCTGCGCATCATCGTCCGACCGTGAATCCACCCCCCCTGACCGAGCTTCTGGGCGTTCCCGCCCCGGCCAAGATCAACCTGTTCCTGCACATCGTCGGCCGGCGGGACGACGGTTATCACCTGCTGCAATCGGTGTTCGCGCTGACCGACTGGTGCGACCACCTCGATTTCCGTTGGCGCGCCGATGGCCAGGTGATACGGCACGACGCCCGGCCCGGGCTGCTGCCGGACAACGACCTGTGTGTGCGGGCTGCGCGTGCGCTGCAGGAAGCGACCGGCTGCCAGCAGGGCGTCGACATCACGCTGGACAAGCAGCTGCCGGCCGAGGCCGGGCTGGGCGGCGGATCGTCCGACGCGGCCTCGACGCTGCTGGCGCTCAACCGTCTCTGGGGTCTGGGCCTGTCGCGCCGTTCGCTGATGGACATCGGGGTCCGGCTCGGCGCGGACGTGCCCTTCTTCATCGGCGGACATGCCGCCTGGGTGGAAGGCATCGGCGAGCAGATCACGCCGGTCCGGCTGCCACCGGCCCGGCTGCTGCTGGTGAAGCCGGCCACCGGCGCGTCGACGCAACGCATCTTCGGCTCGCCTGAGCTCAAACGGGACACAAAAACTGCTATACTCCAAGGCTTTGCTGCAAACGACACACAAAACGCTTCAAGCGTGGGTGGTGCAGATTGGCAGATCCCGGACCTGAAGACGCTTCTGGACTGGGGTCACAACGATCTGCAACCGGTGGCGCAGGCGCTTTGCCCTGACATAGGGCTCTGCATTCGGTGGCTCGAAAGCCAAGGTCTGCAGGGGCGCATGAGCGGGTCGGGAACGGCGGTGTTCGCGGTGCTGCCGGCGCAATGGCCGGAAGTTACAACGGCGCCTCCCGCATCCGACTGGGCCGTGAAGTTCTGCAGCATGAGGGATGTGCATCCTCTGGCCGGCTGGGCAAGCGACTGAACCGTCGCCCTCTCAGTCGGTGGAGTGGATGCGCAACCTGCGACAATATCGGTGGTCTGCCGGACGTCAGTCGGGCAGATTTCCTGAGTAGGGGAGTCGCCAAGTTGGTAAAGGCACCGGATTTTGATTCCGGCATGCGAGGGTTCGAGTCCTTCCTCCCCTGCCAAACCTTTTTTTCACGGAACACGTGATGTCCAGGCCGCCTGCACGAACTGCAGGGCGGCTTTTTCATCGCCGAAGCGAAGCTGGGATCAACATGCAGATTCAACCCCCGGATTTCATGATCTTCACCGGCAACGCCAACCCGGTGCTGGCAGCCGAGATCGCCCAGCACCTGGGCACGCACCTCGGTGCGGCCAACGTGGGCCGCTTCTCCGACGGCGAGGTCACCGTCGAGATCACCCAGAACGTGCGCGCCCGCCACGTGTTCGTGATCCAGTCCACCTGCGCTCCGACCAACGAGAACCTGATGGAGCTGCTCATCATGGTGGACGCGCTCAAGCGCGCGTCGGCCGAGCGCATCTCCGCCGTCATCCCCTACTTCGGCTATGCCCGCCAGGACCGCCGTCCGCGTTCGGCCCGCGTGCCGATCTCGGCCAAGGTGGTGGCCAACCTGCTGCAGACCGTCGGCGTCAACCGCGTCCTGACCATGGACCTGCACGCCGATCAGATCCAGGGCTTCTTCGACATCCCGGTCGACAACATCTACGCCTCCCCGGTGCTGCTGGGCGACCTGCGCACCAAGAACTACGAAGACCTGCTGGTGGTCTCGCCCGACGTGGGCGGCGTGGTGCGGGCCCGCGCGCTGGCCAAGCAGCTCGGCTGCGACATGGCCATCATCGACAAGCGCCGTCCCAAGGCCAACGTGTCGGAAGTCATGCACGTCATCGGCGACATCGAAGGCCGCAACTGCGTGATCATGGACGACATGATCGACACCGCCGGCACGCTGGTGAAGGCGGCCGAGGTGCTGAAGGAGCGCGGCGCCAAGAACGTCTACGCCTACTGCACGCACCCGATCTTTTCCGGTCCGGCCATCGAGCGCATCGCCAAGGGCAACGCGCTGGACGAGGTGGTCGTCACCAACACCATTCCCCTGTCGCAGTCCGCTCAGGCCTGCGGCAAGATCCGCCAGCTCTCCGTGGCGCCGCTGATGGCAGAAACCATCGCGCGCATTGCTTCGGGCGAGTCGGTCATGAGTTTGTTCGCCGATCAGGACAATCTGTTCTGAGGCGACAAAAAGCAGGTTGCGCCATCCGGTGCGGCCTTTATCAACCCGAGGCGTTCTGGTCGCGGAACCCCTCAACAGGAGTCAGTCATGCAATTCGTCGCTTTTGAGCGCGCCAAGCAGGGTACGGGTGCGAGCCGCCGTCTGCGCAACACCGGTCGCGCGCCCGGTATCGTCTTTGGTGGCATCGCCCCGGCCGTCACCATCGAACTCGATCACAACGCCCTGTGGCACGCCCTGAAGAAAGAGGCGTTCCACTCGTCCATCCTCGACATGGAACTGGCCGGCACCGTGCACAAGGTGCTGCTGCGCGACGTGCAGTACCACCCGTACAAGCCGCAGGTGCTGCACGTGGACTTCCAGCGCGTCGACGAAAAGACCCGCCTGCGCAAGAAGGTGCCGCTGCACTTCGCTGGCGCCGACGAGTCGCCGGCCGTCAAGACCGACAAGTGCCTGATCAACCACGTGATGACCGAGATCGAGATCGAGTGCCTGGCCACCCAGCTGCCCGAGCACATCACCATCGATCTGAGCAAGGTTGAAAAGGGTGCCACCATCCACACCGGCGACATCCAGCTGCCCAAGGGCATCAAGCTGGTGACCCATGGCCGCACCAACCTGACCGTGGCCACCGTGGTGGAGCCGGTCGAGGAAGTGGTGGCCGCTCCGGTTGCCGCCCCGGCCGACGACAAGAAGAAAAAGAAGAAGTAAGTAGAGCCCCCACGCTCCGCCGCTTCGCGGGTCGCTGCCCCCCAGGGGGGGCGCGTTCCGGCTTGGGGCGGCCCGGCGCCGGAACCCTGCTCTTCGCTCACAAAGGCCCGCTCATGCGGGCCTTTGTTTTGGATAATCGCGCCCCATGATCAAGCTCATCGTCGGCCTGGGCAACCCGGGCCCGGAATACGAACAGACCCGCCACAACGCCGGGTTCTGGTGGGTCGACGAGGCGGCGCGCCTGCTGAAGGTGTCGTTGCAGATGGATCGCGGCCACGCCGGGTTGCTGGCCCGTGCGAATGTGGACGGCCAGACCGTCTGGCTGCTGCAGCCTCAGACCTACATGAACCTGTCCGGCAAGTCGGTGGGCTCGCTGGCGCGCTTCTACAAGATCGCGCCGGAGGAGGTGCTGGTGGTGCACGACGAGCTCGATTTGCCACCGGGCGAGGTCAAGCTCAAGAAGGGCGGCGGACACGCCGGCCACAACGGCCTGCGCGACATCCATGCCCAGCTGGGCAGCCCCGATTACTGGCGGCTGCGGATCGGCATCGGGCATCCGGGCAACAAGAACGAGGTGGCGAACTGGGTGCTGAAAAAACCCTCGCCGGACGACCGCATCGCCATCGACCAGGCGCTGGACCGCAGCCTGCGCGCCCTGCCCCACCTGCTGGCGGGCGCCATGGACCGTGCCACGCCGCTGATCCACACCAGCAAACCGCCGCGCCCGAAGCCGCCCCGGCCGGCGGCTGATGCCCAGGCTCAGCCAGGTGCGGAAGGCTCCCCGGCAGCCGACAAGCCCTGACCCGCCTTCTGCAGCCGCTGGTACTTCTGCCACAGCGTCTCGCGGGTTTCCACATGGTCCGGGTTGACCGGAATGCAGGCCACCGGGCAGACCTGCACGCATTGCGGCTCGTCAAAATGGCCGACGCACTCGGTGCAGCGGTCCGGGTCGATCTGGTAGATCTCCTCGCCCATGGAGATCGCCTGGTTCGGGCATTCGGGCTCGCAGACGTCGCAGTTGATGCATTCGTCGGTGATCAGCAGGGCCATGGTGCGCTCCTCAGGCCTGCAGGGGCGACGGCAACAGGCGGCGGGCCACCGCCGGGCTGACCATCTGCGAGACATCGCCGCCGAGGCTGGCGATCTCGCGCACCAACGTGCTGGAGATGCACTGCAGTTCGGCCTGCGGCAGCAGGAACACGGTTTCCACCCCGGGGTGCAGCTTGCGGTTCATGGCGGCCATCTGGGCCTCGTAGTCGAAGTCGGTGAGGTTGCGGATGCCGCGCACCACGGCGCAGGCGCCTTGCTGGCGACAGAAGTCCATGATCAGGCCGTCGAACGGCAGGGCACGCACCCGGCCGGACAGGCCGACGGCGGCCTCTTCCACCATGGCCAGGCGCTCCTCGAGCGGGAACCGGGTCTTTTTGTGGTGGGCACGGGCCACGGCGACGATGAGCTCGTCGAACAGGCCGGCGGCCCGCTGCATGACGTCCTGGTGGCCGAGCGTGACCGGGTCGAAGGTGCCGCTGTAGACGGCGGTGCGGCGTAGATGGGCGACGGAGGTCATGGCGGGATTATCGGCCGGTCGGCTCCAGCAGGTGAAAGGCCACGGCGCCGGCGCGGGCGTGCCGGTGCAGCCTGAGGCCCAGGGGGGCCAGCTCGTCGTCGGTCCAGGGCCGCGCGGCTTCGAGGTAGACCAGCCCCTGGGGGCCGATGGCGGCCGCGGCGGCCTGCAGGGCCGGCAGGAACAGGGCTTCGGCGTCGAAAGGCGGGTCCAGAAAGACCACGTCCCAGCCCTGTGTGGCGCGCGTCCGCAGGGCGCTCAGGCCGTCGCCCCGCTCCACCCGGACGGCGGCGGCCTTCAGGCGCACGCAGACCGCCTGCAGCGAAGCCACCAGCGCCGGCGCCTGCTCCACCATCACCACCTCGGCGGCACCGCGCGATGCCGCCTCCAGGCCGAGCGCGCCGGTGCCGGCAAAGGCATCGATGCAGCGCAGGCCGCTCAGGTCCTGGCCGAGCCAGTTGAACAAGGTCTCGCGCACCCGGGATGGCGTGGGCCGCAGGCCGGGCAGATCGGCCACCGGCAGCTTGCTGCGCTTGAACTGCCCGCCCAGGATGCGCACCTCGTGCGGTGCCTGGACGGTGGCGGATCGGGGGGTCGGGGTACGGGGGCGTCGCGGGGGGCTCATGCCCCGAGCTTACCGGGCCACCGAGGCCTGGGGGGCGTCGGCCGGCACACCGACCACCACGGTCGCCATGCGATCGGGCTGCACCACGCGGGCAAAGGCGCGCTGGATGTCGGCCCGGGTGACGCGGTGGATCTGCGCGGTCCAGGTGTCGAGGTAGTCCAGCGGCAGGCCGCTCCAGGCGATGTTGGCCACGTTGTCCAGCAGCTTGCGGTTGCTGTCGATGCGCAGGCCGAAGCCGTTGACCAGGAAGGCCTTGGCGGCCTGCAGCTCGTCGTCGGTCGGGCCGTCCTGCACGAAGCGCTGCACCACGTCGCGCGCCACCTGCACCGCCTGGCGGGCCTGGTCGGGCCGGGTGGTCAGGCCGATCTGGAACGGGCCGGCGTGCCGCCCGGGCGAAAAATAGCTGTAGACGCTGTAGCTCAGGCCCCGCTTCTCGCGCACCTCGGTGGTCAGGCGTGAGACGAACCCGCCCCCACCCAGGATGTAGTTGCCCACGAACAAGGGGAAAAAGTCCGGGTCGTTGCGGGCGATGCCGGGCTGACCGATCAGCACCTGGGCCTGGGCGGCACCGGCAAACGGCAGCCAGCGTTCGACCCCGGCCTGCAACGGCGCCACCTCGGCCACGGCGGGCAGCGGCTGGCAGCCGTTCGGCTCGATGGCCTGCAGCAGCCGCTGGGCGATGCGTTCGGCCATGGGTCGGTCGATGGCGCCCACCAGCGTGACCTGGGCCCGGCAGGCCGCCGCATGGCGGCGGTAGAAGCTGCGCATGTCGTCGATGTCGATCGCGCGGTAGCTGTCGGCCGTGGGCTGGTGACCGTAGGGGTGATCGCCGAACACCGAGCGCGAGAAGGTGCGTGCGGCCAGCGTGGCGGGGCGGGTTTCGGCCTGCTGCAGGGCGGCCAGCATGCGCTCGCGGTCGCGCTGCCACACCGACTGCGGCCACGCGGGTGCGGCCATCTGGCGCGCCGCCAGCGCCACCGCCCGCTCCAGCAGGTCGGGCTGGGTCAGGGTGCGCAGCTGGAGGGTAAAACGGTCGCTGCCGGCACTGGCGCCGAACTGCGCGCCCAGATCGACCCAGGCTTCGCTCAGCGCGTTCTCGTCCAGCGCCGGCTGGCCGCCCTGGGCCGCCACGCCACCCGACAGCAGCCCGGCCGTGGCCGACGCCAGGCCGGCCTGGCGGGCGGATTCGCGGCGGCTGCCGCCATCGAAGTCGATCTGCACGTCGAGCATGGGAATGCTCGGGCTCTGCACCAGGTACACGCGGGCGCCGGAGGGCTGGGTCCAGTGTTCGATGGGGATGGCGGCCAGGGCAGTGGCAGAGAAGGTGGCAGACAGGGTGGCCAGCAGGCCGGTCAGCACGGCGCGCGGCAGGAAGGTCTTGAGGGCGGTCATGTCGGGCCAATCAGGGTTGTGCGGGCACCAGCACGCCGGTGGTGAGCTGGTCGTCGGAGAAATAGCGGGTGGCCACGCGCTGCACGTCGGCCGGGGTGATGGTGTCCAGTGCAGCCATCAGGCGGTCGCCGCCATCCAGGCCCAGGCCCTGCACCCAGTAGCTGCCCAGTTCCTGGGCCTGACCGAACACCGAGTCGCGTTTGTAGACATCGCTGGCGCGCCACTGGGTCTTCACCCGCTGCAGTTCGGCGGGTCGCACACCCTCGCGGGCAATGCGGGCCACCTCGGCCTTGAGCGCTGCGCTGGCCATCTCGGGGGTCACGCCCCGGGCCGGGACCGCCGTCATGGAGAACACCTGCGGACCCCGCCCCAGCAGACCGAACGAGGCGCTGGCGCTGTCGGCCACCCGCTTGCCGGCCATGCCCTGCCCTTGCACCAGGGCCCTGTCGAGGCGCGCACCGCTGTAGCCGTCGAGCACGGCGGCCAGCATGGTCAGCGCCAGGGCATCGCGGTCGGTGGCACGGCTGGCTTCGGCGGCGCCACCGGTCCAGCGCGGCGCCTTCCAGGCCAGCGTCACCAGCGACTGCTCGGTGACGGCGCGGTATTCCATGCGGCGCGGACCGGTCTGGGCCACCTCGTCGCGCGGCTTGCGCGGCGGCACCGGTCGGGCCTCGATGCGGCCAAAGTGCTTTTCGGCCAAGGCCCGCACCTGCTCCGGCTCCACATCGCCGGCAATCACCACGGCCGCGTTGGCCGGCACATACCAGCGCCGGTAGAACTCGCGCGCGTCCTGGGGGGTCATGGCGTCGAGATCGCTCATCCAGCCGATGATGGGGCGGCGGTACGGGCTGGTCTGGAACAGGGTGGCATTGAAGGCCTCGAACATGCGGGCCTGGGGCGACTCCTCGGTGCGCTGGCGGCGCTCTTCCTTGACCACCTGGATTTCCCGGGCGAACTCGGCATCGTCCCACTGGTTGCGGGCAAAGCGGTCGGCCTCCAGGCGCATCACGTCTTCGAGCCGGTCGGCCGGCACCTGCTGGTGGTAGGCCGTGGCGTCCCGGCTGGTGAAGGCGTTGTCGCGCCCGCCCAGCGCTGCCACGCGGCGCGAGAACTCGCCAGGCTTCAGGTCGGGCGTCCCCTTGAACATCATGTGCTCCAGCACATGGGCCACGCCGGATGTGCCATCGACCTCGTCGATGGAGCCCACCCGCACCCAGACCATGTGGGCCACGGTGGGCGCGCGGCGATCCGGCTGCACGATCAGCGTCATGCCGTTGGACAAGGTGTACTGCACCGGCCGGGCGGCGGCGGTGGCCGCTGCGGTGGCGGTCATCTGGGCATGGGCGGCCGGCACGGACAGGGCGCCGGCCAGGGCCAACAGCAAGGCAGACAGGGGGAGTGAAAGGCGTTTCATAGAATCCGGATGATTCCAGAGACCGCCGAATGTTCTCCTTCTTCCGAAAAAAATCCCCTGCTCCAGCCGAACCGGCCGCCGCTCCTGCAGCGCCTGCAACCCCGGCCGGGTCCGCCCCGGCCACCGCTGCGCCGGCCGACAGCCCGCGCCAGGGCTGGCTGGACAAGCTGCGTGCCGGCCTGCGCAAGACCGGCGGACAGATCGCCACCGTCTTCACCGGCACCCGCATCGACGATGCGCTGTACGAGGAGCTGGAGTCGGCCCTGCTGATGGCCGACACCGGTGTGGCCGCCACCACCCACCTGCTCGACGACCTGAAGCGTCGCGTGAAGGAGGCCAAGGCCACCGACCCGCAGGCGGTCAAGGGCCTGCTGGCCGATGCCATCGCCGACCTGCTCGCGCCGCTGCAGAAGCCGCTGGTGATCGGGGAACACCAGCCCACCGTCATCATGGTGGCGGGCGTCAACGGCGCCGGAAAGACCACCTCCATCGGCAAGCTCACCCGGCACCTGAGCCAGGACGGCGCCACGGTGCTGCTGGCCGCCGCCGACACCTTCCGTGCCGCCGCCCGCGAGCAGCTGGCGGTCTGGGCCGACCGCAACACGGTGGAGATCATCACCCAGCAGGGCGGCGACCCGGCCGCCGTCAGCTTCGATGCGGTCACCGCCGGCAAGGCCCGGGGCCGCGACGTGGTGCTGGTCGACACCGCCGGCCGCCTGCCCACCCAGCTGCACCTGATGGAAGAACTGCGCAAGATCAAGCGGGTGGTGCAGAAGGCCGAGGCCACCGCGCCGCACGAAGTGCTGCTGGTGATCGATGGCAACACCGGGCAGAACGCGCTGGCCCAGGTGAAGGCGTTCGACGATGCACTCGGCCTGACCGGGCTGGTGGTGACCAAGCTCGACGGCACCGCCAAGGGTGGCGTGCTGTGCGCGATTGCGCGTCAGCACCCGGTGCCGGTGTACTTTGTCGGCGTGGGCGAAAAGCTGGAGGACCTGGAAACCTTCGACGCCCGCGAGTTCGCCCAGGCGCTCCTCAACTGAGGCCGGGTCAGTCTTCTTCGGTATAGGCGCGCCAGCGGCCCATGGCCTGGCGCATGGTCAGCAGCTGCCGCTCGAACGCCGGGCAGGCCTCGCACATGGCCAGGTGCAGCTTCAGCCCGAGCCGGTCCTGCCAGGGCAGGTCGCGGTCCTCCCGGGCAATCAGCAGGGCGCTGACTTCCTTGCAGGTTCGGCGGAAGGGGTATCGGGGTTTCATGGGCGTCGGGTACGGGCAAACCGGTTCTGCTCCAGACACTCGCGCAGCCTCAGGCGTGCACGGTGGAGCAGGACGTAAAGATTGGTCGGGGTCAGGGCGAGTTCCTTACAGATCTCGTCGGTCGAGAGTTCCAGCCACTCGCGCATCAGGAACAGCCGGCCCTGCACCGCCGGCAAGCGTTCGGTGCAGGCCTCCAGGATGGTCATGAACTGGCGGTTGTCCAGGTCCTGCTCGGGGTTGCCCCAGTCGGCCGGCGTCTCGGCGAAGTGCCCGTCGGCCTTGAACGCCATGTGCTCCAGCGGGTCCTCGCGCGCATCGTCGGCGTCTTCGCCCACGCAGATTTCACGGCCGTGGTGGCGCAGGGCATCGACCACCTTGTGCTTGAGGATGCCGACCAGCCAGGTCTTGAGCTGGGAACGGCGCTCGAACGACTGCGGTCTGGCCAGGGCGGCCAACAGGGTTTCCGACACCGCGTCCTCGGCCCAGGCCTCGTTGCGCAGCTGCAGTCGGGCGAACTTCATCAGGTAGGGCCGAAGGTCCGCCACTTGCTGATCGAATGGGGTGTCTGGTGTCGGCATGGTCGCGCAGTGTAATGAAACGGGGCCGGGCCCGACGAATACCTATTTGAAGGAGCCCGTCCATGCCGACCCGTCGTCACATGCTGGTCATGCCGCTGTCCATCGGCCTTCCCGCCCTGCCCTCCTGGGCGGCCCAGGGGCCGGTGTCGCCAGTGCTCAGGGGCACCACGCTGGAGGGCCGGGCCTTCGACCTTGCGGCGCTGCGCAACAAGGTGGTGATGGTGGTGTTCTGGTCCACCGGGTGCCCGGTCTGCCGCGACAAGATGCCCGAGCTGCGGGCCAACGCCCGTGGCTGGGCCGGCCAGCCGTTCGAGCTGGTGACCGTCTGCACCGATGCCGACCGCAGCGAGCTCGACGTCTACCAGCGCGCGGTGCTGATCACCGTGCCGCCGGCCCAGCGCCACGCCGCGCTGTGGCGTGGCGCGCCCGGTCACACCGACAACTTCGGCCAGACCGGCCTGCTGCCGGCCACCTGGCTGATCGACAAGCAGGGCCGCACCGCCGAGAGCTACCACGGCCGCATTCCGCCCGAGGCCTGGGACCGCATTGCCGACCTTCTGTGAAATTTTTTTCGGCAGCCCGTAAGAACCCGGCCCGGCCCGCGACCCACGATCAGCCAGGGCGCGTGATCGACGACACAGGCAACGCCAGGGCTGGTCCTTCCACCTTCACCGGAGTCATTCCATGAACCAACGTCAACTGATCGCTGCTGCTGCCACCACCCTGATGTCGATGTCGCTGCTGACCGCAGCACCCGCCATGGCGCAGTCCAAGGAAAAGTGTTTCGGCATTGCCAAGGCGGGCCAGAACGACTGCGCCAGCATCAACGGTGCCCATTCCTGCGCCGGCCAGGCCAAGGTCGACAACGACAAGGGCGAGTGGAAATACGTGGCCGCCGGCACCTGCGCCAAGATGGGCGGACTCTCGCTGGAACAAGCCAAGGCAGCCGGCAAGAAGGGCTGACCATGAACAGGCCCGCGCTCCCGCGCTGCGGCATCGGATGGCGCCACCCGCACCGGCAGGCGCTGTTCGACAGCGCGGTCGAGCCGGGCTTCATCGAGGTGCACAGCGAGAACCACTTTGCACCCGGTGGCGCGGCCCGCGCCACTCTGCTGGCGGCCCGTGAACACCACGAGGTCAGCCTGCACGGGGTCGGTCTGGCGCTCGGCTCGGCCACCGGCATCGACCCCACGCATCTGCGGCAGCTGGGCGACCTGGTGCGCGCAGTGCAGCCGGTGCGAGTGAGCGACCATGCCAGCTTCGCCCGGGCCGCGTGGTCGGGCGCTGCCCCGGTGCACGCCGCCGACCTGCTGCCCACTCCCTTCACCCGCGAGGCGCTCGATGTGTTCTGCGCCAACGTCCAGCGGGTGCAGGACCACCTGCGCCGCGAGATCGCGGTGGAAAACCTGTCGTCCTACCTGCGCTGGCGCTGCGACGAAATGGACGAACCCGCCTTCCTGTGCGAACTGGTGCGGCGCACCGGCTGCAACCTGCTGCTGGACATCAACAACCTGGTGGTGAACGCCCTGAACGACCAGCGCTGGGGCATGGGTGGCGACCCGGCCGCTGCCGCCCGCGCCTGGATCGACCGGCTGCCGGCCGGCATCGTCGCGGAGTTCCACCTGGCCGGCCACACCGATGCCGGCGACATCGTGATCGACGACCACGGCAGCCCGGTGCCGCCCGCCGTGTGGTCGCTCTACCGCCACGCGGTGCAGCGGCTGGGGCCGGTGCCCGCCCTGATCGAATGGGACACCGACCTGCCACCCTTCGAGGTGCTGATGGCGCAGGCCCTGGAGGCCGACCGCATCCAGCAGGCCGTGCTGGCGCCGCTGGGCCAGCCACAGCCGGCCGAGGTGCCGGCATGAGCGCGCTCGCCCTGCAGCAGCAGTTGCTGGTGCAGAGCCTGTTCACCCACCCGGCCAGCGAAGAGCGGCAACGCGCCGAACGGCGGCTGGCGCCCTGGCTGCATCCCGGTGCCGATCGCGGGCTGATGGCCTACCGGGCCCACGGACACGCGCTGGCCGAACGCTGCCTGGCGGCCGCCTACCCGGTGGTGACCCAGCTGGTCGGCGAGGCCACGATGACATCGGTGGCCCGCGCGCTGTGGCACGCCCACCCGCCGGCGGCCGGCGACATCGGCGAATGGGGCGAAGCCCTGCCCGCCTGGCTGAGCGCCTGCGACGACCTGCGGTCGGTGCCCTACCTGCCGGACGTGGCCCGGGTGGAGTGGGCGTTGCACCGCGCCGCCAGCGCCGCCGACGCGGTGCCGGACCTGCCCAGCCTGGGCCGCCTGGCCGGCGAAGGCGCCGATGCCCTGTGCCTGGCGTTCGCGCCCGGCACCGCCCTGTTCGACAGCCCCTGGCCGGTGGCCGACCTGATCAACCACCACCTGTCGGGCCAGCCGACGCTGGACCGGCTGGTGTCGGAACTCCACACCCCCGGCCAGCGCCATGCGCTGGTCGTGCGGGAGGGCTGGCAGGTGTCGGTGCTGTCCGTGGGCCCGGCCGAAGCCGCACTGACCGCCGCGCTGCTGGCGGGCCGGTCGCTGGGCGAGGCACTGGATGCCGCGGCCCTGGCCGATCCGGCCCCTTTTGATTTTTCGGCCTGGCTGCTGCCATCGGTGCAGCGCGGCCGTGTCACCGGAGTCCTGCCATGAACACCTTTGCCGCTCCCCTGCACCGCAGCTGGTGCGTGATCGAACGGGGCATCGCCGCCCTGCAGCCCGCCGGGGCGCTGGCGGCGCGTCTCTACATCGCGCAGGTCTTCTGGCTGGCCGGTCTGACCAAGATCCGCGACTGGGAGACCACCCTGCTGCTCTTCACCGAGGAATACCGCGTGCCGTTGCTGCCGCCGGCCTGGGCGGCCGTCTCCGGCACGGCCGGCGAACTGCTGTTGCCGGTGCTGCTGGTGCTGGGCCTCGGCGGCCGGCTGGCGGCCCTGGGGCTGAGCGTGGTCAATGCGGTGGCGGCCATCAGCCTGCCCGACATCGCCCCGGCCGCCTGGCAACAGCACCTGACCTGGGGCGCCCTGCTGGCCGCGCTGGTGCTCTCGGGCCCGGGCCGGTGGTCGGTCGACCGGCTGTGGGCCTCGATGCGGGGCCACAGCCGGCCACCGGCCGACAGCTCAGCCGGCGCGCCCTGAACCGGCGGCGGGTTCCTTCACCCGCCGAGCCTGCTGCCAGCGCGCGTGGTCCGCGGGTTCGTCCACGTCCCACATCACCGGCCCTTCCCACAGCGTC
Organism: Comamonadaceae bacterium; assembly: GCA_013823485.1. Classification (GTDB taxonomy): domain Bacteria; phylum Pseudomonadota; class Gammaproteobacteria; order Burkholderiales; family Burkholderiaceae_C; genus Hydrogenophaga. The sequence goes on from PNMF01000017.1 coordinate 29,742, forward strand.
AGGCCGGCGCTGTGCAGGCGGTCACGGGTCTGCTGCGCCACCGCCGAGGTGCTCCAGGCCACGCCTTCAAACACCCCTGGCGCCGGCGCGCGCAGGCCCAGCAGCACATAGCCGCCGTCTTCGGCCGGCAGCAGGGCGGCGTCGTGCGACTGCAGCGCATCGGCCACCGCCTGCAGGTGCTCCGGGGTCAGCGCCGGGCAGTCGGTCCCGAGCAGGATCAGCGGCACGCTGCTGTGCGCAAAGTGGTGCTGCACGGCAGCGGCCAGTCGCTGCCCCAGATCGCCGCCGGACTGCGGCCGCAGCGTCACGCCGTGCACCTGGCGCCAGGCCTGGAAATGGCGGTGCGTCTCGTCCGGGGCGCACCACAGCGTGAGCGGCCCGATGGCGGCCGCGCGCACCGTGAGCAGGGTCTGGCGCAGCAGGGCGCGCTGCGCGCGTGCGGCGCCGGCGGCACCCAGCAGCGGCGCGAGCCGGGTCTTGGCCAGCCCGGCCACCGGCGCCTTGGCCAGCACCGCCACCGCCGCAGCGGCGCGCGGCCGGTAGCCGTAACGCCGCGCCAGCTCGGCCGGGTCTGCACCCAGCGCCCAGGCGGCGCGAAGCCGCCACATCAGCCCGATGGTGCGCCACAGGCCATGGCGGTCCCAGCGGCGGCCGGCGGTCTGCACCCGTTCGCGCAGGCAGGCCGGCGGTGCGATGCGGCGCAGACGACGGCTCAGGTCCAGGTCCTCCATCAGGGGCAGCGCGGCAAACCCGCCGGCGGCCAGGAACAGGCGCCGCTCCACGAACAGGGCCTGGTCGCCGGTGGCCAGACCACTCCAGCGCGACCGCACATTCATGAGCGCGGCCACCATGGGCAGCAGGCGGTGACGCCCCTCGATACGCACATCGAAGCGGCCCCAGCGGGCGCCGGTGGCCATCGCCTGCTCGATGGCGCGGTCGGCTTGCGGCGGCAGGGTGGTGTCGGCGTGCAGGAACAGCAGCACGCGCCCCCGCGCGGCATCGGCGCCGGCGTTCATCTGCGCCGCGCGGCCGCGCGGTGCCCGCAGGACCCGATCGGCCCAGGGCACGGCCAGCCCGGCCGTGCCGTCCTGGCTGCCGCCGTCGACCACGATCACCTCGGCGCCCCGCTGGCGAAACGGGGCCAGCGCCTGCAGCCGGGAGACCAGCGTGGCGGCTTCGTCCAGCACCGGCACGACGATGCTCAGACCGGGCACGGCATTCAGGGGGAACGGCGAGGAAGCGGCGGGTGTGACGGGTGCGACGGGTGCAGCAGGTTGATCGGACATCGGGCCTCGTGCAGTTGCGTGGTATGAAGGACCGGCACAGCACATGAATGCGCCCGGCGCCGGCCCCGAAGATCGATTGTCGTGAATCCCGAAAAGACCGGCGGGCCGCAGCGGTCCAGGCGCTACCATTCGGCAGTTCCGCAAACGAGGACGTTCCAGACCATGCGACCGACACCCCGTCTGCCCCGACCGCTCCGATCTCCGTTGCTGGTGGTCCTGAGCCTGATGGCCAGTGCCCCCGCGCAGGCCCAGGACGTCGCGGCCACGCCGCTGCCTTCGTTGCTGGGTCACTCCGGCATGCTGGGTCCGGACTGGCGGATGGTGGGTCTGCCCTCGCGCCACCGCGAGGTGCCGCTGACCACATTCGATCCGGGACAGGTGGACGGGCAGGAGGGCGTGCGCATCGGCACCGATGCTTCTTACGGCACGCTGGTGCACGCGCTGCCCGGCAGCGTCCTGCCGACCCTTCGCCTGTCGTGGCGCTGGCGGCTGGACCAGCCGCTGGTGGGCGGCACGGCGGCCCCCGACATCATGAGCCGTGGCGGCGACGACGCGGCGCTCAAGGTCTGCGCCATGTTCGACCATCCGCTGGACCGGGTGCCCTTCGTGGAACGGCAGCTGCTGCGCGTGGCCCGCAGCGTGAGCGGCGAAGACCTGCCCGCTGCCACCGTCTGCTATGTGTGGGACAGCACCTACCAGGCTCCGCTGCAGGCCGCCAACCCGTACACGCGGCGGGTGCGCTTCATCACGTTGCAAGGGCGCAGTGCCCCGCTGTCGCGTTGGATCACCGAGTCGCGCGATCTGGGGCGCGACTTCCTGACGCTGTTCGGCGACGAGCAGTCGCAGGACGCCGCCCTGCCGCGGATCACCCGCATCGTCATCGGCGGTGACAGCGACAACACCGGCAGCAAGAGCCTGGGCTGGGTGGCCGACCTGCGCTGGCAGCCGGCAGAACGCCGCTGAGGCGCTCAGCAACCGAGCTGATCGGCCAGGTGCAGCAGGTCGCGCGCGTGCAGCGTGTTGGCCGGGTCGGGCGACACGTCCTTGATGTGGGCCGCGCCGAATTCGGTCGGCCGCTCGATGTAGGCCGTGGCCAGACCGCAGGTGCGGGCAGCGGCCAGATCGTCCTGGTGGGCCGCCACCAGCATCACCTGCGAAGGCGCCAGGTCGAAGGTTTCGACCACGCCGAGGTAGGTGCGCGGATCGGGCTTGTAGGCCCGGAACACCTCGGCCGACAGCACGCAGTCCCAGGGCAGACCGGCCCGTCTGGCCATGTGGGTGAGCAGGCTGATGTTGCCGTTGGAGAGGGTCGTGATCAGGAAGCGGGTCTTGAGCCGCTGCAGGCCGGCCACGCTGTCGGCCCAGGGGTCGAGCCGGTGCCACACCCGGTTGAGGTGGCGGCGCGCTTCGTCGTCCAGGTGGGCCAGACCGAAGCCGGGCAGGATGCCGTCCAGGATCTGGCGGTGCAGTTCGTCGATGCGGGTCCAGCCCTGCTGCCCCGAACGCACCCGCTGCATGGCCGGCTGGTAGCCGGCGCGCCAGGCCAGCGCAAAGGCATCGGCATCGACCTGCGGATACAGCGCCTGAACCTCGCGCACGATGCTGCCGTGCCAGTCGACCACGGTGCCGAAGATGTCGAAGGCCAGGACGCGGATGTCATCGTGCCGCGCCATGGATCACTCCACCGTCAGGCGCACGCCGCTGCCGTCGGCGGCCACGATCGAGCCGACCTCGGCCGCCTCGGCAAAACCGTGGCGGTGGAAGATGGCCAGCACCTCGTCCACCGAAGCGGCGTCGCACGACACCAGGAGGCCGCCGCTGGTCTGCGGGTCGGACAGCAGCGCCTGGTCGACCGGCTGCAGCCCCGCACCCAGCCGCACCTCATGGCCGTAAGCGGCCCAGTTGCGGCCCGATGCGCCGGTGACCATGCCGGCGCCCGCCAGCTCGCGCACCGCCGGCAGCAGCGGCACGCGCGCCATGTCGATGTGCACCGCCGCGTTCGCGCCACGGGCCATCTCCAGCACATGGCCGGCCAGGCCGAAGCCAGTGATGTCGGTCAGCGCATGCACGCCGGGCAGCGCAGCCAGATCCGGGCCGGGGGTGTTGAGGCGGGTGGTGTTCTCGATCATGCGGGCGTAGCCCTCGGCATCGAGCCGGTCCTTCTTGAGCGCGGCCGACAGCACACCCACGCCGACCGGCTTGCCCAGGATGAGGCGGTCGCCGACGCGGGCGTCGGCGTTGCGCTTGACCCGCTTGGGGTGCACCAGACCCAGCGCCACCAGCCCATAGATCGGCTCGACCGAATCGATGGTGTGGCCACCCGCGATCGGGATGCCGGCGGCACGGCACACGTCCTGCCCGCCGGCCAGGATGCGGCCGATGGTGTCGGTGGACAGCACCGAGATCGGCATGCCCACCAGCGCCAGCGCCATGATGGGCGTGCCGCCCATGGCATAGACGTCGCTGATGGCGTTGGTGGCGGCGATGCGGCCGAAGTCGTACGGATCGTCGACGATGGGCATGAAGAAATCGGTGGTGGCGATCAGCGCCTGCTCGTCGTTGAGCTGGTAGACCGCCGCATCGTCGGCGGTCTCGATGCCCACCAGCAACTCCTTCGGAATGGGCATCTGTGCCGTGCCCTTGAGGATCTCGCTGAGCACGCCGGGGGCGATCTTGCAGCCGCAACCGCCGCCGTGCGAAAGGCTGGTCAGGCGGGGCTGGGTCGGGGGGGTGGCGGATGAAGTGGTCATGCGGGGGCTCCGGCAGGCGGGTGGGATGGAGAACGGGAGAAGTCCAGCGCGCGCAGCAGGGCGGCACGCTCGGACGCGGGGTCGAACAGGTGGGATCGCGCTTCGCATTGTGCGTGCAGGCCGGCCAGGCTGAACGCGGCAGGCCCCTGCTGGCTGGCCCTCAGGGCACGCAGGGCATCGGCCAGGGCGGCCGGGTCACCGGCCGGAAAATAGCCGCCGTAGCCTTCACCCAGCATGCCCATATTGCCGTCGATGAGCGACGCCAGCACCGGCGTGCCGGACCGCACCGCTTCCATCACGACATGGGCACCCCCTTCCATGCGGCTGGTGTGCACCAGCAGGTGGGCGCGCTGGATGCGGTCGCGGGTGCGGTCATGGGGCAGCGCACCCAGCCAGCGGTAGTGCGGGCACTCGGCGGCGGTGCGCTCTGCGGCTGCCCCGAGCGCAGGGTCCAGGGCGGCGCCGATGTGGTCGACCCGAATGCCTTCGTCCGGCCGCAGGCGGCGCACCGCTGCCAGCAGGGTGGCCGGGTCTTTTTCCTCGCGCAGGTGACCCACCGCCACCACCCGCAGGCGATCGGCCGGCTTGTCCAGGGTGCGCCGGGCGGTGCACGACTGCAGCACCACCTGGCAGCGCCCGCGCAGCGCCTCGGGCAGGCTGAGCGGGCCCCGGTCCTGCAGGACGATCAGGCGGTGCGCCAGCCGCAGCGAGGCCTGGGCCGACGCATCGACCGCGATGTCGCGGTACAGATCGGTGCCGGTCAGCGCCAGCACCAGGGGCCGGTCCGGGTGGCGCTGCGCCCACGCCGCCACGCTGGCGGCAGAACGGCGGGCGTGCAGGGCCAGCAAGGCGTCGGGCACCGGTCCGGGCAGGTCGGGCGACCATTGCTTGAGCAGCGTGACCCGCCAGTGCGCCGCCAGCAGCCGTGCCCAGCGGCTGGCGGTCTGCCAGTTGCCGTTGTTGGCATCGGCCAGTGCCGGCGTGACGATGACGAGCGACGGTTTCGACATGGATGTGTGGATTCTCCCCCGGGCATCGGGCCACCCCGGTCACCCGGGTGAAAGCCCCTGCCGCCCGCACCGCCGTTGATCCGGTTCTAATACGGGCGGCCGCGATTTCCCCGGCCTCCCGCACCACCCCGTTTTCACCCTTTAGCCTGGAAACACCATGACCCTGCTGACCACCCTGCGCCGTGCCCTGGCCGCCGCTGCCCTGCTGGCCACCGCCACCGCCGTGCACGCCCAGACCCTGCGCGTGACCACCATCCCCGAAGAAGCCGCCACCGAGCAGATCCGCAAGTTCACCCCGCTGGCCAGCTACCTGGAGAAGCAGCTGGGCATGAAGGTGGAGTTCACCCCGGTCAGCGACTACCCGGCCGCCGTGGAAGCGCTGGTCAACAAGAAGGTCGATCTGGTGTGGTTCGGTGGCTTCACCCATGTGCAG
>PNMF01000018.1 GCA_013823485.1 Comamonadaceae bacterium
GTGGCCGAGATCCTGGCCCGCACCGGTGCCAAGGACGGCGACATCATCTTCTTCGGTGCCGACAAGGCCAAGGTGGTCAACGACGCCATCGGCGCCCTGCGCCTGAAGATCGGCCACAGCGAACTCGGCAAGAAGAACGGCCTGTTCGAAGATCGCTGGGCCCCGATGTGGGTGGTGGACTTCCCGATGTTCGAGCACGACGAGGAAGCCGACCGCTGGACCGCCGTGCACCACCCCTTCACCGCGCCGAAGGACGGCCATGAGGACTGGATGGTGACCGCGCCCGAGAAGTGCATTGCCAAGGGCTACGACATGGTGCTCAACGGCTGGGAGATCGGTGGCGGTTCGGTCCGCATCCACACCGCGGCCGTGCAGCAGAAGGTGTTCGACGCCCTGAAGATCACCCCGGAAGAGGCCCAGCTCAAGTTCGGCTTCCTGCTGGACGCGCTGCAGTACGGTGCCCCGCCGCACGGTGGCCTGGCCTTCGGTCTGGACCGCATCGTCACCCTCATGACCGGTGCGGAATCGATCCGTGACGTGATCGCCTTCCCCAAGACCCAGCGCGCCCAGTGCCTGCTGACCCAGGCCCCCAGCCCGGTGGACGAGAAGCAGCTGCGCGAGCTGCACATCAAGCTGCGCAACCCCGACGCAGTGCGCCAGGGCTGATGCCCGGGCGGGCGGCACCATGAACGAGAGTCCACGCCCGTTCAAGGTGCCGCAGTCGGTGCTGGTGGTGATCCACACGCCGGCCCTGGAGGTGCTGCTGATCGAGCGGGCCGACGTGCCCGGGTTCTGGCAGTCGGTGACCGGCGCCAAGGACCACCCGGACGAACCCTGGGCAGTCACCGCCGCGCGCGAGGTGCTGGAGGAAACCGGCATCGACGTGACCGCGTTCGGTCACACCCTGACCGACTGGGCGACCGAAAACGTCTACGAGATCTACCCCCGCTGGCGCCACCGGTATGCGCCCGGGGTGACCCGCAACACCGAACGCCTGTTCGGCCTGTGCGTGCCGCAGCCCCATGCGGTGACGCTCTCGCCCCGCGAGCACCGCGACCAGGTCTGGCTGCCCTGGGCTGAAGCAGCCGACCGTTGTTTTTCGCCTTCGAATGCCGAGGCCGTGCTGCAGCTACCGCGCCGGCGGGCGCTGGCTGGCTGAACGCAGCCGGCGCTGCAGCCGGCGCAGGCGCAGCCACTGCCGCCGCGACGCCTGTTCGGGCGCGTCGGGGTCGTTCAGCAGCATGTCCAGCAGGCGCTGGTAGAGGACCATCATCCAGCGCAACCCCGAGATGTCGTCGCGCGGAGCGGCGGCCAGCCGGGCCTCGATCTCGTCCAGCGCCAGGCCGGAGATCGCCGAGGCTCCGTCCGGGAAGGATTCGGAGGGAATCGCCCCTGCGGGTGCGAGGTGTCCGCGGCGCTGGGCCGCCAGGTGCGGTGAGCGGCGGCTCTCCCGGCACAGGCCGTGGTCGGCCTGTGAAGGCCTGCCGGCGCTGCCCGCACCGGCGGCAGGGCGGGACGCATGAACGGGATGGGTTGCGGGGGCGGCGGCCGGTCGCAGCGGATCGGTCGGGGCATGCACGGGATCGAGGGACATGGGGTCTCCATGAGCTGGGGTGCTGTTGTGTTCCCCCGGACCGCTCCCAGGTCCTGAAGCTTCCGTGACGGTTGGATGGCATCATCACAGCATGACCCTGCTGCGCGTGGCGACCTACAACATCCATAAAGGCGTTCAGGGCCTGGGGCCGGCACGCCGGCTGGAGATCCACAACCTGGCCCATGCGGTCGAGCAGTTCGACGCCGACATCGTGTGCCTGCAGGAAGTGCGCAGCCACCACCGCAAGCTGGAGAAGCACTTCACCCGCTGGCCGGAACTCGATCAAGCCGGCTACCTTTCGCCGGAGGGCTATGAGGCGGTCTACCGCACCAATGCGGTCACCCGGCACGGAGAACACGGCAACGCGGTGCTGTCGCGCTGGCCGGTGGTCTCCAGCGGCCATGCCGATGTGTCCGACCACCGTTTCGAGCAGCGCGGGCTGCTGCACGCCAGCGTGCTGGTGGAGCAGACCGAGGTGCATGTGGTGGTGGTGCACCTGGGCCTGATCCATGCCAGCCGGGAGCGGCAGGTGGTGCGGCTGGGCGAGTTCATCGAGCGCGAGGTGCCGGCCGACGTGCCGCTGGTGGTGGCCGGCGATTTCAACGACTGGGGCGCCCGGCTGCTGCGGCCCATGGAGGCGCTGGGCCTCAAGACCTTCGAGGGCATCCGCCTGCCCACCTTCCCGGCGCGGCTGCCCTTGCTGCACCTCGACCGGATCTATGCGCGGGGCCTGCGCCCCGTGTCGGCCCATGTACCGCACGGCAAGGCCTGGACCCGGATGTCCGATCACCTGCCGCTGATTGCCGAGCTGGCGCTGTGAGCCGGATCACCACTTCCCTGCGGCCCGGCCACCAGCTGCTGCTGCTGCAGAACGGTGCCGAGTTTTTCCCGGCCCTGGTCGAGGCCATGGACGCAGCCCGTCAGGTGGTCCACCTGGAGACCTACATCTTCGAGTTCGCCGGCGAGGCGCTGCGGGTGGCCGAGGCGCTGGAGCGGGCGGCGCTGCGGGGTGTGGCGGTGCGGCTGGTGATCGACGGTGCCGGCACGCCGACGGTGCCGCTGGAATGGCAGCGCCGTTTCGCCCGCGCCGGCGTGGTGCTGCGCATCTATGCACCGCTGGGCCGGCTGGGCCTGCTCATTCCGAGCCGCTGGCGGCGCCTGCACCGCAAGCTGTGCGTGGTCGACGGCACCGTGGGGTTCTGCGGCGGCATCAACCTGATCGACGACCGCGACGATGTCGCCCTGGGCCGCCTGCAGGCGCCCCGGCTGGACTTCAGCCTGCGGGTGGCCGGCCCGCTGGTGGCCGACATGGTCGACACCATGGAGTCGCTCTGGTGGCGCCTGCAGGCGGCGCGCAGCGCGCGCCAGCGCGAATTCAAGGCCGCCTGGGAAGCGCTGCGCGAGTCGCGCCCGGTGGGCGACTTCACCCGGCTGCTGCAGAGCATCGAGCGCTACGCCGACCCGGCGCTGCGCCTGTTCGACGACACCCAGTCCCCGCCGGTGGCCGCCCTCGGCGCCCGCGCCGCGCTGCTGCTGCGCGACAACCTCGGCCATCGCCACGACATCGAGCGCGCCTACCTCAAGGCCATCGGCGAGGCGCGGCAGGAAATCATCCTGGCCAATGCCTATTTCATTCCCGGGCGGCGGGTGCGCAAGGCCCTGCTGATGGCGGCCCGGCGCGGCGTGCGGGTGCGGCTGCTGCTGCAGGGCAAGTACGAGCACTTCCTGCAGTACCGGGCGGCCCGCCCGGTCTACAACCAGCTGGTGACCGCCGGCATCGAGATCCACGAATACGCGCCAAGCGCCCTGCACGCCAAGGTGGCGGTGGTGGACAGCCGCTGGGCCACCGTGGGCTCCACCAATCTCGATCCGCTGTCGCTGCTGCTGGCCCGCGAGGCCAACGTCATGACCACCGACCGGGTGTTCTCGGGCCGGCTGCGCAACAGCCTGGACGCCATCGTGCAGTCCGCCGGGCAGGCCATCGATGCCGCCAGCCTGCAGCAGCGCCCCTGGACCCAGCGGGTGCTCGACCGGCTGGCCTTCGGCATCATGCGCACCGTGCTGTTCATCACCGGTCACCGCTACTGATGGGTTCCGATCTGATCGTGCAGCGGCCCGAGGGCCTGTACTGCCCGCCGGGCGATTTCCACATCGACCCATGGCGGCGGGTGGAGCGTGCGGTGATCACCCATGCCCACGCCGACCATGCCCGCCCCGGGCATGGCCACTACCTGGCCACTGCGGTGTCCGAGGGCCTGCTGCGGGCGCGGCTGGGGCAGGGCATCACGCTGCAGGGGCTGGCCTATGGCGAGGTGGTCGAGCACAACGGGGTGCGCATCTCGCTGCACCCGGCCGGCCATGTGCTGGGTTCGGCCCAGGTGCGGGTGGAGCATGGCGGCCAGGTGTGGGTGGCCAGCGGTGACTACCGCACCGCGCCGGCCGGTGCCGTGCCCGACCGAACCTGCACGCCGTTCGAGCCGGTGCGCTGCGACGTCTTCATCACCGAATCCACCTTCGGCCTGCCGGTCTACCGCTGGCGGCCGGACGCCGAGATCTTTGCCGGCATCAACCAGTGGTGGGCGGCCAACGCCGATGCCGGCCGCGCCAGCGTGCTGGTCTGCTACAGCCTGGGCAAAGCGCAGCGCCTGCTGGCGAATCTGGGCGCGGGCATCGGCGCCATCGTCTGCCACGGCGCGGTGGAGCCGATCAACCGGGGCTACCGGGCCGCCGGCATCGATCTGCCCGAGACCCTGATGGTCAGCGAGGTACCCGACAAGGCCCTGCTGCGCAGGGCGCTGGTGCTGTGCCCCGGCAGCGCCCTCGGATCGCCGTGGATCCGGCGCTTCGGCGATTTCAGCGATGCGTTCGCCAGCGGCTGGATGCAGGTGCGCGGCCAGCGGCGCCGGGGTGGTCATGACCGGGGCTTCGTGCTGTCCGACCATGCCGACTGGCCGGGGCTGCTGCAGGCCATCGGGGCGACCGGGGCCGAGCGCGTCATCGTGACCCACGGGCAGGTGCCGGTGCTGGTGCGCTACCTGCAGGAGCAGGGCCTGCAGGCCGAAGCCTTCGAGACCGAATACGGCGACGAGCACGAGACCCGTGCCGAAGCCGCTGGCCAGGCCGCCCCATGAAGGACTTTGCCGACCTCTACGCCGAGCTCGACGCCACCACCTCCACCCAGGCCAAGGTGGCGGCGCTGGTGCGGTACTTCCAGCGTGCGGGCGCGGCCGACGCGGCCTGGGCGGCCTACTTCCTGTCGGGCGGCAAACCGCGCCAGCTCATCCGCACCGCGCAGTTGCGCGCGCTGGCCACCGAGGCGGCCGGTCTGCCGGACTGGCTGTTCGAGGCCTCCTATCAGGCGGTGGGCGATCTGGCCGAGACCGTGGCACTCGTGCTGCCGCCGCCCGAGAGCACCGCCGGTGAGGCCCTGGGTCTGGCCGACTGGATGTCGCAGCGCCTGCTGCCCCTGCGCGGCCAGGACGAGACCGCGGTGGCCGTGCAGCTGCGGGCCTGGTGGCGCGAGCTGGGCCCGCTCTCGCGCTTCCTGCTGGTCAAGCTGGTGGGGGGTGGATTCCGGGTCGGGGTGAGCAAGCTGCTGGTGCAGCGCGCGGTGGCCGAACACGCCGGGCTCGACCCCAAGCGGGTGGCGGCCCGCATGATGGGCTTCACCGACGGCCGCCGCCTGCCGCAGGCCGAGGACTGGCAGCGCTTCGCGGCGCCGACCGAGACCGACGGGCCGTCGGGCGAGGCCGATGCCGCGCCCAGCCAGCCGTACCCGTTTTTCCTGGCGCAACCGCTGAATGAAGATCCGGCACCGGTGCTGGGGCAGGCCGCCGACTGGCTGGCCGAATGGAAGTTCGACGGCATCCGGGGCCAGATCGTGCGGCGCGCCGGCCAGGTCTGGGTCTGGTCGCGCGGCGAGGAACTGATGACCGACCGCTTCCCCGAGCTGCAGGTGCTGGCCGCCGGCTGGCCCGAAGGCACGGTGGTGGACGGCGAGATCGTGGTGTGGGACGAGGCCTTGCCGCCGCTGCCCGGCATCGAGCGGCCCGGCCGCCCGGCCGGCTTTGCGCGGCTGCAGCAGCGCATCGGTCGGCAGAAGCTCACCGCATCGGTGCTGGCCGCCGCCCCGGTCGGCTTCGTGGCCTACGACCTGCTGGAAATCGGCGGCGCCGACCTGCGGGAACAGCCGCTGCAGCAGCGCCGGGTCGCGCTGCAGTCGCTGGCCGACTCGGTGTCGCCGCGCCTGTGGCTTTCGCCGCTCTGGACCGCCGACGACTGGGCCGACCTGGCCCGCCGGCGCGCAGGCTCGCGCGCGCTGGGCGTGGAAGGGCTGATGCTCAAGCACCGCGCCAGCACCTACGGCGTGGGCCGCCATAAACAGGCCGACGGTGCACAGGCGCTCGGCTGGTGGAAATGGAAGATCGATCCGCTGACCATCGACGGCGTGCTGATCTATGCGCAGGCCGGCCACGGCCGGCGCGCCTCGGTCTACACCGACTACACCTTCGCGGTCTGGAACCGGCCGCCCCGCGACGCGGCCGAGGCGCAGGCCGTGGTCGATGCCATCGCGGCGCGCCAGCCGCCCGATCCGCAGGGCCTGCAGCTGGTGGCCTTCACCAAGGCCTATTCGGGCCTCACCGACGAGGTGTTCAAGGCGGTCGATGCGGTCATCCGCAAGACCACGCTGGAGAAGTTCGGGCCGGTGCGCAGCGTGCGGCCCAGCCTGGTGTTCGAGCTGGCCTTCGAGGGCATCAACCGCAGCAGCCGGCACAAGAGCGGCGTGGCGCTGCGCTTTCCGCGCATGCTCCGGTTGCGCACCGACAAGCCGCTGCACGAGGCCGGCACCCTGCCCGAACTCGAATCCCTGTTGCGCTGAGGTCTTGGCGCGCGCGTCAGTTCCGGGTACTGGGGCCGGTGTTAGCATGGCCCATGCTCATGAAAACCGGTGAAGCCATGAACCCAGCTGCCCCCGAGGACGACCACGGCGTGCCCGTGTCGGTCCGCATCCGCGAGCGCCTGAAGGCCGCCCGCCACCGCTTCCATTCCAACGACAACATCGCCGAATTCATTGAACCCGGCGAGCTGGAAAAACTGCTCGACGAGGTCACGCTCAAGATGCAGGGTGTGCTGGAGTCGATGGTCATCGACACCGAGAACGACCACAACACCGGCGACACTGCCCGCCGCGTGGCCAAGATGTACCTCAAGGAGGTGTTCAACGGCCGCTATGTGAAGGGCCCCTCGGTCACCGAATTCCCGAACGCCGAACACCTCAACGAGCTGATGATCGTCGGCCCGATCACGGTGCGCAGCGCCTGCAGCCACCACTTCTGCCCGGTGATCGGCCGCATCTGGATCGGCGTCATGCCGAACGAGCACACCAACGTCATCGGCCTGTCCAAGTACGCGCGGCTGGCCGAATGGATCATGGGCCGCCCGCAGATCCAGGAAGAGGCCGTGGTGCAGCTGGCCGACCTGATCCAGGAAAAGACCCAGCCCGACGGCCTGGCCATCGTCATGGAGGCCAGCCACTACTGCATGGCCTGGCGCGGCGTGAAGGACATGGACAGCAAGATGATCAACTCGGTCATGCGCGGCGTGTTCCTCAAGGACCCGAACCTGCGCCGCGAATTCCTCTCGCTCATCCCGCGCTGATCGCGCCCCCTCTCCGGAAGACACCATGCTGGTCCGACTGCTTTATGTCAGCCGCGCTGTCGAGAAAGACAGCAACAAGGCCATCGAATCCATCCTCGAATCGTCCCGCCAGCACAACCTGGGCAACGGCATCACCGGCGTGCTCTGCTACGGCGGCGGCGTGTTCCTGCAGGCCATCGAAGGTGGCCGCGGGGCGGTCAACGAGCTGTATGGACACATCCTGCGCGACAAGCGCCACACCGACGTGGTGCTGCTGCACTACGAGGAAATCACCGAGCGCCGCTTCGGTGGCTGGACCATGGGTACGGTCAACCTGAGCAAGCTCAACACGTTCATCGTGCTGAAGTATTCCGAGAAGCCCGAGTTCGACCCGTATGCGGTGTCGGGCCGCGTCTCGCTGGCCCTGCTCGAAGAGCTGATGGCCACCGCCAGCATCATCGGTCGCGCCTGAGCACCAGCGCGTTCCTGCTGATCATCCTGGCCGGCCTGATCCACGCCGGCTGGAACATCGTCGCCAAGAAAGCCGGCGGCGATTCACGCTTCGCCTTCTTCACCGCCGTCATCATGATGGTGGTCTGGGCACCCCTGGGCTGGTGGCTGGGGCGCGAGGAGCTGCCGCGCTGGGGCATGACCGAATGGGTGTTCGTGGCCATCAGCGGTGTGCTGCACGTGGTGTATTACGTCACCCTGCTGCGCGGTTACCGCCGCGCCGACCTGACCGTGGTCTACCCGGTGGCGCGGGGCAGCGGCCCGCTGCTGTCGTCGCTGCTGGCCATCGCGCTGCTGGGCGAGCGCATCTCGGCGCTGGGCGCACTCGGCATTGCCGGCGTGGTGGGCGGGGTGTTCCTGATCGCGGGCGGCCCGGGCCTGGTCCGCGCCGCGCACGACCCGGCGTCGCGGGCCCGCATCCACAAGGGGCTGTACTACGGCGCCCTCACCGGCGTGTTCATTGCCGCCTACACCCTGGTCGACGGCTATGCGGTGAAGGTGCTGCTGATGTCGCCCATTTTGGTGGATTACATGGGCAACTTCTTCCGGGTGGCGCTGCTGGCCCCGGTGGTCCTGCGCGACCGGCCGGCGGCCTGGCGGCTGTGGGCCACCCAGTGGAAGGCCGCGCTGGCGGTGGCGGTCATCAGCCCGGTGGCCTATGTGCTGGTGCTCTATGCCATGCGCGATGCGCCGATCTCCCATGTGGCCCCGGCCCGCGAGGTGTCCATGCTGTTCGCTGCCCTCATCGGCGGTCACCTGCTGGGCGAGGGCGATCGTCTGGCCCGCCTCTGCGGGGCCATCTGCATTGCGGCCGGCGTGACCGCGCTGGCGCTGGGATGATCGCGGCATGACGCCGACCGACTCCCCGCTGCTGCTGGGCTGCGACTTCACCAGTGCCCCCTCGCGCCGCAAGCCGGTGACGCTGGCCACCGGCCGGCTCGACCGCGGGCGCCTGCGCCTGGACGGCCTGGAACGCTTCGAGACCCTGGATGCGTGGGGCGAACGCCTGCACCAGCCCGGCCCCTGGGTCGGCGGGTTCGACCTGCCGTTCGGCCTGCCGCGCGAACTGGTCGAGACCCTGGGCTGGCCCACCGGCTGGGCGGCTTGCATGGACCACTACGCCGCCCTGTCGCGCGAGGCCATCCGCGACCGGTTCGCGGCGTTCTGCAACGCCCGTCCGGTCGGGGGCAAGTTCGCCCACCGGGCCACCGACGGTCCGGCCGGATCGAGCCCCAGCATGAAATGGATCAACCCGCCGGTGGCCTTCATGCTGCACGCCGGGGTGCCCCGCCTGCGCCAGGCCAGTGTCACCCTGATCGGTGTGGACGCCCCCGGCGACCCGACCCGCGTGGCGCTGGAGGCCTATCCGGGCCTGCTGGCGCGCAGCGTGATCGGCACCACCTCCTACAAGGCCGACGACCGCGCCCGCCAGACCCCGGACCGGCTGATCGCCCGCCGCACGCTGGTCGATGCGCTGGAGAACGGCACGCCGCCGCTGCTCCAGGCCGCCGGCCTGCGGCTCAAGCTCAGCCATGCCCAGCGCGACGCACTGGCCGACGACCCCAGCGGCGACACCCTGGATGCGGTGCTGTGCCTGGTGCAGGCCGCCTGGGCCTGGCAGCGCCGCCAGGCCGGTGACCAGCGCTGGGGGCTGCCCGACTGCGACCCGCTGGAGGGCTGGATCGTGACCGCCGCTGCCTAGAATGCCCGCATGACCGCCGCACCCCACCCCGCTCCGCAACCTGCATCGCCATCCGCTGTCCTGCCCGCGCTGCCTGCCGACCTGCCCGGTGATCTCCGGTTCGCCTTCGTCGAGGCCAGCTGGCACGCCGACATCGTGCAGCGCTCGCGCGACGCCTTCTTCGTCGAGATGGCGCGTGGCGGCGTGGCGGCCGACCGCATCGACGTGTTCGATGTGCCCGGCGCCTTCGAGATCCCGCTGCATGTGCAGCGCCTGGCCGCCTCGGGCCGATATGCCGCCGTGGTCGGCAGCGCCTTGGTGGTCGACGGCGGCGTCTACCGCCACGACTTCGTGGCCTCCAGCGTGGTGCAGGCCCTGATGGATGTGCAGCTGCGCACCGGCGTGCCGGTGATCTCGGCGGTGCAGGCGCCGCACCACTTTCACGAGCATGTGGAGCACCGGCGCTTCCTGCAGCAGCACTTTGCGGCCAAGGGTCAGGAAGCTGCGCAGGCCTGCCTGCTGACCGTCGCAGGGCTGCGGGCGGTCGATCAGCGCCTGGCCGGTCTGTAAGGCCGGGGGCGCCGCGCCGACCCATGGTGAACCCGTCCACAAGGTGCACCCCATGAAACGCCGATTCCTGCTGTTCTCCACCCACCTGCTGACCCTGCTCCTGGGCTTCGGCCTCGGCGTGTATCTGCTTCCGATCATCACGGCACCCGACGGCCCGGCCGCCGAGGTGCTGCAGCAGGCCGAGCGCACCGCGTCGTTCCAGGGCGAGTTCCGCCGCGACCTGGCCGACAGCGATGCCTTGCACTGGGGCGAGGGCCGCGTGCTGGTCGGCCCCGACCAGGTGGTGCTGCAGGGGCGCCTGGCCCCCGGTCCGGACTACAAGCTCTACCTCTCGCCCACCTTCGTCGAGACCGAGGCCGACTTCAAGCGCCTGAAATCGACCATGCTGCGGGTCGGCGACATCAAGACCTTCGAGAACTTCGCGGTACCGCTGCCGCCGGGCACCGACCTGTCGGCCCACACCACGGTGGTGGTGTGGTGCGAGACCTTCAACGAGTTCATCACCGCTGCCCGTTACCGATGACCCGTGCTTCCCGCGCCACCGCCTGGATGGCTGGCCGGGGCTGGCAGCCTTTCCCGTTCCAGCAGGCGGTGTGGGCCGCGCAGGCCGAAGGCCGCAGCGGCCTGCTGCACGCCACCACCGGCGCCGGCAAGACCTATGCGGTCTGGCTCGGGCTGGTGGACCGCCTGCAGGCCGACCTGCCCACCGACCGGGCGCCGGCCCTGTCGGTGCTGTGGATCACGCCCATGCGGGCGCTCGCCGCCGACAGCGCGGCCGCCCTGCGCACACCGCTGGCCGATCTGGCGCCCGGCTGGACCCTGGGCCAGCGCACCGGCGACACGCCGTCGGCCGAGCGCGCCCGCCAGGACCGCCGGATGCCCACCGTGCTGGTCACCACGCCCGAGTCGCTCTCGCTGCTGCTGGCGCGCGACAAGGCGCCGCAGGAGCTGGCCGGCGTGCGCGCGGTGGTGGTGGACGAATGGCACGAGCTGATCGGCAGCAAGCGCGGTGTGCAGGTGCAGCTGGCGCTGGCCCGGCTGCGGCGCTGGCAACCCGGGCTGCTCACCTGGGGCATGAGCGCGACCTTGGGCAACCTCGACGAGGCACGCCAGGTGCTCTGTGGCCCCGATGGCGCCTACCCCGCTGCCCCGACCCCGGTGCTGGTGCAGGGCAGGGTGGACAAGACGCTGCTGATCGACACCCTCATCCCGCCCGACCCGGGCCGTTATTCGTGGTCCGGCCACCTCGGTTCGCGCATGCAGGAGCCGGTGGTGCGCGAGCTGGAGGGCGCCGGCACCGCCCTGGTGTTCACCAACACCCGCAGCCAGGCAGAAATCTGGTACCAGCTGCTGCTGCAGCACCGGCCCGACTGGGCCGGGCAGGTGGCGTTGCACCACGGCAGCCTGGACAAGGCGGTGCGCGAATGGGTGGAGGCCGGCCTGAAGGACGGCCAGCTCAAGGCGGTGGTGGCCACCTCGTCGCTCGACCTGGGGGTGGACTTCCTGCCGGTGGAGCGGGTGCTGCAGATCGGATCGGCCAAGGGCGTGGCCCGGCTGCTGCAGCGGGCCGGGCGCAGCGGGCACGCACCCGGCCGGCCGAGCCGCATCACGCTGGTGCCCACCAACACGCTGGAACTCATTGAAGCCGCCGCGGTGCGCGAGGCGGCGCAGGCCGGCCGCATCGAGCCGCGCCACAGCCCGCAGCAGCCGCTGGACGTGCTGGTGCAGCACCTGGTCACGGTGGCGCTGGGCGGCGGCTTCGAGGCCGATGCGCTGTTCGACGAGGTGCGGACCGCCTGGGCCTACCGCGAACTCTCCCGCGAGGCCTTCGACTGGGCGCTGGTCTTCTGCGAACGCGGTGGCGACAGCCTCACCGCCTACCCCGACTACCACCGGCTCGCACGGGACGAGCAGGGTGTCTGGCGCGTGCCCGACACGCCGCAGGGCCGCGCCACCGCCCGGCGCCACCGCTGGGGCGTGGGCACCATCGTGAGCGACGCTTCGCTGCGCGTGAAGTACCTCAATGGCGGCGCCATCGGCAGCATCGAGGAGGGCTTCATCTCGCGGCTGCGCAAGGGCGACTGCTTTGTCTTCGCCGGTCGACTGCTCGAATTCGTGCGGGTGCACGACATGACCGCCTGGGTGAAAAAGGCCACCCGGAACAAGGGCGCGGTGCCCACCTGGCAGGGCGGCAAGATGCCGCTGTCCACCGAACTGGCCGATGCGGTGCTGGAACAGATGGCACTGGCCGAGGCCGGCCGCTTCGACTCGCCCGAGCTGCAGGCCGCCCGACCCATGCTGCAGACGCAGGCGCAACGCTCGCGCCTGCCCCGGCCCGGCGTGCTGCTGGTGGAGCGCTTCCGTTCGAAAGAGGGCCACCACCTCTGCCTGTTCCCGTTCGCTGGCCGGCATGTGCACCTGGGGCTGGCCAGCCTGCTGGCCTGGCGGCTGGCGCGCGAGCAGCCCAACACCTTCAGCCTGTCGGTCAACGACTATGGCTTCGAGCTGCTGGCGGCCGACGAGCCCGATCTGACCCGCCTGCTCGACGGCTCGGTGCTGTCCACTGACGGGCTGCTCGACCATGTGCTGGCCTCCCTGAATGCGGGCGAACTGGCGCAGCGGCGCTTTCGCGAGATCGCCCGGGTGTCGGGGCTGGTGTTCAGTGGCCAGCCCGGCGCGCCGCGCAGCCTGCGCCAGCTGCAGGCCAGCAGCGGCCTGTTCTTCGAGGTGTTCCGCAAGTACGACCCGGGCAATCTGCTGCTGCGCCAGGCCGAGACCGAGGTGCTGTCGCAGGAGCTGGAGATCGCCCGCCTGCGCGACTGCCTGCAGCGCATGGCCGGGCAGCGGCTGGAGCTGGTGGAGCTGACCCAGCCCAGCCCCATGAGCCTGCCGCTGATGGTCGAGCGCCTGCGCGAGCGCCTGAGCACCGAGCAGCTCTCGGCCCGGCTGGAGCGCATGCTGCGCGATCTGGAAGCGGGCGCATGAAGCGGGCCTGGCTGCTGCTCGGGTGGCTGATGGCCACCACCGCGTGGGCTGGGAGCGAGCCCTACGCCGCGCGGGTCACCCGCGTCCCGGACGGCGACACCATCTGGGTCAAGCCGCTGGCGGGCGGTCCGTACCGCAAGCTGCGCCTGCTCGGCATCGATGCCCCCGAAATCTGCCAGGACGGCGGCGAGGCCGCCCGCGACTCACTGGCCCGGCGCCTGCTGGAGCGGGTGGTGCAGGTCGATGAACGCGGCGATGACGTGTATGGCCGGGGCCTGGCCCGCATCGAGCTGGAGGGCGAGGACCTCAACGCCTGGCTGGTGCAACGTGGGTTGGCCTGGGCGTCGGGCGGGGGCCGCAAAGGCTACACGCGCTTGCAGGCCCAGGCCCGGCAGGCACAGCGCGGCGTGTTTGCCCGCCCCGGTGCCGAGCCGCCCCGGGATTTCCGGCGGCGCCACGGCCCGTGCCCGATGCCGCCGCGCCCGGGCGGCTGACGCATCAGTGCCGGTGGCCGCAGACCGGGCAGGCCGGATTGGCCGGAAGGCCGATGCGGGTGAAGGCCAGGTCGCGCCCGTCGATCATCAGCAGCTGCCCCGCCATGCGCGAGCCCAGACCGGCCAGCAGCTTCAGCGCCTCGGTCGCCTGCAGCGTGCCCACGATGCCCACCAGCGGCGCAAACACGCCCATGGTCGCGCAGCGGGTTTCCTCGACGCCGCTGTCTTCGGGAAAGACGCAGGCATAACAGGGGTTGGCCGCCTCGCGCGTGTCGTACACGCTGAGCTGACCGTCCATGCGGATGGCCGCGCCCGACACCAGCGGGCGGCCGTGCTTCACGCAGGCGCGGTTGATGGCGTGGCGGGTCTCGAAGTTGTCGGTGCAGTCCAGCACCACGTCGGCCTGGGCCACCAGCGTGTCGAGCAGGGCAGCGTCGGCCCGCTGTGTGATGGGCGTGACCACCGGATCGGGGTTGATGGCCGCAATGGCCTCGCGCACCGACTCGGCCTTGGGCGAGCCGACCCGGGCCAGGTTGTGGGCGATCTGGCGCTGCAGGTTGGTCTCGTCGACCTGGTCGTGGTCGACCACCGTGATGCGGCCCACCCCGGCGCTGCCCAGGTAGAGCGCGGCCGGCGAACCGAGTCCGCCGGCACCCACGATCAGGGCGTGGGAGGCCAGGAGCTTCTCCTGGCCCTCGACCCCGAGTTCGTTCAGCAGGATGTGCCGCGAATAGCGCAGCAGCTGTGCGTCGTCCAACCGCAGGCCTGCGCGCGTCAGTTGGTCTTCCTGTCGTCGGTGCTGCGCACCTGCAGGGTCTTGCTCACCAGCACCGGCTTGCCCTTGAGCTGGTTGAGCGCCTGCTGCAGCTGGAAGTCCTTGTCGCTGCCGAACTCCGGCACCAGTCGCTGGCTCGGGTTCTTCTTCGCTTCTTCCTCCAGCCGCTTGCGGGCGGCTTCACGGTCTTGGTCGCGCTGCTGCTCGGCGGCGCGCTGGGCGTCGGTCATGGGGGCCGGCTTGGCCTCGGTGCCGTTCACCAGGTGCTTCTGCAGGTCGGCTTCGCGGGTGCGGAGGGCTGCGAACACATTGCCTTCGGCGGTCTCGTCGACCATCACGTCGGGCACGATGCCCTTGGCCTGGATGGTGCTGCCCGAGGGCGTGTAGTAACGCGCGGTGGTGAGCTTCAGCCCGGTGTCGGGGCCGAGCGGGCGCACCGTCTGCACCGAGCCCTTGCCGAAGGTCTGGCTGCCCATGATGGTGGCGCGCTTGTGGTCCTGCAGGGCACCGGCCACGATCTCGCTGGCCGAAGCCGAGCCTTCGTTGACCAGCACCACCATCGGCACCTTCTTGTAGAAGTTGCGGGTGGCTTGCGCCAGCCGCGCCACATGGTCCGGACCGCCACGGGTCAGGTAGTGCTGCGGCACGGCCTTGTAGACCATCTTGCTGTCGGCGGTCTGGCCGTTGGTGGACACCACGGTCACGTCTTCGGGCAGGAACATGGCGGAAATGGCCACGGCCGCCGGCAGCAGGCCGCCCGGGTCGTTGCGCAGGTCGAGCACCAGGCCCTTCATGTTGGGGTCGGCCTTGTACAGCTCCTCGAGCTTGCGGGCGACGTCCTCGGTGGTGCGCTCCTGGAACTGCGAGACGCGGATCCAACCGAAGCCGGACTCGACATTGCGGGCCTTGACGCTCTGGGTCTTGATCTCTTCGCGAACGATGGTCACCGGGAAGGTGCGGTCCTCGTCCTTGCGGAAGATGGTCAGCAGCACCTTGGTGCGGGGCTCGCCCCGCATCATCTTGACCGCGTCGTTGATGGTCATGCCCTTGACCGGGGTGTCGTCGATCTTGGTGATCAGGTCGCCGCTCTTGAGGCCGGCGCGAAAGGCGGGCGAGTCCTCGATGGGGGACACGACCTTGACCAGGCCGTCTTCCATGCCGATCTCGATGCCCACGCCCACGAAGCGGCCGCTGGTGCCCTCGCGGAATTCCTTGAACGACTTCTTGTCGAAGTACTGCGAGTGCGGGTCGAGGCTGCTCACCATGCCCGAGATGGCCTCGGAGATCAGCTTCTTCTCGTCCACCGGTTCGACGTAGTCGGTCTTGACCATGCCGAACACCGCCGCGAGCTGCTGGAGCTCCTCCAGCGGCAGCGGGGCCAGGCTGCTGCGCGCCGTGGCCTGGAGTTGTACCGTGGTCAGGGCGCCGGCCACCGCACCGACGGCCACCCAGCCTGCAATCTTGAGCTTCTGGCTCACCTGTTTCGACATGTCTCTTGCCCTTTGTGTCGCGTGAAGTGACGCGTGAACGCGGCCGCCCGGCCCGCCCGTCGGGCCAATATACACCTACGACCCGGCCCGGACCCCCCGGTTCCCGGGTTGTTCCGGCGGTTATCCCGGATGGGGCGGCAGCCGGGTTGCGCCGATCAGGCCTTGCCCTGAGCGGCCACGGCGGCAGCGGCGCGCGCAGCGGCCTCGGCGTCGCCGAGGTAGTAGTGGCGGATCGGGCGCAGGTCGGCGTCGAGTTCGTACACCAGCGGGATGCCGTTGGGGATGTTGAGGTTGACGATGTCGGCGTCCGAAATGCCGTCCAGGTACTTCACCAGCGCCCGGATGCTGTTGCCGTGGGCGGCCACCACCACGCGCCGGCCGGACTTGATGGCCGGGGCCAGCGACTCGTTCCAGAACGGGATGACCCGGGCCACGGTGTCCTTCAGGCACTCGGTCAGCGGCACTTCTTCGGGCTTGAGCAGGGCGTAGCGGCGGTCTCCGCGCTCGCTGCGCGGGTCGGTGGCTTCCAGCGCCGGCGGCGGCGTGTCGTAGCTGCGGCGCCAGACCAGCACCTGCTCGTCACCGAACTGGGCGGCCATGTCGGCCTTGTTGAGGCCTTGCAGGGCCCCGTAATGCCGCTCGTTCAGGCGCCAGTTCTTGACCACCGGCAGCCAGGTGCGGTCCATCGCGTCCAGCGTGTACCACAGGGTGTGGATGGCCCGCTTGAGCACGCTGGTGTAGGCGATGTCGAAATCGAAGCCCTCGGCCTTGAGCAGCTGGCCGGCCGACATGGCCTGCGACACGCCGGTCGGGGTGAGGTCCACGTCGGTCCAGCCGGTGAAGCGGTTTTCGAGGTTCCAGGTGGATTCGCCGTGGCGGATCAGGACGAGCTTGTGCATGGCAGAAGAGACGGGTTGGGGGGCGGGTTGGGGGCGGGAGGGGAGGGCTGCAGGCCGGCGGGCGGCAAGGGCTCAGCCCGCCATTCTAAAATCCCGCGCTTGACTACAAAGGTGACCACGTGAGCTTCTTCCTCGAGAACTGGGTTCTGATTGCTGCTGCATTTGTTTCCGGCGCCCTGCTGGTGTGGCCGGCGGTGCGTTCCGGCCAGCGGGCCGGCACGCTGGCGCCCAACGACGCCGTGATGCTGATGAACCGCGAGAAGGCGGTGGTGGTGGACGTGTCGACCGACGCCGAATTTGCGGCCGGCCACATCATCGGTGCGCGCCATGTGCCGCTGGACGAGGTGACCGCCAAGCTGCCCACCACCGTCAAGAACAAGAACCTGCCGGTGATCTTCGTCTGCCCGACCGGCGCGCGCGCCAACCGCGCCGTGGCCGAGGCCCGCAAGCTCGGCTTCGAGAAGGCCCATTCCCTCTCGGGTGGCATGGGTGCCTGGCGCGGCGCCGGCCTGCCGGTCGAAAAGGCCTGATCATTCTCGGCTCCCTTGACCGAACTGCTGCCCCCGACATGGCCAAAGTCACCATCTACTCCAGCGATTTCTGCCCCTACTGCTCCCGCGCCAAGGCCCTGCTGCAGGCCCGGGGCGTCACCGACTACGAAGAGATCGTGGTTGACGGCAAGCCCGATGTGCGCGCCCGCATGACCCAGATCACCGGTCGCACCAGCGTGCCGCAGATCTTCATCGGGGAAGCCCACATCGGTGGCTGCGACGACCTGCACGCCCTCGACGGCCGGGGCGGCCTGGCGCCCCTGCTGCAGGCCTGAGCCCCGGTCGCCGGCTGACATAATCCACGCCGTGCCCGCTGCGGGAACACCTCCCCGGCGGGCCTTTTCTTTTTCCGAACCAGCGAGACACCACCATGGCCGAGAACCTCGACCCCGTTTTCCAGATCCAGCGCATCTACCTGAAGGAAGCCTCTCTGGAGCAGCCCAACTCCCCGGCCATCCTGCTGGAGCAGGAGCAGCCGTCGGTGGACATCCAGCTCGGCGTGGAAGCCACCCCGCTGGCCGAAGGCGTCTATGAAGTCGCGGTGACCGCCACGGTGCAGACCAAGATCAAGGACAAGACCGTGTTCCTGGTCGAGGCCAAGCAGGCCGGCATCTTCGAGGCCCGCAACCTGCCCGAAGAGCAGATGGGCCCGATCATGGGCATCGCCTGCCCGCAGATCGTCTACCCCTACCTGCGCAGCAACGTGGCCGACATCGTGCAGCGCGCCGGCTTCCCGCCGGTGCACCTGGCCGAAATCAACTTCCAGGCCATGTACGAGCAGCAGCAAGCGCAGCAGGCCCAGCAGGAAGGCTCGCGCATCATCACCAGCTGAGCGCACGGCGATGGACATCGCCGTCATGGGGGCCGGTGCCTGGGGCACCGCACTCGCCATCGGTGCAGCGCGTCATGGACGCTGCCGGGTGGTCCTGTGGGCCCGCGATGCGTCGCAGGCCGCCCTGCTGCAGGCCGAGCGGCAAAACCGCCGTTACCTGCCCGGCATCGAACTGCCGGCGTCCCTGCAACTGGCCAGCGGTGATCTGCCGCGTGCCGACTTGTACGTGATCGCATCGCCCATGGCAGGCCTGCGCGGCTGGCTGCAGCGGCTGGCCGACCAGCCGGTGCCGGTGGCTTGGTTGTGCAAGGGTTTCGAGCAGGCGCAGGCCGGGTCGGCACCGCACGGGCTGCTGGGCCACGAGATTGCCGCCGAGGTCGCCCCCCGGCTGGCCTGCGGCGTGCTCAGCGGACCGAGTTTTGCGCAGGAAGTGGCGCGTGGTCAGCCCACGGCCGTGGTGGCGGCCAGCGAACACGCTGCCGTGCGCGATGCCCTGGTGTCGGCGTTCCACGGCAGTACGTTGCGTGTGTATGCCAACGACGATGTGGCCGGCGTCGAGGTGGGCGGCGCGGTGAAGAATGTGCTGGCGATTGCCACCGGGCTGTGCGACGGCCTGGGTCTGGGCCTGAACGCCCGTGCCGCCCTCATCACCCGTGGCCTGGCCGAAATGACCCGGCTGGGCACCGCGCTGGGTGCCCGCACCGAGACCTTCATGGGGCTGTCGGGGCTGGGCGATCTGGTGCTCACCGCCACCGGCGACCTGTCCCGCAACCGGCAGGTCGGCCGCCTGCTGGCCGAAGGCCGGAGCCTGGCCCAGGCGGTGGAATCGCTGGGCCATGTGGCCGAAGGCGTCTACAGCGCCCGCACCGTGGTGCAGCGGGCCCGCGCCCTGGGGGTGGACATGCCGATCAGCGCCGCTGTGGTGGCCCTGCTGGAAGGGCAGGTGCAGCCGGCCCAGGCCATCGCCGAACTCATGGGCCGAGACCCCAAGCCCGAGGTGGACTGATCCCGGCCGGGGTCAGACCTCGAGGTTGTCGATCAGGCGGGTGCGCCCCAGGCGGGCCGCACCCAGCACCACCAGGGCGTCGCCGGGTTGCGGTGCCTGCAGGTCGGCGCGGCGGCGCACCGTCAGGTAATCGGGCTGCCAGCCACGGGCGGCCAGGCCTTCCATGGCGCGCGCTTCGAGCGCCGGCAGGTGGCGCACCAGCCCGTCGGCGGCGGCCAGCGCATCGCGGCCCAGGCCACGCAAGGCCAGCGAGAGCTGCACCGCCTCCAGCCGTTCGGCCTCGCTCAGGTAACCGTTGCGCGAACTCAGCGCCAGGCCGTCGGCGGCACGCCGCGTGGGCGCCACCACGACATCGATCGGCAGCGCCAGCTGCTCCACCATGCGCCGGATGACCATCTGCTGCTGGTAGTCCTTCTGGCCGAACACGGCGGTGCGCCGGCCCTTGGCTTCGGCAAAGGCGCACTGGAACAGCTTCATGACCACGGTGCATACGCCGGTGAAGAAGCCGGGTCGGAAGTGGCCTTCGAGGATGTCGGCCAGCTCCGGTGGGGGCAGCACCTTGTAGCCTTGCGGCTCGGGGTACATGTCCTTCTCTGAAGGGGCGAACACCACATCGCAGCCGGCCTCGGCCAGCCGGGCGCAGTCGGCCTGCAGGGTGCGCGGGTAGGTGTCGAAGTCTTCGTGCGGCGCGAACTGCAGCCGGTTGACGAAGATGCTGGCCACGGTCACGTCGCCCAGCGGCCGGGCGGTGCGCACCAGGTCGATGTGGCCGTCGTGCAGGTTGCCCATGGTGGGCACCAGGGCCGGGGCGTCGAAGGGGCGCAGCGCCGAACGCAGGTCGGCGATGGTGTGGACGACTTTCATGTCACCACGCGTGGAGGGCGTCGTCGGGGAAGCTGCCGTCCTTGACCGCCTTCACATAGGCGGCCATGGCATCGCGCACCGAGGCCGCACCTTCCATGAAGTTGCGCACGAACTTGGGGTTCTTGCCCAGGTTGATGCCCAGCATGTCGTGCATCACCAGCACCTGGCCGGCGGTGGCCTTGCCGGCCCCGATGCCGATGGTGTGGCAGCTGTGCAGCTGCTGGGTGATTTCGGCGGAGAGCGCGGCCGGCACCATTTCCAGCACCAGCATGGCGGCACCGGCGTCCTGCAGTTCCAGGGCATGGCGCTTGAGCTGCAGCGCAGCGGCGTCGTCGCGGCCCTGCACCCGGTAGCCGCCCAGGGCATGGACCGTCTGCGGCGTGAGGCCGAGGTGGGCGCACACCGGAATGCCGCGCTCGACCAGGAAGCGCACCGTCTCGGCGGTCCAGCCGCCGCCTTCGAGCTTGATCATGTGGGCACCGGCGCGCACCAGTTCGGCGGCGCTGCGCAGGGCCTGTTCCTTCGACTCGTGGTAACTGCCGAAGGGCAGGTCGCCGATCACCCAGGCGGTGCCCTGCACCCGGCGCAGGCCGCGCACCACGCTTTCGGTGTGGTACGTCATGGTTTCCAGCGTCACGCCGGCGGTGCTGGAGAGGCCCTGGCAGACCATGCCCAGCGAGTCGCCGACCAGGATGCATTCCACGCCGGCGGCGTCGGCCACGGCGGCGAAGGTGGCGTCGTAGGCGGTGAGCATGGTGATCTTCTCGCCGCGCTCGCGCATTTCGTTCATGCGCGGCAGGCTGACCGGTTTGCGCTGCGGCAGCGGAGAGGCCGCAGGCAGCGTGCCGTACGGCGTGGCCGTGGGAGCGGAGGCTGTGGGGTTGCTCATGGGGTCGACCCTCTGGGGGGTGGGGGTGTCCGAGAATGCGGGACTATAGTCCATCCGCTCCAGCGGATTTCCCCTGCTGCCGACCCTGTCGATTTCCCCGTTTCCGGCCTTCATGAAACACCTCTCCGAATACTCCCGCGACGACCTCGACGCCCTGGCCCGCCAGGACGTGGCGCGTGCCCTCGCGGAAGACGTGGGCAGTGGCGACCTGACCGCTGCCCTGGTCGACCCCGCGCGCCGCGCCACCGCCCGCATCCTGGCCCGCGAGCCGGCCGTGATCTGTGGTGCGCCCTGGGTCGAGGCCGCCTTGCGCGCCCTGGACCCGACCGCCACCTGGCAGTGGCAGGTGGGCGAGGGCCAGCGCTGCGAAGCCGACCAGGTGGTGCTGACCATCGAGGGCCAGGCCCGTGCGCTGCTGAGCGCCGAACGCACCGCCCTGAACTTCCTGCAGCTGCTCAGCGGCGTGGCCACCGAGACCGCGCGCTACGTGGCCGCCGTGGCCGGCACCCGCGCCGCCATCGTCGACACCCGCAAGACCGTGCCCGGCCTGCGCCTGGCCCAGAAATACGCCGTCACCTGCGGCGGTGGCGTCAACCACCGCATCGGCCTGTTCGACGCGGTCCTCATCAAGGAGAACCACATTGCCGCCGCCGGTGGCGTGGCCCCGGTGCTGCAGCGCGTGCGCGAGACCGCGCCGGCTGCGCGCTTCGTGGAGATCGAGGTCGAGACGCTGGCTCAGCTCGACGAGGCGCTGGCCTGCGGTGCCACCATGGTGCTGCTCGACAACATGGACCTGCCCACGCTGCACGAGGCGGTGCGCCGCAACGCCGGCCGCGCCATCCTGGAGATCTCCGGCGGCGTCAACTTCTCCACCGTGCGGGCCCTGGCCGAAACCGGGGTCGACCGCATCTCCATCGGGGCCCTCACCAAGGATGTGCGGGCGATCGACTTTTCCATGCGCATGGGTTGAGCCAGGGCTGAACCGGAGAACGACCATGACCACCGAATCCATCATCGACGTCGAATACGAACAGCCGGCCTGCCCCACGCAGCACGCCTGGGCCCGCGTGCCGGTGGAGCCCGGACCGCAGCAGCGCGCCGAGCTCAAGGACCGCATCCGCCGCCTGCTGCGCGAGCGCAATGCGGTCATGGTGTCGCACTACTACGTGCACCCCGACCTGCAGGACCTGGCCATCGAGACCGGCGGCATCGTCAGCGACTCGCTCGAGATGGCCCGCTTCGGCCGCGATCATGCGGCCACCACGCTGGTGGTCTCGGGCGTGCGCTTCATGGGCGAGACGGCCAAGATCCTGTCGCCCGAGAAGACTGTGCTGATGCCCGACCTGGACGCCAACTGCTCGCTCGACCTGGGCTGCCCGATCGACCAGTTCAGCGCCTTCTGCGACCAGCACCCCGACCGCACCGTGGTGGTCTATGCCAACACCAGCGCCGCCGTGAAGGCCCGCTCCGACTGGCTGGTGACCAGCAGCTGCGCGCTGGACATCGTGCGGGCGCTGAAAGACAAGGGCCACAAGATCCTGTGGGCGCCCGACCGGCACCTGGGCGGCTACATCCAGCGCGAGACCGGCGCCGACATGCTGATGTGGAACGGCTCGTGCATCGTGCACGACGAGTTCAAGGCCATCGAGCTGGAACTGCTCAAGAAGGAGCATCCCGAGGCCAAGGTGCTGGTGCACCCGGAGAGCCCGGCCGATGTGGTGGCGCTGGCCGACGCGGTGGGTTCCACCTCGGCCATCCTGAAGGCCGCGCGCGAGCTCGATGCGCCCAGCTACATCGTGGCCACCGACAAGGGCATGCTGCACATGCTGCGGCAGCAGAACCCGGGCAAGCGGTTCATCGAGGCGCCCACGGCGGGCAACAGCGCCACCTGCAAGAGCTGCGCCCACTGCCCCTGGATGGCCATGAACGGTCTGGCCGGCGTGGCCCGCGTGCTGGAGACCGGTACCAACGCGATCGAGGTCGACCCGGTGGTCATTCCGCGCGCGCGGCTGCCCATCGACCGCATGCTGGCCTTCACCGCGGCCCACAAGGCCGGTCGGGACGCCGGTGCCCTGGTGCCCGGCATCGGCGCCGCGTGAGCCGGACCCCGCCCGCGCCCACCCCCACCGCCTGCATCGCCTTCGCCGCCACCGGCCTGCCGGACCAGCCGGGTCTGCGGCAGGCATTCGGCGTGCCGCTGCAGGTGCTGCAGGCGCACGCCCTGAGCGAAGTGCGGGGTGTCGTGGAGGCCGCCGAAGCCGCTTCGCTGGCCGGGCGCTGGTGCGTGGGCTTCCTGGCCTACGAGGCCGCTGCGGCTTTCGACGCCGCACTGCAGACCCACGCGCCGCAGCCCGGTCTGCCGCTGGCCTGGTTCGCGGTGTACGCGGAGCCGGCGCCCGCCGAGAGCTTTGACCCGGGCCAGCCCGATGCGGTGCGGGCCGATTGGGCGCCAGGCCCGCCACGCGACACCTTCGATGCCGATCTGGCCGCGCTGCACACGGCCATTGCCGACGGCGAGGTCTACCAGGTCAACCACACCGCGCTGCTGCACGGGACCCTGCAGGCCGGCCGGCCGTGGGACTTGTTCGCTGCCCTGCGGCGCGAGCAGCCGGCGGGCTTCGGCGCCTGGATCGATGGCGGCGACTGGCAGGTGCTCAGTGCCTCGCCCGAACTGTTTTTCGACTGGAACCGCCACCAGCTGCTGATGAGGCCCATGAAGGGCACCGCACCCCGCCATGCCGACCCGCAGGCCGATGCATCCGCCGCCGAGGGCCTGCGCGCCTCGGCCAAGGAGCGGGCCGAGAACGTGATGATCGTGGACCTGGTGCGGCACGATGTATCGCGCGTGGCCGAGCCGCACTCGGTGCGTGTGCCCCGGCTGTTCCACCTGGAGCCGCTGCCCACGGTCTGGCAGATGACCTCCGACGTGCAGGCCACCACCCGGCCCGACACGCGCCTGTGGGACCTGCTGCAGGCGCTGTTCCCGTGCGGCTCCATCACCGGCGCACCCAAGGTGCGGGCCATGCACCACATCCGCCAGCGCGAGCCGTCCGCCCGTGGCGTGTACTGCGGTGCCATCGGTGTGCTG
The DNA here is from genome assembly GCA_013823485.1 of Comamonadaceae bacterium. GTDB lineage: Bacteria > Pseudomonadota > Gammaproteobacteria > Burkholderiales > Burkholderiaceae_C > Hydrogenophaga. The sequence goes on from PNMF01000018.1 coordinate 23,866, forward strand.
CGGCCGGGTGGCGGCGCCACCTTCAATGTGGCCATCCGCACCGTGCTGGCCTGCGCCACCCCCAGCGGCACGGCGTTGCAGGCCGGTGTGGGCAGCGGCATCACCTCGGATGCGCAGCCGGCGGCCGAATGGAACGAATGGCGCCACAAGCGCCGCTTCATCGAACGCGCCAGCCAGCCCTTCGACCTGCTCGAAACCCTGGCCTTGCGCGGTGGTGTGCTGCAGCACCGGCAGCGGCATCTGGCGCGGCTGGCCCGCACCGCCCGCCATTTCGGGTTCGACTGGCGGCTGGACGACATGGAGGCCTGCCTGGACGAGCTGGCTGCGCAGCATCCGCAGGGCCTGTGGCGGGTGCGGCTGACGCTGGACCGGCAAGGCCGTCCGCAGGCCACGGCGGTGGCCATGCCGGCCACGCCGGCCGAAGTGCTGCTGGTGCTGGACGACCGGGCGCTGCCCGAGGCCCATGGCGAGTTTGTGCGCTTCAAGACCACCCGCCGCGGCCACTACGACGCAGCGGCGGCGCGCCATCCGGACGCCTTCGATGTGCTGCTGTGGAACCGGGCGGGCGAACTCACCGAATGCACCCGGGCCAACATCGCCCTGTGCATCGACGGCCAGTGGCTGACCCCGCCGCTGTCCAGCGGCCTGCTGCCCGGCATCGGCCGCGAGACGCTGCTGGAGGCCGGCCGGTTGCGCGAAGCCGTGCTGACCCCCGCCGACCTGGACCGCGCCAGCGCCGTGGCCTGCTTCAACAGCCTGCGTGGCTGGATGCCGGCGCGGCTTCAGCGGGCCGGCGGCACCAGCACCGTGGGCCTGGCCTCGGGCAGCAGATCGGGGTAGTCCAGGCTGTAGTGCAGGCCGCGGCTCTCGCGCCGCAACATGGCCGACATGACGATCAGGTCGGCCACCTGCACCAGGTTGCGCAGCTCCAGCAGGTCGCGCGTGACGTGGAAGCTGGCATAGAACTCGTGGATCTCGCGCTGCAGCAGGGTGATGCGGTGCGCCGCCCGTTCCAGCCGCTTGTTGGTGCGCACGATGCCCACGTAGTCCCACATGAAGCGGCGCAGTTCGTCCCAGTTGTGGGAGATGACCACCATCTCGTCGGCGTCGGTCACGCGGCTGTCGTCCCACAAGGGCAGGGCCGGGGTCTGGGCGCCCGGTGCCTGGCGGATGGCGGCCACGGCCGCCTGGGCGAACACCATGCACTCGACCAGCGAGTTGCTGGCCAGCCGGTTGGCGCCGTGCAGGCCGGTGCAGGTGGTCTCGCCCACGGCGTATAGGCCGGCCACCTCGGTGCGGCCGTTCAGGTCGGTGACCACGCCGCCGCAGGTGTAGTGGGCCGCCGGCACCACCGGGATGGGTTCGCGGGTGATGTCGATGCCCAGCTCGGCGCAGCGGGCCAGGATGTTGGGGAAATGTTCGCGCAGGAACTCGGGGCTCTGGTGCGAGATGTCCAGGTGCACGCAGTCCAGGCCGTGCTTCTTCATCTCGAAGTCGATGGCGCGGGCCACCACGTCGCGCGGAGCCAGTTCGGCGCGCGGGTCGTGGTCGGGCATGAAGCGGTGGCCGCCCAGGTGCGGCGGCAGCTTGAGCAGGCCGCCCTCGCCGCGCACGGCCTCGGTGATCAGGAAGCTCTTGGCATGCGGGTGGTACAGGCAGGTCGGGTGGAACTGGATGAATTCCATGTTGCCGACCTGGCAGCCGGCGCGCCAGGCCGCGGCGATGCCGTCGCCGGTGGCGGTGTCCGGGTTGGTGGTGTAGAGGTAGACCTTGCCCGCGCCGCCGGTGGCCAGCACCGTGTGGGCGGCCGAGAAGGTCATGACCTCGTCCTCTTCGGTGTCCAGCACATAGGCGCCGAAGCAGCGGCGGCCGGTGGCGCCATCGGGCAGTTGGCGGTCGGTGATCAGGTCGACCAGCATGTGGTGCTCGAACACGGTCACGTTGGGCGTGTTGCGCACCCGCTCCACCAGCGTGGCCTGGACGGCGGCGCCGGTGGCGTCGGCCGCGTGCACGATGCGGCGGTGGCTGTGGCCGCCCTCGCGGGTGAGGTGCAGTTCGCCGTGTTCGGTGGTGAAGGGCACGCCCAGCTCCTGCAGCCAGCTGATGGCGGCCGGTGCGTTCTCCACCGTGAACTGGGTGGCCTCCAGGTCGCACAGGCCGGCGCCGGCCACCAGGGTGTCGTCCACGTGCGAGGCATAGCTGTCGCCCTCGGCCAGCACGGCGGCAATGCCGCCCTGCGCCCAGTTGCTGGAGCCGTCCAGCAGGGCCCGTTTGGTGATGACGGCCACGCGGTGGGTCGGGGCCAGGTTGAGCGCGGCGGTCAGGCCGGCCAGCCCGCTGCCGATGATGAGGACGTCGAAGCGGTGGATGTCGGTCATGGATGGATGGGGTGGCTAGCTGGGCGAATACGCCAGCCGCACATAGATGGGGGCGAAGGCTTCGGCCTGGGTGAGCTCGATCAGGGTTTCCTTGGCGAGTTCCAGCATGGCGATGAAGGTCACCACCAGCACCGGCATGCCCCGGCCCACATCGAACAGCTCGCCGAACTCGACGAAGCGGCGGCCCTGCAGCTGGCGCAGCACGATGCTCATGTGCTCCCGCACCGACAGCTCCTCGCGGCTGATCCGGTGGTGCTGGACCAGCCTGGCGCGCTTGAGGATGTCGCGCCAGGCGGACTGCAGGTCGATGGCCTGCACGTCGGGGAAGCGCGGCACCAGGGCCTGCTCCACGTACACCGCGGCGCGCAGGAAGTCGCGGCCGTACTGCGGCACCTCGGCCAGCCGGTGGGCGGCCAGCTTCATCTGCTCGTACTCCAGCAGGCGCCGCACCAGTTCGGCCCGGGGGTCTTCCGCCTCTTCGCCCTCGGCCACCTTCTTGGGCGGCAGCAGCATGCGGCTCTTGATCTCGATCAGCATGGCCGCCATGAGCAGGTATTCGGCCGCCAGCTCCAGGTTGCCGGCGCGGATTTCCTCGACATAGGCCAGGTACTGGCGGGTGACCGCCGCCATCGGGATGTCGAGGATGTTGAAGTTCTGCTTGCGGATCAGGTAGAGCAGCAGGTCCAGCGGGCCCTCGAAGGCCTCCAGGAAGACCTGCAGCGCATCCGGCGGTATGTACAGGTCCTGCGGCAGCTTGAACAGCGGCTCGCCGTACAGGCGGGCCAGCGCCACGTGGTCCACCACCGTGGGCAGCACCTGGTCGAGGCCTGGCGGCGGCTCGTCCAGCGAGGTGACCTCGGGGCTGCTCATGGGTGCGGGGTCACTTCAGACCGGATTCGGTCTGGTAGACGTAGGGCTTCTGCGCCACACGGGCAGCTTCTGCCTGGGCCGCGACCTCGGGGTCGATGTGGCGGTCCCAGAGCAGGCCACGGCCCTGGCGCTGCTCCTGCTCCAGCGTGGGCCGCTGTGCCTTGAGCTGGTCGATGAACTGGGTGGCATCGGACTGGTAGTCGGGGCGGCGGAAGAACGGCATGGTGGGCGTCTGCAAGGCGGAAAGACCGCGATTTTAAGCCGGGGGGTCTGTGACGTCCGGTCACAGGGCAGGGTACCCCCGGCCGTACACTGGCACGACTTTTCGACGGGGGATCTGCGATGGACAAACAGACCGGCTGGCTGGCCGGAGTGGCACGGGTGGCCCGCAGCGCTCTGGCGGTGCTGGGGGCGGTGGGCCTGGTGGGCGCCTGCGACCTGCAGAACATCGCCGAGCTGGAGCCCGGCGTGTCCACCGAGGCCGACGTGAAAGACAAGTTCGGCCAGCCCGAAGCGGTGTGGGACGGCGAGGACGGCGCCCAGGTCTATGAGTACAACCGCCAGCCCGAGGGCGTGGTGAACTACATGATCACCATCGGCCCGGACGGCAAGCTGGTGGGCATTGCCCAGGTGCTGACCGAGGCCAACTTCGACCGGGTCCAGCCCGGCATGCCCATGGAGCAGGTGCGGCGCATGCTCGGCAAGCCGCGCAAGGTGACCACCTACGCGCTCAAGAAGGAAACCCACTACGACTGGCGCTACCAGCCGCAGAGCTCGACCGAGATGTGGATCTTCAGCGCCGTCTTCAACACCGACATGCGGGTGGTCAACACCCTGCGCATGCCGGACCCGGACATCCAGAACCGGCGCTGAACCGCCGCCGGCGTGTCAGCCGGGGCGCTGGCCTTCCGGTGTGCAGCGGAGCTCCCGGAGGTAGCCCAGCATCATCCCGCCCGGCGCCAGCCGGATGCCGGGCAGGTCGCCAGGCTGGCTGCCCGTGGTGAGGTGGACCGTCCAGAGGCCCCGCGCCGGGTGCCGGTCCAGCAGCTTCAGGCATTCGCGGTGCAGCTGCTCGATCTCGGCTTTGGATGCGGGCACCGAACCCCGGAGGGCGTGGTCGATGGCCGGCGCGTTCCAGGCCAATGCCTGCCCGGGTGCTTCGCACAGCCGGTCCAGCAGCCGGGCCTCGCCGGATGTCCGCTGCGCCGGGGGCAGGCCATGCAGCCACTGCTTCAGCTCGGCCAGCGGCTTGGGCAGCTTGTCAGCCCCGGGCGTGGCCTGGATCGGGGCCAGGCACACCGAGACGAGGCGGTTCTGGACGTAGGCGGTGTGTTGGGTGTGAGGAGTGCGGGGGGTCATGGGCGGATTCGCGTTGTGAAAGACAACGCTCTGTAACCGCCCGCCCCCGTCAGTTCACCCGCATGCCCGGCTGGGCACCCGGCCACGGCTTGAGCACGAAGATGCCCGGCACGGCCTTCTCGTCGGCATGGCTGGCGGCCAGCACCATGCCCTCGCTCACGCCGAACTTCATCTTGCGCGGCGCCAGGTTGGCCACCATGACCGTCATCTGGCCGATCAGGTCTTCGGGCTTGTACATGCTGGCAATGCCGCTGAACACATTGCGGTGGCGGCCTTCGCCCACGTCCAGCGTCAGGCGCAGCAGCTTGGTCGAACCCTCCACGGCTTCGCAGTTGACGATCTGTGCGATGCGCAGGTCGACCTTGGTGAAGTCGTCGATGGTGATGGTGTCGGCCACGGCCTCGCCGCCGGGCAGCGGAGCGGCTTCCACCGGTGCCGCGACCGGCGCTGCTGGTGGCTCGAACAGCGCGTCGAGCTGTTTCGGGTCGACCCGCTGCATCAGGTGCTGGTAGGGCTGGATGGCGGCCACCAGCGACGCGTTGTGCCAGCTCGCCATGTCGGCACCGGTGAGGGCCTGCACACGGCCGGCGATGTCGGGCAGCACCGGCGCCAGGTAGCGGGCCAGCGTGGTGAAGGCATTGACCAGCACCGAGCACACCTGCTGCAGGCGCGGGTCGTTGGCCGGGTCCTTGGCCAGATCCCAGGGCTTGTGCTGGTCCACATAGGCGTTGACCCGGTCGGCCAGCGCCATGATCTCGCGCATGGCGCGGCCGTATTCACGCCCGTCGTAGTGGGCGGCGATGCCGGCGCTGGCGGTGCGGATGTCGGCCAGCAGCGCGGTGCCCTGGTCGTCGAAGGTCTGGGTGAGCTGACCGCCGAAGCGCTTGGTCAGGAAGCCGGCCGAGCGCGAGACGATGTTGACGAACTTGCCGATCAGGTCGCTGTTCACCCGCAGCATGAAGTCCTCGCGGTTGAAGTCCACGTCCTCGTTGCGGGCCGAGAGCTTGGCCGCCAGGTAGTAGCGCAGCCACTCCGGGTTCATGCCGAGCTGCAGGTACTTGAGCGGGTCCAGGCCGGTGCCCCGGCTCTTGCTCATCTTCTCGCCGTTGTTGATGGTGAGGAAGCCGTGCACGAACACCGCGTTGGGTACCTTGCGGCCGCTGAAATGCAGCATGGCCGGCCAGAACAGGGTGTGGAAGGTGATGATGTCCTTGCCGATGAAGTGGTACTGCTCGGTGGACGGATCGGCCATGAAGGCGTCGAAGTCGCGGCCGGTCTTGCCGAAGTGGTTCTTCAGCGAGGCCAGGTAGCCGATGGGGGCGTCCAGCCACACATAGAAGTACTTGCCGGGCGCGTCCGGGATCTCGATGCCGAAGTAGGGGGCGTCGCGGCTGATGTCCCAGTCGCCCATCTTGGGCTGGCCGTCTTCACCGGGCGCGATCCATTCGGTGATCTTGTTCAGCACCTCGGGCTGCACCGCGCCGCTGTTGGTCCAGCCGGCCAGGAATTCGAGGCAGCGCGGGTCGGAGAGCTTGAAGAAGAAATGGTCGGAGGTCTTGAGCACCGGCGTGGCGCCAGAGAGCGCCGAGTACGGGTTCTTCAGTTCGGTGGGTGCGTAGACCGCGCCGCACACCTCGCAGTTGTCGCCGTACTGGTCCTTGGCGCCGCACCTGGGGCATTCGCCTTTGATGAAGCGGTCCGGCAGGAACATCGACTTCTCGGGGTCGAAGAACTGTTCGATGGTGCGGGTCTCGATCAGGCCGGCGGCCTTGAGGTCGCGGTACACGGCCTGGGCCAGTTCGTGGTTTTCCGGGCCGTCGGTGCTGTGCCAGTTGTCGAAGCCGATGTGGAAGCCGTTCAGGTACTGCGGCCGGCCGGCGGCGATGTCGGCCACGAACTGCTGCGGCGTCTTGCCGGCCTTTTCGGCCGCGATCATGATCGGCGCGCCGTGGGCGTCGTCGGCACAGACGAAGTTCACCTCGTGGCCCTGCATCCGCTGGAAACGCACCCAGATGTCGGCCTGGATGTATTCCATGATGTGGCCGATGTGGAAGTGGCCGTTGGCATACGGCAGGGCGGTGGTGACAAACAGGCGGCGCTGGCTCATGGCGTGTGCGATCAAAGGGGGTAACCCGCGATTTTAGGCCGGGGGATGTCCGCACCCGGACTGTGTGAATCCCGCCCCGCAGGCCGGGGCGGTAGACTCTCGGCCGCACTCGATACCCCGCCCCCTTCCTACATTCCCCCGGAGACTTTCCCCCATGGCTGTCGACCAACAGGCGCTGCTGTCCGCGCTGCAAGCCGTCCAAGACCCGAACACCGGGCGCGATTTTGTTTCGACCAAGGCGCTGAAGAACCTGCAGGTGCAGGACGGCGACGTGTCCTTCGACATCGAGCTGGGCTACCCGGCCAAGAGCCAGATGCCGGGCCTGCGCAAGGCGCTGATCGCGGCCGCCAAGGGCGTGGCCGGCGTGGAGAACGTGTCGGTCAACATCGCCACCAAGGTCATTGCCCATGCGGTGCAGCGCGGCGTGCAGCTGATGCCCAATGTGAAGAACATCGTGGCGGTGGCCTCCGGCAAGGGCGGCGTGGGCAAGAGCACCACGGCGGTCAACCTGGCCCTGGCGCTGGCCGCCGAGGGCGCCAAGGTCGGCATCCTGGACGCCGACATCTACGGCCCCAGCCAGCCCATGATGATGGGCGTGGAAGGCCGGCCCGAGAGCAGCGACGGCCAGACCATGGAGCCGCTGGAGAACTACGGCATCCAGGTCATCTCGATCGGTTTCCTGATCGACCGCGACGAAGCCATGATCTGGCGCGGCCCCATGGCCACCCAGGCACTGGAGCAGCTGCTGCGCCAGACCAACTGGAAAGACCTCGACTACCTGATCGTCGACATGCCCCCGGGCACCGGCGACATCCAGCTGACCCTGTCGCAGCGCGTGCCGCTGACCGGCGCGGTCATCGTCACCACGCCGCAGGACATCGCCCTGCTGGACGCCCGCAAGGGCATCAAGATGTTCGAGAAGGTGGGCGTGCCCATCCTGGGCATCGTCGAGAACATGGCGGTCCACGTGTGCGAGAAGTGCGGCCATGTGGAGCACATCTTCGGTGCCGACGGCGGCAAGAACATGGCCGCCGAGTACGGCATGGACTACCTGGGCGCGCTGCCGCTGAACATGAGCATCCGGGTGCAGGCCGACAGCGGCATGCCCACCGTGGTGGCCGACCCCGAGGGCGAGATCGCCGGCCTCTACAAGGGCGTGGCGCGTCAGGTGGCCATCAAGATCGCGGCCAAGGCGAAGGACTTCTCGTCCAAGTTCCCCAGCATCAAGATTTCCAAGGACACCTGAGTTCAGGCCGCCTGCTCGCGTTCCCGCAGGCGGAAGCGCTGGATCTTGCCGGTGGCCGTCTTGGGCAGGTCCGGCAGGAACTCGATGAAGCGCGGGTACTTGTAGGGCGCCAGCTTCTCCTTCACGAAGGCCTGCAGCTCCGCCTCGGTGGCCTGCTGGCCGGGCTTGAGCACCACGAAGGCCTTGGTCTTGGTCAGGCCGTCGGCGTCCACCTTGCCGATCACGGCGGCCTCCAGCACCGCCGGGTGCTGCACCAGCGTGCCTTCCACCTCGAACGGGCTCACATAGATGCCGCTGACCTTGAGCATGTCGTCGTTGCGGCCGGCGTAGGTGTAGCTGCCGTCGGCGTTGCGCACGTATTTGTCGCCGCTCTTGGTCCAGCTGCCCTGGAAGGTGTCGCGCGATTTGGCCCGGTTGTTCCAGTACAGGAGCGCGGCGCTCGGCCCCTGGATGTAGAGATCGCCGATCTCGCTGCAGCCGTCTGCCTGCTGGCCCACCGGCCGGCCGTCCTCGCCGCGCAGCTCCAGTTCATAGCCCGGCACCGGGTAGCCGGTGGTGCCGTAGCGCACCTGGCCCGGGATGTTGGAGAGGAAGATGTGCAGCATTTCGGTGGAGCCGATGCCGTCGATGATCTCGACCCCGAAGTGCCGGGTCCAGCGTTCGCCGATGTCCTGCGGCAGCGCCTCGCCGGCCGAGGAACACAGCCGCAGCGCCACCGCCGAGCGCGGCGGCAGGTCCGGGCTGGCCAGCATGCCGCCGTAACCGGTGGGCGCGCCGCAGAAGAGGGTGGGTTTCTGTTCGGTGAAGCGCCGGAACACCGCCTGCGGCGTGGCGCGTTCGGCCATCAGCAGCACGGTGGCGCCCACGCTCAGCGGAAAGCTCAGCGCATTGCCCAGACCGTAGGCAAAGAACAGCTTGGCGGCCGAGAAGACCACGTCGGACTCGGTCATGCCCAGCACCGCGCGGCCATACAGCTCGGCGGTCCAGTACAGGTTGGCCTGGGTGTGCACCGTGCCCTTGGGCGCGCCGGTGGAGCCGCTGGAGTACAGCCAGAAGGCCGGTTCCTCGCCATGGGTGTCGGCCGCTTCGGCGGGCGCACTGCCGGCCACCAGCGCGGCAAAGTCGTGTGCGCCGGGCGGCAGGTCGGTGCCGCGCGAGACGATGAGGTGCGCGGGTGTCGGGCCGTCGGCCATGGCGGTCTGCAGCGTGGGCAGCAGGGCGCCGGAGACGATGGCGGCCTGCGCCCGGCTGTCGGCCAGCATGTAGGCGTAGTCCTTGGCGGTGAGCAGGGTGTTCACCGCCACCGGCACCACGCCGGCGTGCAGGCAGCCCAGGAAGGCCACCACCCAGTCGCTGCTGTCGTGCGCCAGCAGCAGCACCCGTTCCTCGCGCCGCAGACCCAGCGCGGCCAGCCCGCCGGCGAACCGTTGCACCTGCCCGGCCAGCTCGCCGTAGCTGAGCTGGCCCTGGTCGTCGATCAGGGCGGTCTTGCCGGCCCGACCGGCGTTGAGCTCGATCAGGTGCCGGGCAAAGTTGAAGCGGGCGGGCGGCGCGGTGACGGGGGTGGCGCTCATGGTGGTGTCTCCTCAGGGCTGGAAAGCGTGGCCGCTGCTGGCCAGGGCGTCAAGGGCGGCCGTGCTGGCCTGCACCGCGCTGCGGCGGTGGTAGAAGCCCAGCGCGCGCAGCCCGCCCAGTTCTTCTCCGCCACCCGCGCGGCCGGGGCCGCCGTGCAGGGACTGCGGCATCACGTTGCCGTGGCCGGTATGCAGGCTGGCCACGTCCGGCGAGATGGCATGCACCCGGCCGTGCAGCGGCGCCAGCGCCAGCGATGCGCGCGCGATGAAGGCCGGGTCGGCGCTGTAGACCGAGCACACCAGCGAGCCTTCGCCGCGTGCAATCAGCTCGATGGCCTGGGCTTCGTCGTCGTAGGCCATCAGGGTGGCCACCGGGCCAAACACCTCCACGCGGTGCAGCACATCGGCGGTGGCGGGTTCGGTGCAGCCCAGCAGGGTGGGTGCCACGCAGGCGGCCACAGCCGGGTCGGCGTCCAACAGCGGCACGCTGCTGCCGTCGAACAGCACGGTGGCTTCGGTCTTGAGCTGCGCCAGGCCGGCCTGCACGTTGTCGAACTGTTCGCGGCTCACCAGCGAGCCCATGCGGACCGCTTCATGGCGGGGGTTGCCCACCGTCACCTTGGCCAGCTTGGCCGCGATGGCCCGGGCGGCGGCGTCGAACAGCGGGCGCGGCACGAAGATGCGGCGGATGGCGGTGCACTTCTGGCCGCTCTTGACCGTCATTTCCCGCACCACCTCGGTCACCAGCAGGTTGAAGGCGTCGCTGCCTTCCTCCGCAGCCGGGTCGAGCAGGGCGCTGTTCAGGCTGTCGGCCTCGATGTTGCAGCGCACCGAGCGTTCGGCCACGGCCGGGTGGCTGCGGATGATGCG
>PNMF01000019.1 GCA_013823485.1 Comamonadaceae bacterium
ATGACGCCGGTGCCGCCCACGCCGGCCACGATCACGCCCCAGGCCTCGTCGGCCAGCACCGGCAGCGCCGGGTGGGGCAGGGTGCCGCCGGTCCATTCGGCGCCCACACCCTTGTTGTCCTTCTTGCGCAGCTGGCCGCCTTCGACCGTGACGAAGCTCGGGCAGAAGCCCTGGGTGCACGAAAAGTCCTTGTTGCAGCTGCTCTGGTTGATCTGCCGCTTGCGGCCGAACTCGGTCTCCAGCGGCTCCACGCTCAGGCAGTTGGACTGCACGCCGCAGTCACCGCAGCCCTCGCACACCGCCTCGTTGATGACCACCCGCTTCGCCGGGTCGACCAGGGTGCCGCGCTTGCGGCGGCGGCGCTTTTCGGTGGCGCAGGTCTGGTCGTAGATGATGACCGTGGTGCCCTCGATCTCCCGGAAGGCGCGCTGCACCGCGTCCAGCGTGTCGCGGTGCTGGATGGCGATGCCCTCGGGCAGGCCGGTGACGCCCTGGTACTTCTCGGGCTCGTCGGTCACGATGGTGATGCGCTTCGCCCCCTCGGCCCGCATGCTCTGCGCGATCTGCACCACGCTGTGGCCCTCGGGCCGCTCGCCGACCTGCTGACCGCCGGTCATGGCCACCGCGTCGTTGTAGAGCACCTTGTAGGTGATGTTCACCCCCGCCGCGATGCTCTGGCGGATGGCCAGGATGCCGCTGTGGAAGTAGGTGCCGTCGCCCAGGTTGGCGAACATGTGGCGGTCGTGGCTGAACGGCTGCTGGCCGACCCAGGGCACGCCCTCGCCGCCCATCTGGGTGAAGCCCACGGTGGCGCGGTCCATCCAGATGCTCATGAAATGGCAGCCGATGCCGGCCATGGCGCGCGAGCCCTCGGGCACTTTCGTGCTGGTGTTGTGCGGGCAGCCGGAACAGAACCAGGGCTGGCGCTCGGCGCCCTGCACGCCTTGCGTCAGCAGGGTCTGCATCGAGCGTTCCTGGGCATCGAGGATGGCCAGGTGGGCGTCGATGCGGGCCATCACGTCGTCCGGCATCTGGCCCAGCTTCTTCAGGCGGCGGGCCAGCGCGCGGGCGATGATGGCCGGGGTCAGGTCGGCCTTGGCGCGCAGCAGCGTGTTGGCGCTCGGGTTGGGGCGCGACCATTCGCCACCGCTGAAGTCGCCTTCGTCCTCATCGAACTTGCCCAGCACATTGGGGCGCACATCGGTGCGCCAGTTGTAGAGCTCTTCCTTGAGCTGGTATTCGATGACCTGGCGCTTTTCCTCCACCACCAGAATTTCGCGCAGGCCGGTGGCGAAGTCGCGGGTGATCTGCGCCTCCAGCGGCCAGACCACCGCCACCTTGTGCAGGCGCAGGCCGATGCGGCGGCAGGTGGCGTCGTCCAGGCCCAGGTCGATCAGGGCCTGGCGGGTGTCGTTGAAGGCCTTGCCGCTGGCGATCACGCCGAAGCGGTCGTTCGGGCCGGCGATCACGTTGTGATTGAGGCGGTTGGCCCGCACATAGGCCAGCGCGGCGTACCACTTGTGGTCGAACAGCCGGGCTTCCTGGTCCAGCGCATGGTCGGGCCAGCGGATGTGCAGGCCGCCCGGGGGCATGTCGAATTCGGGCACCACGATCTGCACCCGGTGCGGGTCGATCAGCGCGGTGGCGCTGCTCTCCACGATCTCCTGGATGGTCTTCATGCTGGTCCAGACGCCGGCAAAACGGCTCATGGCAAAGGCATGCAGGCCCAGATCGAGGATGTCCTGCACGCTCGCCGGAAAGAACACCGGCAGGCCGCAGGCCTTGAAGATGTGGTCGCTCTGGTGGGCGGCCGTGCTGCTCTTGGCCACATGGTCGTCGCCGGCCACCGCCACCACGCCGCCCCAGGGCGTGGTGCCGGCCATGTTGGCGTGCTTGAACACATCGGAACACCGGTCCACGCCCGGGCCCTTGCCGTACCAGATGCCGAACACGCCGTCGAACTTGTTGCTGCCCTGGGGCGCAAAACCCAGCTGCTGCGTGCCCCAGAGCGCGGTCGCCGCCAGCTCCTCATTCACGCCGGGCTGGAACACGATGTTCTGCGCCTGGAGGTGGGGCGCCGCCTTCTGCAGCGCCTGGTCGTAGCCCCCCAGCGGCGAGCCCCGGTAACCGCTGATGAAACCCGCCGTGTTCTTGCCGGCCAGCGCGTCGCGCTGGCGCTGCAGCATGGGCAGCCGCACCAGGGCCTGCACCCCGCTCATGAAAGCCCGCCCGTGATCGAGCGTGTACTTGTCGTCCAGGGTGACCGATTCGAGGGCCTGGCGGATGGACTCGGGCAGGGGCGCATTCATGGTTGTGTCTCCGGTGTGCCCCGTCGGGGCCATCAGACAGCGAGTGTAGGAGGACGCTACCGAGAGGTGTTTGCGTTTCATGCCCGATTGCAGACCCGAATCGGATGATCGTTTCTGTAAAGTCCATTTTCAAGAAACAATCGTTCCCGAATGCCGACACAGGAGCACGCCATGGACAGTCTGGACAAGTTCGACATCGCCATCCTGCAGGAGCTGCAGGCCGACGGCCGCCTCACCAACGCCGAACTCGCACAACGGGTGGGCCTGTCGGCCGCGCCCTGCTGGCGCCGGGTGCGCGCGCTGGAAGAAGCCGGCTACATCCGCGGCTACCGGGCCGAGATCGACCGCGAGAAGGTGGGGCTGGGCGTGCTGGCCTTCGTGCGGCTGGACGCCGACCGCAACAGCGGCGACGTCACCCGCAGCCTGGAAGCCGCCATCCGCCAGGTGCCCGAGGTGGTGTCCTGCCACTACATCAGCGGCTCCGGCACCTTCGAGCTGCAGGTGGTCAGCCGCGACCTGAACCATTTCAGCCGGCTGGCCCGCGAGGTGCTGATCAACCTGCCCAATGTGAAAGACCTGCACACCAGCTTTTCGCTCGGCGAGGTGAAGGCGGCGGCGGCGCTGCCGCTGTCGCACCTGCTGGATCGGCACGGCACCTGAAGCTTCCCCGGCTTCCGTGCGGTGTTCCACGGGCCGGGACCCCAGCGGTCAATGGGGCTGAGCGGGCGGCGTTGTCGGGAGAGATCGCGGTCGATAGAGTACGAAACACTTACTTTCCATAACAGGTAAGTATCTTGTTAGTACTTTCAAAGGACTCGATCATGAAAACCTCCATCTCCCGCACCCTCGTCGGCCTGCTGGCCGCTGCCGGCCTGGTTGGCGCTTCGGTGAATGCCCAGGCACCCTGACCTACCGCATCGTGGCGGGCGATGGCAACCACCTCAATGGAGCGCAGCGGCGGGTCAGGCGCGAGCTGACCATCAACAACTTCCTGAACTACGGACTGGTGCGTGCCACCGCGGCCGGTAATGCCCCCACCTGCTCCGCCACCACCAACTGGCGCGGTACGGGGGCCAACGTGATCTCGGGCACGCTGAATTTCGGTACCGCCCTGGGCCAGTCCGTCACCTGGAACTACTGCATTCGAGCGGCCGCGTCGAGCTTTGCGAATGCCGGCATCTACACCGATTCCGTGCTGCTCACACTCAGGTACCCGAACACCGGGGCAGGTCAACTCGTCACGGCGCCCCTGGACATCCAGGTGGGGGTGCAGACCTCCTGCCTGCTGGACAAACCACTGCCCGGCCTGACGGTGGCCTACACGTCGCTGCAGTCCATGGCGGCCATCCTGAACACGTCGGTGCTGTTGCGCTGCAGCACCGGACACCCCTGGACCGCCGGCCTGCTGCCCGACCCCGCCTCGGCCGCGGCGCCGGTCACCACACTCACCAACCAGAGCCTGCTGGGTCTGACCTACAGCGTGCAGGTGTCGCCGGCGTCCGGCACGGGCACCGGCAATGCCGCCGGCGGCGGGCAGGCCGTGACCCTCGGCGTCACGGTACCGGGGGGGGCAGGCAGGCATTTGCAGCATGGGCAGCTGCACCGCCAGCAACACCCATGTGCTGGTCATCACCTTCTGACCGGGCCGATCAGGGCGGCAGCGCCCCGCCCCAGGGCCACAGCACCCACATCTGCAGCGGCTGCTTGAGCGCCGCGGCCAGGAGGTAGGCATCGCCCTGGCTGTCGCCCCAGCCGGTGAACAGGTCGGCCCGCACCGCACCGACGATGGCGCCGCCGGTGTCCTGGGCCATCACCAGCCGGGCGGTGTTGAGCGTGGGGCCCTGGGTGGCGAGCCACACCGGGGTGCCGTACGGAATGCTCTGCGGGTCGACCGCGATGGAGCGGCCCGGGGTGAGCGGCACGCCCTGCGCCCCGCGCGGGCCGAAGCGGGCGTCCAGTTCGTTCAGGGCCTCTTCGCGGAAGAACACGGTGCGCGGGTTGGCCCACAGCATCTCGTTCAGGCGCCCCGGGTTCTGCGCCACCCAGGCCTTGATCGACTCCCACGAGGCCTCGCGGATGGCGCCCTGGTCCAGCAGCCAGCGGCCCACGCTCTGGTAGGGCTGGCCGTTGTGGGCGGCAAAGGCCAGGCGCACGGTGCGTTCGGTGCCGTCCACCTCGCGCACCAGCAGCCGGCCCGAACCCTGGATCTGCAGGATCAGCGCGTCGATCGGGTCGGCCAGCCAGGCGATGGCGCGGCCCGCCAGCGCGGCCTGCGCGGCGGGCAGGGTGTCGATCTGCTGGCGGCTGTACCAGACCTGGCCGTTCTGCAACCCGGCTGGGGTGGCGTGCAGCGGCACCCGGAAGGTGGGCGTGGCCACCCGGCTGGCGCGCAGGATGGGTTCGTAATAGCCGGTGAGCAGGCCGTCGGGCAGGCGGCCGTCGGCCTCGGTCACGCGGTAGGGCTGGAAGCGGCTCACCACCCAGGCGACCTGTTCGGCCGGCGTGGCGATGCTGCGCTGCCGCACCTCGGCGCACAGCGCCGCATGGCCGGCCACCGGGCGCTCGCAGCCGCGCACCCAGGCGTTCCAGACCTCGTGCAGGCTGTCGTTGCCCCAGCCCGGCAGCTCGGCCCAGCGCACCGGCACCCAGCGGCTTTTGCTGCGCTGCACCGGCGGCGGCAGGGCGGCGGTGTCGGCCGGGGCGGCGGCCGGCGGGGGGGTGGCCACCGGTGCGCCGGCCGGCGCCGGCACGGTGGTGACCCCGGGGGAGAAGGCACACGACGCCAGCAGGAAGCACAGGCTTCCTAGAATGCCGGCCATGACCCTGCTGTTGCTTGAAGCGCTCGGTGCGCTGCTGTTGCTCATCTTCATCGTGTGGTGGACCATGTTCTCGGGCCGCCGCAAGGGGGAGTTGCCGGAATCGGTGGAAGCGGAAAAACAGGCCGCCGTGCGCCAGACCGAAGCGCCTCGCGGCGCCGGGCCCGACGGCAGCGACCGGGGTGATGGATCAGGTCCGCGCTGATCACGTTCCCCGCAGGATGTTGGCCAGCTCCACGGCCGACTTCACACCCATCTTGTCGAACACGCGCGAGCGGTGGACCTCCACCGTGCGCACGCTGATCTGGAGCTGGTCGGCGACCAGCTTGTTCGGCAGGCCGGCCACCACCAGGTCCATGACGTCGCGCTCGCGGTCGGTCAGGCTGTCGAGCCGCTGCTGCAGGTCGCGCCGCACCCGGCGCTGGGCAATGACCTGCGCCGACTGGGCCAGCGCCTGCTCGACCCGGTCGACCAGGGCGTTGTCGGAGAACGGCTTCTCGCAGAAGTCGAAGGCCCCGCGCTTGACCGCATCGACCGCCGTGGGCACGTCGGCATGGCCGGAGAGGAAGATCACCGGCAGCGCGGCCTGCCAGGGCTGGGCCAGCAGCCGCTCGAACAGCGCCAGACCGCTCATGCCGGGCATGCGCACATCGAGCAGGACACAACTGGGCACCAGGGGTTCGGCCGCCCAGGCCGGGCTGGCCATGAAAGCCTCGGCGCTGTCGTAGGCGTCGCTCACCAGCCGGCGGGTGCGCAGCAGCCAGGCCAGCGCCTCGCGGACGCCGGCATCGTCGTCGACCAGGTGGATGCGGGCGTCGGGGAACGGCGTCATGGCGCGATGATAGGTGAGCCCTGCCCGTCGGTCGGACGCTGGGCCACCGGCAGCCGGAACCGGAAGGTGGTGCCGCGCGGCCGGGCCGGCTCGAAGCTCAGGCCGCTGCCGTGCTGCTCGATGACGGTGCGGCACAGGCTCAGACCGAGCCCCATGCCTTCGGCCTTGGTGGTGAAGAACGGCGTGCCCAGGTGCTGCTGCACGTCGTCGCTCAGGCCCTGGCCATGGTCGGTCACCTCGAAGGCGACCCAGGCCGGATCGGTGTCCGGCGCGGCGGCGATGCGCAGGCGCCGCAGGCCGCTGTCCATGGGCGGGTCGCCGGGCGGCATGGCCTGCATGCCGTTGCGCGCCAGGTTGAGCAGCACCTGCTCGATCATGGTGCGGTCGCACTGCACGGCCGGCACGTCGGGGTCGATGGCCACCTGCAGCCGGATGCCGTCCTTCTTGGCCTGCAGCACCAGCAGCGGCTGGATGGCGGCCACCAGACTGGCCGGCGACACCGCTTCGCGCACCTGGTCGCGCCGGCGCACGAAATCGGCCACGCTCTTGATGACCCGCCCGGCCCGGTCGGCCTGCTCGGCCACCCGCTCGATGACGCGGCGCAGGTCGGCCGGCGGCAGCGGCCCGGCGGCCTCGTCGCGCAGCATGTTGAGGGTGCCGTTGGCATAGCTGGCAATGGCGGCCAGCGGCTGGTTGAGTTCGTGGCTGATGAGCGAGGCCATCTCGCCCACGGTGGCCAGGCGCGCGGTGGCCTGCAGCCGTTCCTGCGAGGCGCGGTTGAGGTCCTCCACCCGGCGCTGTTCGGTGAGGTCGAGCACCGCGCTCATGTAGCCGGTCTGCTGGCCCTGGGCGTCGATCAGCGGGGCTTCGATGATGAGCACCGGCACGCGGGTGCCGTCGGTGCGCTGGAACACCGACTCGAAGCCTTCGCGCGGCAACGTCTTGCCGGCCAGCCGCACCGCCTGGCGCTGCTGGTATTCGTCCACCAGCTCGGGCGGCCACCAGGGTGCGGGCAGGCCGGTGCCGACCAGTTCTTCCGAGGTGCGGCCGACCAGCTGGCAGAAGGCCGGGTTCACATAGGTGATGCGGCCGTTCATGTCGCGCGCCCGCAGGCCGGTGACCAGCGAGTCCTCCATGGCCTTGCGGAAGGCCAGCGCATCGGCCAGCTCCTGCTCGGCGCGCTGGCGGCGGCGGATGTCGCGCCCCAGCAGGGCCAGCACCGCCAGCAGGGCCAGGCACAAGGCCCCGACCACCGCCGTGAGCACATTGGGGAACAGCCCCAGGGCGCGGCGCTGGGCTTCGAGCTGCAGGATCAGGGTGTGGCCGGGCAGGTCCAGCACGGTGACCGAGCGCAGGTTGCGCCGCCCGCCCTGCAGGCTGCTGTGCACCGCCAGGCGGGTGCCGTCGGCATCGTTGAAGGCCAGTCCGCGGTTGCGCAGCAGGTCGCGGTTGGTCAGCTCCGACAGCAGCCCGGTCAGGGAGTAGGTGGCCACCAGCGCACCGGCGGGTTCGCCGGCCTGGAACAGGGGCAGGCACATCTCGATGAGCTCGAGCCCGGTGCCTTCGCGCACCGGCCAGAAATAGCTGCGCGAATAGGCGGGCCCGGAGAGTCGCCGGGCGTTGTCGCAGGCCAGCCTTGCCTCGGGCTCGGCCTCGCCGCGCGCCATGAAGCCGAACACCGGGCGCAGGTAGGGGGTTTCGGCATGTGCGCGGATGCCGCCGTCGCGTCGGGGCGAACGCCATTCAATGCGGACCAGCTCGCGGCGCAGGGCCAGCACGCCCCCCGCGCGGGCCGCCCAGGCCTCGTCGGCCAGGGGAGTGACGTGCAGCGACTGCAGGGTCTGCACATTGCGCAGCAGGGCGCTGCGGATGTCGCTGGCCAGGGCGGCGGCGTCCTGGTCGAGCTCGGCCTGGTCACTGGCCTCTTCGTACTCGGCGGCCAGGAACACCAGCACCGTCAGCAGCACGCCGACCAGCAGCAGCAGCACGGCCCACAGCAGCCAGCGCGGAGACTTCACGTTGCGGGCCACCCGGGCGTGCGCCGCTCAGAGCCGGCGGTGCTGCAGCGACGGCAGCTGGGTACGGACCGACTGCAGGAAGGCGCGGTCGATGTCGGCCAGCACCACGCCCGGGCCTTCGGCCTGCAGGGCCATGACCTGGCCCCACGGGTCGATGACCATGCTGTGGCCCCAGGTGCGCCGGCCGTTCTCGTGCACGCCGCCCTGGGCGCTGGCGATCACATAGGCCTGGTTCTCGATGGCGCGGGCCCGCAGCAGCACTTCCCAGTGGGCCTGGCCGGTGGTGTGGGTGAAGGCCGCCGGCATGAGCAGAACGTCGGCGGCCAGGGCGCGGTACAGCTCGGCAAAACGCATGTCGTAGCAGATGCTCTGCCCGACCCGCCAGACATCGCCGCCCTTGCCGGTGCAGTCGAACGTGGTGGGGGTGTCGCCGGCCTGCAGCACGGCGGCTTCGTCGTAGCGCTCGCGGCCGTTGTCGTAGCGGAACAGGTGGATCTTGTCGTAGCGGCTGACCTGGTGCCCGCGCGGGTCGTAGACCATGGAGGCGTTGGCGGCGTGCGCCGGGTCGTCGGTGGCCATGGGCAGGGTGCCGCCGACCAGCCAGAGGTGCAGGTCGCGGGCGGTGTCGCTCAGGAAGTCCTGCACCTTGCCCAGACCGGGCGTTTCGGCCAGCACCAGCTTGTCTTCGTCGCGGGCGCCCATGAAGCAGAAGTACTCCGGCAGCACCGCCAGTTCGGCGCCGGCCGCAGCGGCCTGGCGCAGCAGGCGCAGGGCCTCGCTGAGGTTGGCGTCCAGGCCGATGCCCGAGACCATCTGGATGGCGGCGACTCTCATGGTGTTTCTCCCTCATCGAACAAAAGGCGCGGTCGAGCTTACTGCAGTGGCGTGGCCGGCTCGGTCGCCGGTGCCGCCAGCGACCGGTCCAGCTTCTGCACCTGCGGATCGGCCCAGCTGCCGGTGACCCGGAACTCCTGGGTGGTGACCGAGCGCAGCGGCTGGCGCAGCACCAGCTGGGCCAGCAGCGTGCCGATGCCCACCACCGGGTTGACGGTGGCCGCCAGCAGCGAGGCCGCGCCGGCATTGATCTCGGGCACCACAAAGACCTGCAGGTCCTGGGTTTCGCGCACCAGGTCGGCCGAGCCTTCCATCATCACGGCCGCGTTAACGCCCTTCATCTGCAGGTTGCGGGTCGAGAGCACGCCTTGTTCGATCTGGCCCTGCCCGCGGAAGAAGTCGAAGGCGAAGCCCTGCGAGAACACATCGCGGAAGTCCAGCACCAGCCGGCGCGGCAGCGACTGCAGGCTCAACACCCCCAGCAAGCGGCCGGCGCCGGGCTCGATCTGCAGGAACTGGCCGCGCTCGATGTCCACCGAAAGCTGGCCGGAGAGGGTGGACAGGTCGGGCGACAGCGGCGAGCCGATCCAGCCCACATTGCCCTCCAGTCGGCCTTGACCGCCGCGCACCGTGCCCTCGCGGCCGAGCCGCTCCAGCAGGCGGCCGGCATCGTCCACCGCGAGCTGGAACCCGATGGCGGTGCGGCGCTGGCCACCGCCGCCCGCACCTTGGGCATTGCCCAGCGGCACCCAGTTGCCGGAGGCGGTGAGCCGGGCTTCGGGCACGGTGGCGTTGAGCCGGGTCAGGCGCCATTCCGGCTGGCGCAGCGGAGCGCCCCGGTTCACCGCCTGCAGCTCGATGCGGCCCAGCGACCGGCTGCCCCAGCGCAGGTCATCGATGCTCAGGTCCAGGGCGGGCACGCTGTTGGGCTGGTCCAGCAGGCGCTCGACCTCGCTGCGCGCCTCCCGGGCCAGGATCAGCCGGCTCAGCCGGGCCGTGACCTGGCCCGGGTTGCGCGCGGTGCCGGGCCGGTACTCGACCCGCCCGGCCACTTCATCGGACTGCACCGTGGCGCGCCACAGCGTGCTGTCGCGGCTGGCATCGAGCTGCAGGCGCTGGAAGTCGCGCCCGCCGGCCCGCAGGCGTTCGGTCTGCAGTTCCAGGCGGTCGGGCAGCCAGGCGTCGGCGTCGGCCACGGCCGGCTCGCGCGCTTCGCCAGCGCCGGGCCAGATGCCGGTCAGGGCGGTCTGCCATGCGTCCAGGTCGAGCTGGGGCAGCTGCAGGCGGGCCAGCACCCCTTGCTCCGGCAGGGCGCCGGGTTCACCGGCGGTGGTGCCGGCGGCCACCACGCCGCGCCGGACCGCCCAGCCGGCGCCGCTGCGCTGGCGTTCGATGCGCGCATCGAGCAAGGGGCCGGCGGGGGACTGCCAGCGCAGGGCCAGCCGGTCGGCCAGGGCGCGGCCGGCGCCTGGCGCGGCGGCACCGGCCACCTCGGTCACCGCCAGATCGACCCGCAACGGCCAGCTGGACTCGGCCGCCTTGGCCAGGGGCGCCGGCAAGGACAGCGCCAGACCCTGCAGGTTGCTGCTGAACTGCAGTTCGGGCGCACCGCCCCGCCAGCCGACCTGGGCGGTGTAGGCCAGGCCGCCGGCGGCCGACCCGGCCAGCTTCGACAACGGCCCCAGCCCGGCACCGCGCAAGGCCTCGGCCGTCAGGTTGCCCTGGCCGCGCAGCGCCAGACGGGAACCGCCCTGGGGGTCGGGCCGCAAGCCGCCGTTGAAGGTGACATCGCCACCCAGCAACCGGGCCTGGGCAGTGGGCACGTTGAAACCGGTCTCGGTGAACTCCAGCTGCCCGCGCAGGCGGCCCAGCGAAGGCAGGTCGGGCGAGAGCTGCAGATCGTTGCCGGCCAGCTTCACCTGACCCTGCACCCGGGTGGCTTGCGCGTTGTCCAGCGGCAGGGTGAGCTGGAAACGGGTCTGGGCGGTGCCGGTGATGCGGGCACCATCCAGCGCCCCCTGCATCAACCCCGCCAGCGGCGAGCGCTGCACAAAGCCGAGCTGGGCCGGCGCCGGCCCCTGCACATCGGCCTGGGCGGTGAGCACGCCGTCCGTGGCCAGCCGGTCGATCGCCAGCCGACCACGCTGGAGCTGGACGCCGGCGCTGTCCTGCACCGTCCCGGACATCTGCTCGATGCGCAGCGCCAGCCGGTCCAGCACCAGATCGCCGCTCATGCGCCGCAGCCCCGGCCAGGCCGGTGTGCCGGCGTCCTGCAGGAAGGCGGGCAGGTAGTCGATGTCCAGACCCTGCAGCCGGGCGCTGATGCGGAAGGTGCCGGGACCGGCCTCGAAGGGCGCGCGGTCGACCTCACCCTGGACCCGGAAGTTCACCGCGCTGCCGGTGCCGGCGCGCACCGCCTCGCGCAGGTACCGCCGGGCGTCCACCCCGACGGTGAGGGGCAGGTAGCGGTGCACCCGGGTCAGGTCGGCCTGTTCGAGTGTGGCGGACAGGTCCAGCACGCCGGGGAAGCGGGCCGCTCCCTGCGCACCGGGCAAGGTGGTCCAGCGGGCCTTGAGCTTGCCGCGCGCATCCGCGTTGGCCACCGGGGATTCGTCCAGATCGACCTCGATGCGCTCGCCATCGATGCGCCAGCGGGCCTGGGCGTCGAGCCGGGTCAGTGGCAGCCGGGGGTCTTCGAACACGCCGGGCAGCCAGAGCGCGCCGTCCTGCACCGACAGGCGCGCCGAGCCCCGGTCGCGCTGCAGATCGAAGCTGATGGTCGCGCCCTCGATGCCGGGCCGGCCGGGAGTGGCCGATGCGGCGTCGGCGGCCGGCGTGGCCCCGGCCAGCGACAGGCCCTGGACCTGGCCGCTGGCCTTGAGCCCGGCCAGATCCGGACCCTCCCAGCGCGCGTCGAGGCTCTGCACCCGGCCAGCCGGCTGCAGCGTCTGCACCCAGTGGTGCACCCGGCCCGGCAGCGGGATCCGTTCGGCCAGTGCCGCCACCGCCGCCAGCTCGATGCCGCCGGCCGACAGTTCGGTGTGCGCCGAAGCGGTCCGGCCGCGGGCCGGCGGGCCGGCAGGCACCTGCGCCAGGCTGATCCGCCCGCCGCTCCAGGCAACCCCCTCGCGGGTCAGGAAGCGCAGGTCGTCGGTGGACAGGCGCCAGGCCGCACTGGACCACTGCGCCTGCAGCCGACCGGTGATGTAGGACAGGGCCAGCGGCGGCAGGTCGGCCGCGAGCTGCGCATCGACCGAGCGCAGGTCGACGTCGGCCTGCACCCCGCTCAAGCGACCATCCTGCACATCGGCCCACAACTGCAGCTGGCCGCGACCACCCCGCACCACCAGGCCGGGCAGGGCGGGCAGGTCGGCCGGCAGGTAGGGCTGCAGGCGCTGCACATCCACCCGGGGCAGCGCGGCATGCAGCTCGCCGCTCCAGCGGGCCCAGGGCAGCTCGCCCGGCTGGCGGCCAGCGGTCAGCAGCGGCGCGCGCAGCTGACCCTGCAGGGTGAAGCGGTCGCCCCATTCGGTCGGGGGGCTGGCGTCGAGCCGCCAGCGGTGCTCGCGGGCGCGGTTGCGCACCACCAGATCGACCGCCGACAAGGCCAGCGGCGGCGCCGCGCGGAGCTCGTCGGTCCAGCGCAGCGTGCCGCCCCGCACGGCGAATTCGGTCTGGTCGAAGAACCAGTCGGCGCCGCCACCGGCACCGGCAGACCCGCCCAGTGACAGACCGGCCACCTCGATCCGGCCGTCGCGGGTGCGCCGCACATCCAGCACCGGCGCGTCGATCACGATCTGCTCGAAGCCCAGCCGCCACAACGAACGCACCGACACCGAGGCCTGAACCCGGGGCAGCTCCAGCGCAGGACGGCCCTGCGCATCGAGCAGCCGCACTCCCGAGAGTTCGAAGGCCGGCATGAACGGGGGCAGGCCGAAAGGGGTGTCGGGGCGGTTGGTGGCGCGGATGTCGGCGATGGTCACCGGAACTCCCAGCGCGTCGCTGGCCCACCGTTGCAGCTCGGGGCGCCAGCTGTCGATTCGCGGCACAATGACCGCGTTCAGGGTCACCCAGGTCAACAGGCCGAGACCCCACAGCGCCACCACCAGCCAGAGCAGCCACCGGGTCGCGCGGGCCCACAGCCGCAGCCCCCGGGAGGCGGGTGCATCCGAAGAGAAGACCGCACCGGGCGCCTGACTACTGTGATTCATGTCCACTGCAAATTATGACGGCCCGTCATCTCCCCGGTTCCTCTCTTGATGCTGCTGCACTGTCAGCGGCTGTAACACCCGGCCGCGCTGGCGCCGCCGGCTGCGACGCCGCGCACAGCCGGTTCGTGCAGCGGGTGCGGCGCCGTTACCCGGCCGAACTCGGCTGCCTGGCGCCCGGCATGCCGCGCCGCGCCGCCATGGAAGACGCGCTGCAGGCCCTGACCCGGCTCGGGCACCCCCGCACCAGCGCCCTGCGCGTGCTGCGCCAGCTGGTGCTGGAGCGGCTGGCGGTGCTGGATTGCGAGCAGATGGCGCCGCTGGCCGATGTCACGCTGGCCGTCACCGAACTGGCGGAGCTGGCGCTGGACCAGGCCTGCGAACTGGCCTTTGCCGACCTGGACGCGCTGCACGGCGCCCCGCTGATGGCCGATGGCCAGCGCGCCCAGCTGTGGGTGATCGGCATGGGCAAGCTCGGCGCGCGCGAGCTCAATGTCTCCAGCGACATCGACCTGATCTATGTCTACGAACAGGACGGCGAGACCGCCGGCAACGCCGAGGGGCGCAACCGGGTCAGCCACCACGAGTATTTCGGCAAGGCCGTCCGCCACATCTACAACACCATCGGCGAGACCACCGAGCATGGCCAGGTGTTCCGGGTCGATCTGGCGCTGCGGCCCAACGGCAACTCCGGGCCGAGCGCGGTGTCGCTGGGCGCGCTGGAGGAGTACTTCATGGTCCAGGGGCGCGAGTGGGAGCGCTTCGCCTGGCTCAAGAGCCGGGTGATCGCCCCGCGCAGCGCCATCACCGGCGGCAGCGCCCAGTCGCTGCGGGGTGTGGTGCTGCCGTTCGTGTTCCGCCGCTACCTCGACTACGGCGTGTTCGAGGCGCTGCGCGCGCTGCACCGGCAGATCCGCGACCACGCGGCCAAGCGGGCCGCCGGCCACCCGGGCCGTGCCAACGACGTCAAGCTCTCGCGCGGCGGCATCCGGGAAATCGAGTTCACCGTGCAGTTGCTGCAGGTGGTGCGCGGCGGGCAGTTCCCCGAGCTGCGCACCCGGCCCACGCTGGACGCCCTGCAGCGCGTGGCCAAGGCCGGCCTGATGCCGGCCACCACCGCACAGGCGCTGACCGAGGCCTACAGCTTCCTGCGCCGGGTGGAGCACCGCATCCAGTACCTGGACGACCAGCAGACCCATGTGCTGCCCACCCGCGACGACGACCTGGCCTGGCTGGCCGCCAGCATGGGCTACCCCACGGTGGCCGGCTTCCTGCACGCGCTGGACGCCCACCGCGAGGCCGTGGCCGAAGAATTCGACATCCTGCTCGGCGGGCCGGCCAAGGGCCAGTGCAGCGGCAAGGGCTGTGCCGGCAACCGCACGGACGGCGCCAGCCCGGGCACCGATCTGCAGGCGGTGCTGCCCTCCCTGCCGCGCGAGCTGGCCGAACGGGTGGCGCGGTGGAGCACTCACCCGCGGGTGCTGGCCCTGCGCGAAGACACCCGCAGCCGGCTGGTGCGGCTGGTGCAGCGCACCGGTGCCTGGATCGACGAAGGCCGGGTGACCGAGCAGGCCGCCCTGCGCATGGCCGACTGGATCGAGCCCCTGCTGCGCCGCGAAAGCTACCTGGCCCTGCTGCAGGAACGCCCCTCGGTGCACGAGCGCCTGCTGCGCCTGCTGGGCGCCGCCCGCTGGCCGGCGCGCTACCTGCTGCAGCACCCGGGCGTGATCGACGAGCTGGCCAGCCAGCAGCTGCTGGCCGAGCGCTTCGATGCCCAGCAGTTCGAGGCCGACCTGGAAGACCGCCGGGCCTCGTTGCACCGCACCGGCGAGGACGACGAGGAAGCCCTGCTCAACCTGCTGCGCCGGGCCCACCATGCCGAGGTGTTCCGCACCCTGGCACGCGACCTGGAAGGCGTGCTGACGGTCGAGCAGGTGGCCGACGACCTCTCCGCCCTGGCCGACACCATGCTGGCGCTGACCGCGCGCTGGTGCTGGCAGCGCCTGAAGAACCGCCACCGCGAGGAACCGTCGATGGCGGTCATCGGCTACGGCAAGCTCGGCGGCAAGGAGCTCGGTTACGGCAGCGACCTGGACATCGTCTTCGTGTACGACGAC
Source organism: Comamonadaceae bacterium (assembly GCA_013823485.1). Taxonomy (GTDB): domain Bacteria; phylum Pseudomonadota; class Gammaproteobacteria; order Burkholderiales; family Burkholderiaceae_C; genus Hydrogenophaga. Next base: position 15,135 of record PNMF01000019.1, read on the forward strand.
CCGCACGAGAACGCGGGCGAGATCTACGCCGGCTTCGTGCGCAAGATGATCAACTGGATGACGGTCAAGACCGGCGAGGGCGACCTCTACGAGATCGACACCGCCCTGCGCCCCAACGGCAACTCGGGCCTGCTGGTGACCAGCCTGGAGGCCTATGCCCAGTACCAGCAGCAGCGCGGCAGCAACGCCGCCTGGACCTGGGAACACCAGGCCATGACGCGCGCCCGCTGCGTGCTCGGCAGCCCGGCCATGCACCAGCGCTTCGACCAGGTGCGGGAGGCGGTCATCACCGCGCCGCGCGAGGCGGCCGATCTGGCGCGCGAGATCGTGAGCATGCGGGCCAAGGTGCGGGCCGCCCACCCGGTGCGCGGCGGCGGCTTCGACGTCAAGCACAGTCCGGGCGGCATGGTCGACGTGGAGTTCGTGGTGCAGTACCTGGTGCTGCTGCACGCCAGCACGCACCCCGAGCTGCGGCTGAACACCGGCAACATCCACCTGCTGCGCCGCGCCGAAGCGGTCGGCCTGCTGCCGGTCGGCATGGGCGCTGCTGCGGCCGATGCCTACCGCGAGCTGCGCCAGATCCAGCACCGCGCCCGGCTGGACGAGACCACCACCCAGGTCGACCCGGCCAGCGCCGCGTCGGCCGCCGCCGCGGTGCGCGGGCTGTGGCAACAGGTGCTGGGGCACGTGCACCCATGAAGGCTTCGCGCGGCTGGCTGCTGCTGTGCGCGGTGCACGGCGTGGCCAGCATGCTGCTGTGGTGGGCGCGCGAGCCGGCGCTGGCGGCACTCACCTGGCAGGCCGACGCCTGGGACCGCCACCCCTGGACGCTCTGGACCAGCGCCTGGGTGCGCGCTTCCACGCCGGAGCTGATCACGCATCAGGTCGGCCTGGGCATGCTCGCCCTGCTGGCCTGGGTGCTGCGGCCGCCGCGTGCCGCCACCGCCGCGTGGCTGCTGTGCTGGCCGCTGATTCCGCTCTGCCTGCCCTTGTGGCCCCATGTGGACCATGCCGGCGGACTGTCCGGCGTGCTGCACGCCGGGGCGCTGGTGATCGCGGTGATGCTGCTGGCCCGGCGCATCGCCGTGCCGAAAGCGCGCCGCTGGGGCGCCTTGCTGCTGCTGGCGATGCTGGCCAAGCTGGCGCTGGAGCGGCCCTGGATGTACCCGGTGGTCTGGGACCCGGGCAACGAAACCTCGGTGGTGCAGGCGGCCCACCTGGTGGGCGCCGCCTGGGGCCTGCTGTTGGGGCTGCTGGCCAGCGTCAGCTGGCGGCGGCGGGCGCCGCGGGCGCGGCCAGCGACTTCCGGAACCGGTTGAGCTCCTGCACCGTCTTGAAGCTGCTGTCCATCAGCAGGCTCATGTTGTGCAGGATGCGCTCGACCACCTTGTTCTCCCAGACCGCATCGAAATCGATCTGCTTGTCCAGCCAGTGCTCCAGCCACTCGGGGTCGGGCAGGCGGCTCTGGATGGTGTCGTTGGGGAACAGCGCCTTGTTGACGTGCAGGTTGGTCGGATGCAGCGCCTGCGCGGTGCGGCGGGCGCTGGCCATGAGCACGCCCACCTTGGCGAACGACGAACGCGCCTCGTCGCCGAACTTGGCAATGGCCCGCTTCATGTAGCGCAGGTAGGCGCCGCCGTGGCGGGCTTCGTCCTGGCTGAGGGTCTGGTAGATGTGCTTGATGACCGGCTCGGTGTGCCATTCGCTGGCGCGGCGGTACCAGTGGTTCAGCCGGATCTCGCCGCAGAAGTGCAGCATGAGCGTCTCGAGTGCCGGGGCCGGATCGAACTCGAAGCGGATCTGGTGCAGCTCTTCCTCGGTCGGCACCAGCTCGGGCCGGAAGCGGCGCAGGTACTCCATCAGCACCAGCGAGTGCTTCTGTTCCTCGAAGAACCAGATCGACATGAAGGCCGAGAAGTCGGAGTCGTCGCGGTTGTCGCGCAGGAACATCTCGGTGGCCGGCAGCGCCGCCCACTCGGTGATGGCGTTCATCTTGATGGTCTGTGCCTGTTCGTCGGTGAGCAGGCTGGCGTCAAACCGGTCCCAGGGGATGTCCTTGTCCATGTCCCAGCGGACCGATTCGAGTTGCTTGAAGAGTTCGGGGTACAGCATGTTCATCCTTCGAAAACCGCCACAATTTTAGGCGTTTGCCTGTGTCAGCGGTCTTAAAGCGTGTCGAGGTGGTCCAGCAGGTACGCGGCATGCGTCCGGATGGATGCGCGGGTGGGCTCGTCGAGCTTCTGCAGGTTTTTCACCATGAGGGCGGTGCGCGGGCTGGCGGCCAGTTCGGTTTCGTGCCGGTCCAGAAAGTTCCAGTACAGGGTGGTGACCGGGCAGGCACCCTCGCCGCTGCGCTGCGCCGGCGCATAGGCGCAGCCCTTGCAGTAGTTGCTCATGCGGTCGATGTACTGGCCGCTGGCCACATAGGGCTTGCTGGTGAAGCGCCCGCCATTGGCAAACAACGCCATGCCCGCCACATTGGGCAGCTCGACCCATTCGATGGCGTCCACATAGACCGCCAGGTACCAGTCGGCCACCTGCTGCGGCGAGAGCTCGGCCAGCAGCGCGAACTGCCCGGTGACCATGAGCCGCTGGATGTGGTGCGCGTAGCCGTGCTTGAGCGTCTGGCCGACGGTGTCGCGCATGCAGGCCATGCGGGTGTTGCCGGTCCAGTACCAGGCCGGCAGCTTGCGCTGGTGGCCGTAGTGGTTGGCCTCGCGCAGGCCGGGCATGTCGAGCCAGTAGACGCCGCGGATGAATTCGCGCCAGCCCAGGATCTGGCGGATGAAGCCCTCCACCGCGGCCAGCGGCAGGCCGCGTTCGCGCCAGGCCGTCTCGGCGGCGGCCACCACCTCGCGCGGGTCGATCAGGTGCAGGTTGAGCGCCACCGACAGCAGCGAATGCCAGCCGAAGGGGGTGTCGGTCCACATGGCGTCCTGGTAGGCGCCGAAGGCGATCAGGCGGTCGTCGATGAAGCGCTGCAGTGCCTCGCGGGCCTGTGCCGGCGTGACCGGCCAGCCGAACTCGGCCAGCGAGCCCGGGTGGTCGGGGAACCGCCGCTGCACCAGCGCCAGGACCTCGCGGGTGATGGCGTCGGGCTCGAAGCGGGCCGGTTCGGGTATCCAGCCCGGGCCGGCCTTGGGGAAGCTCTTGCGGTTGTCGGCATCGAAGTTCCACTGGCCGCCCGCCGGCTCCTTGCCCTCCATCAGCACCCCGTGTTCGCGGCGCATCTCGCGGTAGAAGAACTCCATGCGCCATTCCTTGCGGCCGTGGGCCCAACGCGCAAAGCGCTCGCGGCTGCACAGGAAATGGGTGTCCGGGTGCCAGTGCAGGGGCACGGCGGCCTGCGTGGCGGCGGCCTCGATGTCCTGCTGCAGCCGCCATTCCCCGGCCTCACACACCTGCAGGCCGGCCGGCCGCAGGGCTTTCAGTTCGGCCAGCAGCCGGTCGGCCAGGGCGGGGCGGTCGGCATGGGCCGGGTCGTCCAGCTCGATGTAGGTCAGCGGCCAGCCCCGGGCCCGCAGGTCGGCCCGGAAGTGGCGCATGGCCGACAGGAACAGGGCGATGCGCGCCGGATGGCTCCAGACCGCGGTGGCCTCGCCGGGGGCTTCGATCACCAGCACCCGGTCCTGCGCCGGGTCAAAGCCGGCCAGTGCGGGGTTGCCCGACCAGAGCTGGTCGCCCAGCACCAGCACCAGGTGGCGGATCGGGCCGCTCATGGCGCGGGGCGGCGGGCCGCGTCGGCCCGGCAGCGGTCACTGCAGTACTTGACCTGTTCCCAGGTGCGCTCCCATTTTTTCCGCCAGGTCATGGGGCGGCCGCAGGCCTGACAGGGCTTGCTCGGCAGGCTGGCCTTGTTGCCCCGGAAACCGCCGTCGCGGCTCATGCGGGCTGTCCGGCTTCGGCGCGCCAGCGCGAGACCGCCAGCGGAATGTCCTGCAGGCGGCCCAGCGGCCAGAAGGCACGGCCGCGCGCGGAGGCGCCGGTGCGGCCGCGCACCGGTTTGTAGAGCGCCGGGCAGGCGCCGCCAGCCCAGATTTCCACCTCCGGCGGCAACAGTTCGCGCAACTGGTCCAGCGCGGCGCGCACGTCGCGCGGGTTCTGGGCGGCGGTGAAACTGAGCGCCACCACATCGGCCTGGGCCGCCGCTACGGCGTTGACCAGATCGGGGATGGGGGTCTGCACCCCCAGCGGCACGGTGTTGCAGCCTTCCAGCACCATGAAGCATTCGGCCATCAGCAGCCCCAGACCGTGCTGCTCGCCCGGCAGGGTGGTCAGCAGGACCCGGGGCGGCCGGGCCGGCGGCTGCAGGGCCACCATGGCGTGGCGCAGCGTGCCCTGGACCACCTCGGTGTAGAGGTGTTCCTCGTGCACCGCCAGCCGGCCTTCCAGCCACGACTGCCCGACCAGCACGTTCATGGGGGAGATACCCTCGATCAGGGTGCGCGCCAGCCCCCGTTCATTGATCATGCGCACCAGCGCGTGCCGCAGCCCGCCCGCGTCCTGGCGCCGCAGCAGGTCGAGCCAGGGGTGGACATCCTCGGTCTCCGAAGGGGATTCCCCGCCCGGCTGCATCTGGCGCGCCGGTTGCGGCGTAGTGGCAGAAGACAGCGCGAGCAGGCGTTCCAGCGGCAGCGGAACAATCTGGCCAGGCCGGTGTCCGGCGTCGATCAGCCGGCGGATGTGCCGCAGCCGGGTGAGGTCGTCGTCGGTATAGCGGCGCTCGCCCTGCGCGTCGCGCCGGGGTTGCGGAAACCCGTAGCGGCGCTCCCACACCCGCAAGGTGTCCTTGCCCAGGCTGGTGTCGCGCTCGACATCGGCAATGGTGTGGGGGGCGGCGGGTGATGGGCTTGTATTTGTCATGGACAACCGATCCAATCGGTCGCGCATTATGGAGGTCTCAAGATGAAATCACGGAATGACGGTCTGCAAACCCGAGCGCAGCACCCCTGCATGCCCGCCCTCGGCCTGTTTGCGCTGCTGACGCTGGGCGCGCTGGCATGGACCCCTGCGGCCAGCGCCCAGACCCGCCCCGCAGCGCCGGCCACGGCAGCCCCGGCCCCGGCCGACAATTGCCCCGCCCTGCTGCAGCACCGCTTCGACCGCCTGCAGGACGAAAAACCGCAGTCCCTCTGCCAGTACGCCGGCCGGGTGACCCTGGTGGTCAACACCGCCAGCTTCTGCGGCTTCACCCAGCAGTACGGCGCACTGGAGGCGCTCTACAGCCGCTACAAGGACCGCGGCCTGGTGGTGCTGGGCTTTCCCACCAACGACTTCGGCCGCCAGGAGCCCGGCAGCAACGCCTCGATCGCGGCCTTCTGCGAAAGCACCTTCGGCGTCAAATTTCCGATGTTCGCCAAGACCACGGTGGTCGGCAGCGGCACCAACCCGCTGTACCAGCAGCTCGCCCAGCGCACCGGCGAGCGGCCACAGTGGAACTTCCACAAGTACCTGATCGACCGCTCCGGCCGCGTGGTGCGGAGCTATGCCAGCTCGGTTGACCCCAAAGACCCTTCGCTCGTGAAGGATATCGAGCGAATGTTGTCGGAAAAATCGTGACTGGTCAGTCACAATGAGACTGTTCAGTTTAAATACACCCACATCCGGCTGCAGATTGCCCCGCAGTTTCGGGACAGATTCAGGAGTCTTTTGCATGGTCTTCAGCATCTGGCGGAACTTCCGTTCCCGCACGGCACTCCATGCCGGTGTGGGTGGACAGCCGGTTGGCGACCACTCCCCGTTTTCCGAACTGCGAAGTCTGACGGCCCTCCCCGGCCGGGCTGAAATCCCGAGGCGTTTCTCCTCCTCCTCCCTCCCTCCCTTGTTCGTTTCGGGGCGCTTCGCAGTTCTTTCTTATTCCGGGCACCGCAGCGCGGTCGCCCTCGGGGCCAGCCGGTGACTGCCATGTACCGCGACGCCCCTTCTTCCCCCGCCCGCCCCATGCCACGTGTTGCCATCGTGGGCTCCGGCATCTCGGGCCTGGCGGTGGCCCACACGCTGCAGGGCCTGGCCGACCTGACCCTGTTCGAGGCCAACGACTACTTCGGCGGCCACACCCACACGGTGGACATGACGCTGCCCGACGCCCAGGGCCGCCCGACCACCTTCGGCGTGGACACCGGCTTCCTGGTGCTCAACGAACGCACCTACCCCAACCTGCTGGCGCTCTTCTCGCAGCTGGGGGTTGAGATTGCGCCTTCCGACATGTCGTTCTCGGTCCAGGCGCCGGGCGCGGCGCCCGGGGGTGGTGCGCTCGAATGGAGCGGCTCCAGCCTGTCGACCGTGTTCTCGCAGCGCCGCAACCTGCTGAACCCGCGCTTCTGGCGCATGCTGGCCGACATCCTGCGTTTCAACCGCATCACCACCCGCCTGGCCGAGCGCGGCGACGACCTGGGCGAGAACAGCCCGCTGCTGCAGCCGCTGGGCGATTTCCTGCGCGAGCAAGGCTTCTCGGACGAATTCCGCGACTGGTACTTCCTGCCCATGATGGGCTGCATCTGGAGCTGCCCGACCGACCAGATGCTGGCCTTCCCGGTCGCCACCATGGTCCGCTTCTGCCACAACCACGGCCTCATCCAGGTGAGCAACCGGCCGCAGTGGTACACGGTGCGCGGCGGTGCCCGGCACTACGTCGACAAGATCGTGGCCGAGGTGCCGGATGCCCGCCTGTCCACCCCGGTGCGCCAGGTGCTGCGCGACAGCCAGGGCGTGCGCATCGTCACCGACCGGGGCGTCGACCGCTTCGACGCGGTGGTGATGGCCTGCCACACCGACCAGACGCTGCGCCTGCTGGGCGGCGAGGCCTCGGCCAACGAACGCGAGGTGCTCGGCGCCATCCGCTACCAGGCCAACCGCGCCGTGCTGCACACCGACGCCCGGGTGCTGCCCGCCAGCCGCCGCGCCTGGGCGGCCTGGAACTACGAACGTGCCCCCAGCGCGAGCCGCGAATCGGCCCAGGTCTGCCTGCACTACCTGCTCAACCAGCTGCAGCCGCTGCCGGTGGAGCAACCGGTGGTGGTGTCGCTCAACCCGCAACGCCCGATCGAGGACCGGTTCGTGGTCGGCGCCTGGGACTACGACCACCCGGTGTTCGACCTGGCCGCCATCCGCGCGCAGGCCCGCGTGCCGGCGCTGCAGGGACACCTGGCCACCTTCTACGCCGGTGCCTGGTGCGGTTACGGCTTCCACGAAGATGGGCTGAAGTCCGGTCTGCGGGCCGCACGCTCGCTCATCGAGTACCTCGGCCTGGTGCCGGTGACCGACGACCAGACCGCGCGCCGCGCTGCCCTGCCCGGGGTGTTTGCATGAATGCGGTGGCGCAGATCGGCTTCGGCCAGGTGCGCCACACGCGGCACCGCCCGCGCCGCAATGCCTTCGCCTACCCGACCTACTTCCTGATGCTGCCGATGCGCAGCCTGCGCCGCGACGGCCCGGGCGCGCTGGCCCGCAACCGCCGCTCGGCCCTGTCGTTCCACGACCGCGACCACGGCGACGGCCGCGACGACGCGCTGGCCTGGCTCGAATCGGTGCTGGCCGAGCACGGCATCGGCGATGCCGACGGCGAGGTCTGGCTGCACACCTACCCGCGCGTGCTGGGCTACACCTTCAAGCCGGTGAGCTTCTGGTACTGCCACCGGGCCGACGGCTCGCTGCGGGCGGTGCTGGCCGAGGTGAACAACACCTTCGGCGAGCGCCATTGCTACCTGCTCGACGAACCCCGCTTCGGGGTGCCGTGCGAAGCCGCCAAGGTGTTCCATGTCTCGCCGTTCTGCCCGGTCCAGGGGCGCTACCGCTTCGTCTTCATGCGCACCGCGCAGGCCGGCCGGGAACGCACCGTGGTCCGCATCGACTACCACGACGATGAACGCCCCGGCTCGCCGGTGCTGCTCAACACCAGCGTCTGTGGCGACCTGCTCCCGCTCACCGGCCAGACCCGCCGGCGCGCGCTCTGGAGCCACCCGGTCATGACCCTGGGCGTCATGGCCCGCATCCACTGGCAGGCCGTGCGCCTGTGGCTGCGCAAAGCCCCGTTTTTCCGCCAGCCGCCCGCTCCGGGCGACTTCGTGACCACCGCGCCGGCCCAGCAGCCGGGCGCCGAACCCCGTCCTACATGAACAGCACCACCGCCACCCGACAGCCCGCCGGCTTCGCGCTGCCGCGCAATGCACCCGCCGCCGCCCGCACCACCCTGCAACTGCTGCAGCGCCTGGTGCACGGCAGCCTCACGCTGACCCTGCCCGACGGCTCGGTGCAACGCTTCGGCAGCACCGAAGGCCCGCACGCCAGCATGAAGCTGCACAACTGGAACGTGTGCAGCGCCGCGCTCAAATCGGGCGACATCGGCTTTGCCGAGAGCTTCATTGCCGGCGACTGGACCACGCCCAACCTGACCACCCTGCTGGAGCTGATGATCGCCAACCGCCGCGAGGTGGAAGACGTCATCTACGGCTCCTGGTTCGGCCGCCTGGCCTACCGCATCAAGCACCTGCTCAACCGCAACAGCAAGACCAACAGCCGCAAGAACATCCATGCCCACTACGACCTGGGCAACCCGTTCTACCGGCTCTGGCTGGACGAGACGATGAACTATTCATCGGCCTGGTTCGAGACCCCCGGCCAGGACATGGCGGCCGCCCAGCACGCCAAGGTGCGGCGGGCCCTGCGCATGGCTGGCGTGCAGCCGGGTCACCGGGTGCTGGAGATCGGCTGCGGCTGGGGCGCGCTGGCCGAGAAGGCCACGCTGGAGTTCGACGCCAGCATCACCGGCGTGACCCTCTCCACCGAGCAGCTCGACTTCGCCCGCGAACGCATGGCCAGCATCGGCCGGGCCGATCGCGCCGACCTGCGCCTGCAGGACTACCGCGACATCCGCGACGAACCCTTCGACGCCGTCTGCTCGATCGAGATGATCGAAGCCGTGGGCCGCGAGTACTGGCCGACCTACTTCCAGAGCGTGGCCCGCCTGCTCAAGCCGGGTGGCCGCGCCTGCATCCAGAGCATCGTGATCGAGGACGCCCTGTTCGACCGCTACATCAAGGGCACCGACTTCATCCAGCAATACATCTTCCCCGGCGGCTGCCTGCCGTGCCCGACCGAGTTCCGCGCGCAGGCCCGCGCCGCCGGACTGGAGGTGGTGGACGAATTCCCCTTCGGCCTGGACTATGCCGAGACGCTGGCCCAGTGGCGCGATCGCTTCCTGCACGAGCACGACCGGGTGCTGGCACTCGGCTTCGACCAGCGCTTCATGCGCATCTGGGAGTTCTACCTCGCCTACTGCGAGGCCGGCTTCCGGGGCGGCAACATCGACGTCGTGCAGTACACCCTGCGCAAGCCCGCCTGACCCCACCACGGAGGACCGGCATGAAACCACGCACCCCCTCGCTGCTGGCCTCACTGGTCTGTGCGGCCGCCCTGGTCGGCGCACTGCCGGCCCGGGCCAACCCGCCGGAACCCACCCTGACGGCCGCGCTGCAGGACAAGACCAGCGTCGGCCAGGCGCGCCTGAAGGTCTGGGGCTTCGATGTCTACGACGCCACCCTGTTCGCCCGCAGCGGCTTCGACCCGGCGCGCTACGGCGAACAGCGCTTTGCGCTCGAACTGGCCTACCTGCGCAACTTTGAAGGGGCCGACATCGCCGAGCGGTCCATCGAGGAAATGCGCCGGGTCGCGCCGTTCGACGACGCCCGGGCCGCCACCTGGCTCAAGGCCATGACCGACCTGTTCCCCGACGTGAAGAAGGGCGACCGCATCACCGGCGTGCACGTGCCCGGCAGCGGCGCCCGGTTCTACCTGAACGGCCGTCTGCTGGGCGAAGTGGCGGACGACGCCTTCTCGCGCCAGTTCTTCGGCATCTGGCTCTCGCCCCGCACCTCGCAGCCCCGCATGCGCGAGACGCTGCTGCAATCGGTCGCGGGCGTGTCGCCGCGCAACCCATGAACCCGACACAGGACCCGGCAGCACGTTTCATCGGTCCAGGCGCCTGGCGCCACGGTCTGAGCTACGGTCTGCTGGGCCTGCCGCTGGCCTTCGTGGCCCTGCCGCTGTATGTGGTGCTGCCCAACCACTACGCACGCGAATTCGGCGCGCCGCTGGCCGCCCTGGGCGCGGTGCTGCTGGCCGCGCGGCTGGTGGACGCGGTGCTCGACCCCATCATCGGGCGCTGGTGCGACCGGCTGGCCGCGCGCTCGCCGGGCGCGGTGCTCGGCGTCAGCGGCTTCGCGGCCGTGCTGCTGGCACTGGGCCTGTGGGCGCTGTTTTTCCCCCCGGCCGCCGTGCGCGACGGCAGCACCCTGCTGCTGGGCTGGGCCGGGCTGGTGATGGCGCTGAGCTACACCGTGTTCAGCGTCATGAGCGTGGCGCACCAGGCCTGGGGCGCCCGACTGGGCGGCAACGAAGCGCAGCGCAGCCGCGTGGTGGCCTGGCGCGAGGCGCTCGGTCTGTGCGGCGTGCTGACCGCTGCGGTGCTGCCCGGCACGCTCGGGCTGGGCGCCATGGTGGGCAGCTTCGCAGTGCTGCTGGCCCTGGGCTGGTGGGCCTGGACCCGCAGCCTGCGCCCGGCGGCGTCGATCGACCTTGCGCACGACGCTGCGCCGCAAGGCCCGTCGCCGCTGCGCCAGCCGGCCTTCGTGCGGCTGCTGGCGGTGTTCATCATCAACGGCACGGCCAGCGCGGTGCCCGCCACCCTGGTGCTGTTCTTCGTGCAGGACCGGCTGCAGGCACCGACCTCGATCGAACCGGCCTTCCTGGGCACCTATTTCCTGTGCGCGGCGCTCTCGATGCCGCTGTGGGTGCGCGCCGTGGCCCGCTTCGGGCTGGCCCGCAGCTGGCTGCTGGGCATGGGCCTGTCGGTGGCGGTGTTCGTGTGGGCGGCCACGCTGGGCACCGGCGACATAGTGCCCTTCATCGTGGTCTGCGCGCTCTCCGGCATGGCCCTGGGGGCCGACCTCACCGTGCCCGGCGCCCTGCTGGCCGGCCTGATCGGCGACCTGGGCGAGCGCGGACGGCGCGAAGGCGCCTACTTCGGCTGGTGGAACTTCGCCGCCAAGCTCAACCTGGCGCTGGCCGCCGGCCTGGCGCTGCCGGTGCTGGCCTGGCTGGGCTACGAGCCGGGCTCGCGTGACCCGCATGCCCTCATGACCCTGACCGCCGCCTACTGCCTGCTGCCCTGCGTGCTCAAGCTGATCGCCGGTGGCGCGCTGCACTGGCTGGTGATCCGCCGGCCGGCGCAGAGCGCCATCCAACCTGTCTGAAACCCTTGCTGAAACGGAACCCCACCATGCAACGACGTCTCCTGCTGGCGGCCGGTCTGACCGGTGCCGCCACCCTGGCCGGCTGCGCCGGCCCCCAGATCGCGCAGTACGCCAGCGAAAAGCCGGTGCTGGACCTGCGCCAGTACTTCAACGGCACGCTGGACGCCTACGGCATCTTCACCGACCGCTCCGGCGCGGTGGTCAAGCGCTTCACCGTGGTCATGCGCTGCAGCTGGAACGGCGAGGAAGGCGTGCTCGACGAAGACTTCGTCTACTCCGACGGCACCACCCAGAAACGCATCTGGCGCCTCAAGCACCTGGGCGATGGCCGCTATGTCGGCCAGGCCGACGACGTGGTCGGCGAAGCACTGGGCGAGACCCGGGGCAACGCCTTCCGCTGGGGCTACACGCTGGCGCTGCCGGTGGACGGCAAGGTGTGGGAGGTGCAGTTCGACGACTGGATGTACCTCATGGACGACCGCGTCATGCTCAACAAGGCCGAGATGAGCAAGTTCGGCATCCGGCTGGGTGAAGTCACGCTGACCTTCGTGAAGCGGGCGCCATGAACCCGCGCCTGACCGATTGGACCGGCCGGCGCGTCTGGCTGGTGGGCGCCTCCAGCGGCATCGGCGAGGCATGCGCCCATGCGCTGCACGCGCGCGGCGCCCAGGTGCTGGTGTCGGCGCGCGGCGCGGCCGCCCTGGAAGCGTTTGCGGCCCGCCACGGCGGCAGCCACCCGGCGCAGGCCTGGCCACTGGATGTGACCGACCCGGGCGCGGTGACCGCCACGGCCCACGCCATCCTGGCCGACGGGCCGCTGGACCTGGTCGTGTACTGCGCCGGCCACTACCGCGAAATGCGGGCCACCGCCATCGACATGGCCGACCTCAACCGCCACTGGGCCATCAACTACCAGGGCGCCCTGCATGTGCTGGACGCCGTCGTGCCGGCCATGCTGGCGCGCCGGGCCGGGCACATCAGCCTGATCAGCAGCGTGGCCGGCTTCCGGGGCCTGCCGAAGAGTCTGGCCTATGGCCCGACCAAGGCGGCGCTGACCAACCTGGCCGAAAACCTCTACCTCGACCTCGGACCCCACGGCATCGGCGTGAGCGTGGTGCACCCGGGCTTCGTGCAGACGCCGCTGACCGCGCAGAACCAGTTCGAGATGCCGGCCCTGATCACGCCCGAGGAGGCCGCCGAAGCCATGCTGGCCGACTGGGCGCGTGGCGCGTTCGAGATCCATTACCCCAAGCGCTTCACCCATTTCATGAAGCTGCTGCGGCTGCTGCCCTACCGGCTGTTCTTTCCGGTGGTGCGGCGCTTCACCGGGCTCTGAACCATGGCCATCGACACCGCCGCCGCGCGCGCCGCGACCGAGCGCATCTGCCATTACTTCGAGCACCTGTCGCCCGCCTCGCTGGGCGAGATCGACCGGCTCTACACCCCGCTGGCCCGGTTCAAGGACCCGTTCAACGAGGTGCACGGCACAGCGGCCATCCGCGGCATCTTCGAGCACATGTACGCCTCGCTGCACGAGCCGCGGTTCGTGGTGACGCAACGCATCGTCGACGGGGCGCAGGTGTTCCTGGCCTGGGAGTTCCACTTCCGCTTCCAGCGCTTCGACCCGCAGCAGCCACGCGTGATCCGGGGCGGATCGCACCTGCAGCTCGACGACGACGGCCGCATCGCCGACCACCGCGACTACTGGGACGCCGCCGAGGAGCTGTACGAGAAGCTGCCGCTGGTGGGCGGCCTGATGCGCTGGCTGAAGAAAAAAGCCGGGCAGTGATCAGACCGGGCGGGTGTCGATGAAGCTCTGGCGCTGGTTGAGCTTCTCGGCCAGACGCGACAGGTTGGGGTACGGGTCGCGCCAGTTGATCACCGGGAAGCGGAAGTCCAGGTAACCCAGGGCACAGCCCACCGCCAGATCGGACAGCGAGAGGTGGTTGCCGGAACAGAACGGCTTCTCGCCCAGCCCCTGGCTCATGGACTTCAGGCTGGCCTCGATCTTGCCGATCTGCCGGTCGATCCAGGCCTTGCTGCGCTGCTGGTCGGTCCGGCCGGCCCAGGTGGCCTCCAGACGGGCCAGCACGGCGGCGTCCAGCAGACCATCGGCCAGCGCCTCCCAGGTCTTGACCTCGGCGCGCTCGCGGCCGCCGGCCGGAATCAGCTTGCCCACCGGGGAGAGGGTGTCGAGGTATTCGACGATCACCCGCGAGTCGAACACGGCCTCGCCGCCTTCCATGACCAGACAGGGCACCTTGCCCAGGGGGTTGGAGGCGGTGATGGTGGTGTCTGCCGACCAGACGTCTTCCTGCACGAACTGGTAGTCGAGCTTCTTCTCGGCCATGACGACGCGAACCTTGCGCACGTAAGGGCTGGTGACGGCTCCGATGAGTTTCATGTTGGACGGTAGGGAGTATTGATACGACGAACGATTCTAGCGACGCACCCCCCGACGACGCTGACGAATGGCCTCCTACAATCCCGGGATGCGACCGACCCCAGCCTCCCCCGCCTCCGCCGCCGGCTCCCCGGCAAGCCTGTCCCCCATTTCGGCCCTGTCGCCCCTGGACGGGCGCTATGCCGGCCGTCTGGGCAGCCTGCGCCCGCTCATGAGCGAGCTGGGCTACATGCACCGGCGCGTGCAGGTGGAAATTGCCTGGTTCATTGCCCTGTCGGATGCCGGCTTCGACGAGTTCAAGCCGCTGTCGCCGGGCGCCCGCACCTACCTGCTCGGGCTGGTCAAGAACTTCAGCGAGGAAGACGGCGAGGCCATCAAGGCGATCGAGAAGACCACCAACCACGACGTGAAGGCGGTCGAGTACTGGATCAAGTCCAAGTTCGAGGCCCGGCCCGAACTGGAGCGCGCCGCCGAATTCGTGCACTTCGCCTGCACCAGCGAGGACATCAACAACACCAGCCACGCCCTGCAGCTCAAAGGCGCGCGCGAACAGGTGGTGCTGCCGAGCCTGGACGCCGTGATCGACAAGCTGCGCGAGATGGCACAGGCCTTTGCCGATGTCCCCATGCTCAGCCGCACCCACGGCCAGACCGCCAGCCCCACCACCGTGGGCAAGGAAATGGCCAACGTGGTGGTCCGCCTGCAGACCGCCCGCGAGCGCATCGCGGCGGTCCGCCTCATGGGCAAGATGAACGGTGCGGTGGGCAACTACAACGCCCACCTGAGCGCCTGGCCCGAGTTCGACTGGGAAGCCTTCAGCCGCCATGTGGTGGAAACGCCCGAGCCCCTGGGCCTGGGCCTGACCTTCCAGCCCTACAGCATCCAGATCGAGCCGCACGACTACATGGCCGAGCTGTTCGATGCGGTGGCCCGCACCAACACCATCCTGATCGACCTCTCGCGCGACATCTGGGGCTATGTGAGCCTGGGCTACTTCAAGCAGAAGCTCAAGCCGGGCGAGATCGGCTCGTCGACCATGCCGCACAAGGTCAACCCGATCGACTTCGAGAACGCCGAGGGCAACCTGGGTCTGGCCAACGCGCTGCTGCGCCACCTCTCGGAAAAACTGCCGATCAGCCGCTGGCAGCGCGACCTGACCGACTCCACCGTGCTGCGCAACATGGGCGTGGCGCTGGGCTATGCGGTGCTGGCCTACCACGCGCTGGGCGTCGGCCTGAACAAGCTGGAACTCAACCGCGAAGCCCTGGACCAGGACCTCGACGCTTCCTGGGAAGTGCTGGCCGAGCCGATCCAGACCGTCATGCGCCGCTACGGCGTGCAAGGCGCCTACGAGAAGCTGAAGGAAGTCACGCGCGGCAAGACGGTCACCGCCGAAGCGCTGCACGGCCTGATCCGCAGCCTGGACATTCCGCAGCCCGAAAAGGACCGCCTGCTGGCCATGACGCCCGGCAGCTACGTGGGCAAGGCCGCCGAGCTGGCCCGCCGGGTCTGAGGCGCCCCGTCCTGCACGGGGACGTCAGTTGCCGCGTGCGCGCTCGGCGTAGCGGTTGAAGCGCCAGGCATCGCCCTCCAGGGTGATGCGCCGCCAGGTGGCGCGCTTTTCGCCCGGCGTCATCTCGGTCCAGCGCTGCACCTCGTCGAACGAGCGGCCGCAGCCCTTGCACATCTCGTCGCCCTGGCTGGTCGAGCAGATGGCGATGCAGGGCGTGTCCGGCGTGCTGGCGTACCAGGCCAGCCAGGCCTCGCGGGCGGCCGCCGGCAGGGTGTGCTCGTCGGCCTCGGTCTCCCGGAAATACACCAGCAGCGCGTACACCTCGGCCAGTGCGCGCAGGGGCACCGCCAGCGACACGCCGTCGGGCGAAGGTGAGCGCTCACGCCAGTGGTTGATCGCGGCCTCGATGTCGGAAATGTGGATGCCGGCCATGGGGGGTATCTGAAAGGGAGGCCGATCATAGCCACCCGGCCATGTCCGAGGCGACCGGAGGCCCAACCCCCTGCGGCAATTGCGTACACCCAAAAATGGTGCGGCCGATAGAATCGTGGGCTTTGCCGAGGGAGGGGGAGTCCGCGACCGCGACGGGCAGAACCTTCGGCCACAACCCCTGGAGAACCCGCATGGAATTCATGTCCGCCGCCTGGTGGTCAGCGCTGCTGGCCATCATCCTGATCGACCTGGTGCTCGCTGGCGACAACGCCATCGTGATCGCGCTGGCCGCCCGCAACCTGCCCAAGGAGCACCAGAAGAAAGCCATCATCTGGGGCACGGTGGGCGCCATCGTGGTCCGTTCGGCCATGACCCTGGCCGTGGTCTGGCTGCTCAAGATCCCCGGCCTCATGCTGGTCGGCGGCGCCGCCCTGGTGTGGATCGCCTACAAGCTGGTGGCCGAAGACGAGGGTGACGGCGAGGAGCACGGCGCCGGCGCCACCACCTTTTGGGGCGCCATGAAGACCATCATCATTGCCGACGCCGTCATGGGCATCGACAACGTGCTGGGCGTGGCCGGCGCAGCCCAGGGCTCCTTCGACCTGGTGGTCATCGGCCTGCTGGTGAGCATTCCCATCGTGGTGTTCGGCAGCACCATCGTGCTGAAGCTGGTCGAGCGCTTCCCCTCGATCATGTACATCGGCGCCGGTGTGCTGGCCTTCACCGCCGGCAAGATGATGGTCAACGAGAAGCTGCTCTCCGACTGGTTCAAGCCGGAAGGCTCCGCCAACGTCCTGTACTGGGCCGTGGTGGCGGTGGTCATCGTCGGCGTGCTGGCCGCCGGCTGGCTGCACAACCGCCGCGCTGCCGCGCGCGCCGCCACCGCCGGCCAGGCCTGATGCCATGGGCCGCCTGATCGTCCGGTGGCTGCTGGCGGCCTGTGCGCTGCTGGCGGTGACCTACCTCTACAGCGGCGTGGAAGTCCGCAGCTTCGGCTCGGCCCTGCTGGCCGCGGCCGTCATCGGGCTGTTCAATGCCACGCTGCGGCCGGTGCTGGTCATCCTCACGCTGCCGGTGACGGTGGTCACCCTCGGCCTGTTCCTGTTCGTCATCAACGCCCTGCTGTTCTGGGCAGCGGCCAGCGTGCTGGACGGCTTCTTCGTCGCCGGGTTCGGCGCGGCCCTGCTGGGCTCGCTGATCTATTCGGTGCTGATGCTCCTCATCGACCAGGCCATGCGCGGCCTGTTCGGGCGCCGGGCCTGAGCGCCCGCGCGGGCACTCAGTCCTCGCGCATCGATTCCTTCAACAGCAGCTCCACGTCGCGCCGACGGCTGTCCACGATGGCCAGCTCGATCGGGTCGGCGTTGCGCTGGGCCGGCGGCAGCGCCTGCGCAGCCTTCAGCCGCTCCAGTGCCCCGCTGAAATCCCGCTGAGCCACCCGGGCCTCGGCATCGGCCCGCACCGACCGCAACACCTGCCCCTGGGTCTGGTGAGCGCGCGACAGCAGCTGCCAGGCCTGCGCATCGCGGGGCCGCGACACCACCCATTCCTGCAGCCGGCCCACCGCCCGCGCCGGCTCGCCGGTGGCCAGCGCGGCTTGCGCCCCCAGCAGCAAAGAAGTGCGGGAACCGCCGGACAACGCGGCGTCGCGCAACTCGGCCAGCCGCGGCGTGTGATTGGGCGACAGCTGCCCCGGGGCCAGCAAGATCTCCAGCAGCAGGGCATCGGCCCACGGACGACCATCGGCCGGCACCTGGCGACGCAGCTGTTCGGCCAGTTCGATGGCGCGGTCGCGCTGGCCGAGCCGCAGCGCGGACAGCGCGGCCGCATAACGAGGCCCCACGCCGGCATCGGCCCCTTGCCCTGCGGCCAGCAGGGCGCGCCAGCGGTCCGGGCTTTTTTCGGACATCACCCGCGCGCGGGCCGACACCTGGGCATGGAAGGCGATCGAGGGGTGGCCGGGCCGTGGAGCCGCCGAGGCCAGCGGGCCGGCCGGCAGACGCAGCCGCATGTCGGCGATGCGCTCGCCGGTGAGCGGGTGGCTGCGCAGGTAGGGAAAGGCGCCGTCGTCGTTCAGGCGCGACGCCTGCTGCAGCTTGTCGAACATGGTGACGAAGCCCTGCGCGTCGAACCCCGCATCGGTCAGCACGCTGAAGCCGATCCGGTCGGCCTCGCGCTCCATGTCGCGCGAGAAGTTCAGGGCGTTCTGGGCCGCCACCGCCGAGCCGCCGATGATGGCCGCCCCCGCCGCCTGCGGGTTGGAGCCGGCGGCCAACGCGCCCAGGATCATGGCGCCCAGCATCCACGGCGCCATCCGCTCGTCGTTCTCGATCAGCCGCGAAATGTGCCGCTGCGACACATGGCTGAGCTCGTGCGCCAGCACCGATGCCACCTCTTCCGGTCGCTCGGTCAGGGCCAGCAGCCCCAGGTTCACCCCCAGATAACCCCCCGGCAATGCGAAGGCGTTGACGCTGCGCTCGCGCGAAATCATCAGCTCCCAGGCCAACCGCTCGGACTGCTCGGGGGTGATCTCGCCCCGCTGCCGGGCAGCGGTCATGAGCGGTCGCCACAGGGCTTCCAGGTAATCCCCGACGACCG